>CAZWOU010000139.1:0-19069 GCA_964635375.1 uncultured Pirellulaceae bacterium | reverse complement strand
TTGGCCCCAATCAGACCCATGATGTAGCCTCGCGGCAATTCGAAGCAGACTTCTTGCAGTGCGAAGCCTCGGTAGGCCTTGCCAACGCTCTCGAGTTGCAGTGCCAAGTCGCTCATTCGTCTTCTCCTGTCAACAGCGTTAACATCTCGTGCAAGAGACTTGCCCCAATCCCGAAACTCTTCGCTTCAGCCGCCGCCTCGGCCAACTTCTCCTCCACCACACGCAGCTTCATCTCGCGGAGAAGTTCAAGGTTCTGCGCGGCGACAAAACACCCCTTGCCGCGAACCGCGTGAATGAAACCTTCTTTCTCCAACTCTTCGTAGGCTCGCTTGGTCGTGATGACGCTGACCTGCAAGTCCTTGGCGAGCTTGCGAATCGACGGCAAGGCGAAGCCCTCCGTCAGATGTCCGCTGACAATCTGTTCCTTGACCTGCCCCGCAATTTGCTCGTAGATCGGGGCTGGTGAGGCGTTCGATAGGAGGATCTTCATCGTGAGTCACCCGTCTCTCAAATCGTCCCGTTTGTTCCCTTGATTTGCCTGTGTAGAGTGAGTATAGTGTATATGTACAGCAGGTTCAATAGGCATAATTGGGAAATGGCCGAAAAACCTGGCGGGCGGGCACCAGTTGGAACCCGGAAATCGACCACAAACAGAGGAGACACGCATGTCATTTGGAGCTGGTATGGCGGCTGGCATTGGAGCGGGCGTGGCCATTGGAATGTCGACCGGGGCGAGACAGTCGCGCGACAAACTTGCCCGCTCATTCGAGTGCCAGGGCATCACGCTCTTGGACCGGCAGGGGAAGAAGATCTCGCTCGATGATGCACTCGATCATGCTCGTCATTGCGAGGATTCAAGCGGCCGAACGGTGGCGATCGTCTTGATCGGGCTTGGCCTGTTGCTCACCATGTCGCTCGGCGTGGCGGCCTATTTCTGGGTCGTGGCGTAGGATGGCTGATCGTTTCGAGTCCGCGAAGAAAACGGCCGCAAAGAACGCGAAGGAGACGAAGAACGGGCCACAACAAACACGAAAAACAGAAAGAGCGAGAAGGAAACGAAGAGATTGGCGCTTATGGCAGGTGGCCGACGACTTCGTCCGGGCCGAACATGACTTGGTTTCGTGTTACGATGGCGGCTGACGTCACGGGCTGCAGCCTGTTGTGGCGACCGGCTATTCCACGGTGGTATTCGCCCAGTATTGAGTTCCCTGAAGGTGAGATGACGACCATGACGATTTCTCGACGGTTGTTCCTAAAATCGACTGCTGCGATCGCGCCCGCGATCGTCTCCGCGTCGGCGCTGGGCGCCGGGGACAGCACGCGCCCGAGCGACCGGATTACGGTTGGGATGATCGGTTGTGGAAAGATGGCCAATGGCTATCACATACCCCAACTGCTGGCCCAGCCGGACGTGCAAGTTGTCGCTGTGTGCGAGGTCGATAAGACACGACGGGATCTGGCCAAGAGCCGCGTCGAAGCCAAGTACGCACAAGCAAAGACCGAGTACAAGGGCTGCGACGCGTACGTTGATTTCCGAAAGATCATCGAGCGAAGCGACATCGACGCGGTTTGCATCGCGACTCCGGATCATTGGCATGCCATCCCAATCATCGAAGCCTGCAAGGCGGGCAAGGATGTCTACTGCGAGAAACCGTTGACGCTGACGATCGAAGAGGCCAAACGGTGTGTTGAAGCAGCTCGCAAGTATAAGCGAATTGTGCAGACCGGCAGTCAGCAGCGCTCCAATGTGTTTGGCCAATTTCGCCAGGCTGTGGAGATAATTCGCAGTGGCCGTCTGGGGAAGATCGACCGCGTCACGGTCGGCGTGGGCGCTCCGAGCGTTCCCTGTGACTTGCCCGAAGAGGAACTGGAACCCAATCTTGCCTGGGACATGTGGCTCGGCCAGGCGCCGCTGCGACCCTACAATTCGATTCTCAGCCCGCGCGGCGCCCACAATCACTTTCCGGCTTGGCGAAACTACCGCGAGTACTCTGGCGGCGGACATACGGACATGGGCGCACACCACTACGACATTGCCCAGTGGGCGTTGAATATGGACAAATCGGGTCCCGTCGAGATCATTCCGCCAGATGATCCAAAAGCGACGCGCGGCGTTCGTTTCCTTTACGACAATGGTGTTGAGATGGTCCACGGCGGACCGAGCGGGTGCACGTTTCACGGCGAGAATGGAACGCTGCACATCGATCGCGGACGGCTCTCTAGCGAACCCGAAGAAATCGTCAAGACGCCGCTGGGTAAAGACGACGTTCACTTGCCCAAGTCGCCTGGGCATCACCGGAACTGGATCGACTGTATCAAGAGTCGCGAAGCACCCGTCGCCGAAGTGGAGAAAGGCGCCCGCACGGTAAGCATCATTCACCTAGGCAATCTCGCATACTGGAATCAAAAGAAGCTGAGGTGGGATCCTCAGCAGTGGAAATTTGCCGACGCGGCTGACAATCAATTACTCGACCGTCAGCGTCGCGACCCGTGGCAGTTGCCGAAGGTGTGACCACGCTGCGGCCAGTGCGCGCCAGGCGAGCGAGCACGTCCTGCGGGGAACTCGGCTCGCGCTAGGTTCCCTGAACAATCGCGCTGTCGATGCCGCTCAGCCGTCCTGTGTTCGCAACGGGCCGCTGGAGTCCTCTCGCCGATTTGCCTGCGCCGCCGATTTGCCTGCGCCGCCATCCAGAACGAGCAGGGTATGCCATCGGCTTGACACTGACGTCCAAAAAGCTGCCTGAAACCGTTACGGCAAACGCGAAGCGCCCCTCTTGCACAGGAGGAGTTTCTATAAGATGGGCGCCACGTGCAATGTTTGGCGGATTCGTTGGCCGCCGAGCGCGACAATCGTTATCCGCGTTGACGGGGAGCATGAACATGGACGATCAAAACATCACACTGGTTGTGCGAGATCGAGACGGAGCACGGCAGGTTGGTCCTGTGGACGATTGGCGCGCGTACGCGGTGATCGCTTCGCTCTCGGCCAACCCAACCTCCTTTGACGAACTGGTGCGAGCCTGCGAGCGCTATCGATTCGACGAGGGGTTGGCCGACCTTGACTGGGGCGTTGTTGAGCGGGACTCGCCCGATGAGAATTGGGTGTTGTGCGACTTGGCTTGCAGGCGCGTGATCGGGGGCAAGCAATTCGTGTTGCCGGAAAACGGCGGCGTTTATGAGGAAGAACTTGAGTCGGCGTGCGAGGCCGATCAGGCGAGTCGACCTGGGGTCTCTCGAGAGCCGCCGCTCGTATGGATCAATCTGGCGCCTGGGTGGGTCATGGAAACAGCAGAAGGCAACTGTTTCGATTCACTTGGTTCAGTTCCCGAGCTCTTCGAACCGATCGACGTTCGCGGAACTTTGTATGGTCGGTCCTTTGCCTCGGACATCGCGCGTCGAGTGCTGCACTGTCAAGGTCGCGAATCGTTGCCCGATCGATTCGTTTCGAACGAGATCTACTACGACTCGAGTCCGCCGACAAGCGAGGATCGCCAGATCGAGCAGCGATGGCACAAGTTGGCGATGCGAGTCCATGCGGATTGGTTGATGACGGAGCGAGAAGATTTGGGAGGCCAGGCGCCCAGACTGTTTTTACATCGAGACCGATCATGGGTGGAGAGAGAGCTTGAGAATCGAGCATCGCAGTGGAGTCGACAACGCTCGGCCCCTCCCGCTCTAGGCAAAGACACAATGGCCTACCGCTTTGGCCCAGTGGGTCTTCACGAGGTGGTTGTCTATTTTGGTTTTTGCCGCTGGGTCATCAATGAAGCTTGGCGAGAAATCCTCAGCACGCCGGAAATCAGCGAGAGCCACTTGGCGAACGAGCTCTATCGTCGTTCAAAAGACTGGCTGCAGAGAGAGGCCGCGCTCGACGGAGAAGGGCCGGCGCCCGCTGCGATTATTGAAAGCGAGCGACGGCTGTTGCCCTTGGTCGGCGACATGTGCTGCCTCGATTGCGAATGCCCAATGTGCAAGGCGATGGCGGACAACCCGGCGCCGGCGTTCGCTTGGTTCGACGGCCACCAACTGGATCTCGAAGGCGATTTCGCTTTTTCACTCTACGATTCCCGACGCGAGTGGGAATGGGGGCCCGGCCATTCCGAGTTGATGGACGACGAACCCGCGGCGGCTGAAAAGCCGTCTGAAGGCGGTTGACCTGCGTCGTCAACGATCAGCTCAACCGCAGCCTTGCGGCAAAGAGAGTAAGCGATTCGCAACAGCCCTCTTTCGCGCGGCGTTAGGGTTCTTCACCGCCTGCCGCAGCATGGCTGTTCAATTCGTCAATGGCGTAACCCTTGCGTTGCGTTCGGCTGAGCATGGCTGTGGCGTCCCGGTCGTCGATGAAGTCTTCCTTGTCCGGGTCCCATTTCAACTCGCGTTCTAACAGCATAGCGATGTTGCACAGGTGGCATGCGCTAACCGAACGATGATGTGTAAAGACATCGGAGATCGGCTGCTCACGGCTCCTTACGCACTCGAAGAAATTGCCCATATGAGTACCTGGCTTCTTACCCTGGTACAGCCTGACGACCTCCTCATTGAGTCGCTTTGTTTCGACCGGATCTTTATCGATTGCCTCGATGGGCTTGCCGGTGATTCGGCCGCGATTGACGAAGATACGACCTTCCTCGCCTTCAAGCAAGATGCCGCTGCCGCCGCTCTTAAGAACAATCGTATTGCCACCCTCAAAACTCATCGTGCAGTTGAAGTTGGTCGCCACGTTGTAGTGGTTCTTCCTCTTGTCAAACTTGCCAACTCCGCCAATCTTCACGGGGCCCGTGTTCTCACACCCAAGGGCCCACATTGCAATATCTGTGTGATGGACGCCCCAATCAGTCACTTGGCCGCCAGAGTACTCTCGCCAGTTGCGGAAGAAGTGGTGTGTCCGCTCCTTGATGTACGGTGTCCAGGGCGCCTGCCCAAGCCACATGTCCCAGTCGAGGTGATCGGGCGGATCCTCTTCCTAGAACGGGCCACCCGGTTGCACTCCGCCAATGGAAACGGTGGCGTTAAGTCTCTTACCCAAGCGACCGCTGCGAGCAATCGCGACAGCCTTGAGGAACATGCCCCCGAACTCGCTCCTCTGTTGGGTGCCGACCTGAAAGACACGCTTCGTCTGTTTGACGGCTTGGCAAATCTGCTTGCCTTCATCGATCGTCAACGAAAGCGGTTTTTCGCAGTAGACGTCCTTGCCTGCCTTCATAGCTGCAATGGCTATGGCCGCGTGCCAGTGGTCCGGTGTGGCGATGGTCACCAGGTCGACGTCTTTTCGCTGCAGCACGTCGCGGTAGTCCCCGTAGGCGGCGCACTTTCCACCGAAACCTGCGGCATAGCCAGCGGCGCGTTTGCTGTCCACGTCGCAGCAGGCAATCATGTCGCCAAGTTGTGATGCCTGATGTCCCATGGGAATCCCACGATAACCCAGGCCGATCGAACCGACGCCGAGACGGTTGTTCTTATCCTCCGCCCTCGCAGACGAACTGGTCCAAATGTATGGAGTGGCGCTGGCCGCCGCCACGATGCCGTTCTTCAAGAACTCACGACGACTCGATTTCCACTCGCTCATCGTCCGCTCGCTTCGTGCTCAAGGGATATGTTAGGGGATGACAGGCGGCACTCTGTTGATCGTCCAGTAGACCTCTTCCGCGAACGCCTTGCCGTCCTGACCCTTCAAGTTCAGTCGTAGTTGGAGCTGATTGACTGGGTGAATTTCCGGGATGTTCAGCCTAACACTCCTCCCGTCAGCAGAGAGGATCGCCGCTGCCATCTTAACTGATTCCTTGCCTGGCGCGTCTGTTTTTGGATGGTACGTGTTGGATCCGTACGAAGGGCGCCATTGGTAGTTCCATTGCTCAATGCGATAGGAGTCAAGGTCGACAGCACTCGTTGGATCGAGAGCAAAGTTGAAACGCAGTTGCAAGCCGTCAGGTTCAACTCGGCAATCGGCGACCATGCGATGCGGCTTGCCAGTGTAGCGAACGCGTTGAATGCCCTTGTCGAGCAGCCCGCGGCGTCCTCCTCCGTTCCAGCCGTCTAATCCAACGACATAGACTTGGCCGTCTTTGGGATTGACGCGTCCTCGCATGATTCCGGTGACGAAGTCATGCGGCAACTTGATGATCGCAGCTTGGCTGACGTCGCCCACATCCTGCATCATCAGGTAGTACAACCATCCCTTGCCGAAGCTGGTGTGCAGCAGTCGCCCCGAGAGCGGGCCCCAGCGAGGATCGTCGACCCAAATTTGGCCGCCCGACGAGTTGTCGAGATCTTGCGGCATCCAGATAATCGGCTGATCGAAGGTCGTGGGTGGTACGACTTTCGTGTGGTCGATTCGGCCGCCGTCAGGCGCCCATGCTTCTCCACGGGCATGCGTCTGCACGTAGCCATAGAACCCGCCCGGTTTGAGCAAACTTATTTTCGACGCGGGCATCCAGTTCCCTTGGTTGTCGCTGGTTGTCAGTCGGTCATCTGGCAATATCCCCATTCCATTGGGAGTGCGGAAGCCAGTGCAGAAGACCTCGCGTTTCTTCCCGTTCGGAGAAATCTTGACGACCGCGCCAGGCAACGCATAGCTCGTGTATTGGCCAGGTTTGGCATAGTAGAAGTTGCCGTGCGAATCGGTTTGCAAATCGAAGTTGAACGCATGGAAGAAGCTCGACACGTCTTCGTCGGCGCTAAAGCTCTCATAGAAATCAGCTTCGCCGTCGCTATTGAGATCATGCAAACGAGTCAGCCGATCTTTACAGGTGACGTAGATGAGTCCGTTGACGACCTTCACGCCAAACGGTTCATACAACCCTCCCGCAAATCGCCTCCACTTCAGCTCTAACAAGTCTTCGTCGACTCCCGAGACGATCCAAATGTCTCCGCCATAGGTTGCCACCACCATGCGACCGTCTGGGAGGAAGTCGAGTGCCGAGGTGCGGAACCAAGTGTTCCATGGAGTCGAATCAGGTGTGGAGAGTGTATCGACCACGTACGCACCTTGCCCGAAACCTTGGTAGCCGACGGATTTCAAGGCCTTGGGCCACAATAGATCGCCGCCACTGGTGAGAGCGGCAGGGTCGACGATCTTCGTACCCGCCGACTGCCTCGCCATGCTATGCAGTTCTTCGAGTGCGGCGTCACCAGACCCGGAATAGCAAATCACCTCGATCAGCCGAGACTTTGCGTCGGCAGGAATTCGCAAGACGAGTCGATGTCGATTATCGACAGACCACGTCAGGCCGCTCGTGTCGCCGGAAACGAACGAAGCAGTGAAGGCGCCAAGTTTCTGCTTTGCGATTTGCCCGCTGATCGCCACACTAGATTTTGCGGCCCCCTTGTCTTGCGTTAGGCGGCTGGATCCTGCGGCGAGGATTCCTTCAAATGTTGGAGTTGGGTCGGAGTGCACACCGGTCGCCAGAACGAGAGCTTTCCCTGGCCCAATGCGGAGGGAATGCCTCACCGCGGCAGAATTGGGTTGGTCTTGGGGAAGTTCCAAGACTTCACGACCATCAACATGGTAGCGGAGCACGACTTGGTCGCCGTGTATGTGATGGCCTCGGTAGTCGAGCCACTTGTTCGGCAACGGGCCTCGAGGCAATAGCCCTTCGCGGGAGAAGTCGAGCGAGCCGTCATGCCCCCAACGCCAGCCAGCGAGCCCCTCAAGTGTCTTGCCTTGAGGCGTTACCACTCCTTCGCCCCGGCCTCGCACATGTTGAGTCGCGCTTAGGTTGAGGTATCCACTCCGCCAAAGACCTGCCTGCTCCATCGAGTGCAAGTTGTAAGATATCGTCTTTGAGCCAAGGCGAACGGTCAGTGCACTTGTGATCTCACGCCCCAGTTGCGATGCGAGCGCCGGTCCGAAATCGCGATCGCCAACGGGCTCAAACTCGCCGCTTTGCGTTCCCTTTGGCAGGTCTGCAAGGTAGTCGGGCGTGACGGTTTGGTAATCAGGATTGCTCGGCTTCATGAACCGCTTGCGGATAAAGTGAACGACTTGATAACGCTCCTTCGGCGACAGATGCGACGTCGGGGCCATCAGGCCATTACCCCGCGTCAGCGTCATGAACATGCTGTACGGGTCTGAGCCAAACTTCAGCTTCTGCCTTCCAAACGCTCGCGCTGTCGGCAGCGAGGGTTTGTTGCCGTCCGCACCATGACAGTTGATGCAAAGACCTTGGTAGATTTTCTTGCCAGCTTCGAAATCGCGTTTCGAGAACTTTCCAATGATCCGCGCATGGTTGAGGTCCTTTGAGTCGTCCTTGATCGCCAATTGTCCGGGAGATGGCAGCAATTCTGCGGCACGATCCGCCCCGCCGTCGGCGACTTCCAAGACGTAGCTGAGTAGGTCAAGAAACTCACGCAACCCGCCAACGGTTGCGACCAGTCCCTCTGGCATCATCGACTTCGCGCCCAGACTCCGCTCGTCAATTTCATCCTTGGGTACAACGATCTCTTCCTGAAGGTTCGTCGAATCTCGCAGCACGACTTCTTTGGCGGTTTCTCGCGAGACTAGCCCGCTAATGACTCGACCCGCAGCCGTGACAATCGTATTCGTTTCGTAGCCCTTGCGAATGGAACGTGACGGGTACAGCAGAGATTCGACGAGATGTTTGGCATCGACCTTCGGTTCAAGCTTGGCGAGATCGGGACCGAGCGGCGTGGTTTCTTCTCCGCTCAAATGACACTTCACGCATCCGGCGGCTGACGTATAGAAAATAATCGCGCCGCGTTTCGGATCTCCTCGCAGCAGAGCCTCTGTGGCAAGCGTCTGGGGTTGAATCGCTCTCAAGCTGTCGACGAAAGAGACTTGTTGTTGAGCACCCGCCGGAATCCCAATCGTCATGCTGGCCACAAAAGCCGCGATACATAGAAAATGCTTCATCATTGCAATCCAGATTCAAGCGTGAAATATGTTTGAGCGAATTGGAGGCACAAGTCGTGAAGCCTTCCAATCCCCAATGACTCGTCAGTCAATCCAAAACGACGTGGCGCCGTTCGCAACGCGCGCGCCTTGTTTGACGAGGGGAGGCGAGTGGTTGGCGCTAGTCCGCAGGCTCCAACCCAATGCGGCAGAAGGAGAATAGCAGGTCACGACATACGCGTTGGTTGGTCGGCAGTTTACGTCAGGCGAGCAGCTCGGTTATCACTTTGGGGCCGTCGGTCGGCCCGATGAGTCGGGCGTCGAGCCCCTGGAACTTGTGGCTCAAGCGATAGGGGTCTAAGCCGAGGAGGTGAAGAATGGTGGCCTGCAGATCACGAACGGTCATCTTGTCTTCGGTGGCGAAGTAACCCAAGTCGTCGGTCTTGCCGTAGGCTAGACCAGGCTTGACGCCGCCGCCCGCCATCCACATCGTGAAGGCGTGGGGATGGTGGTCTCGTCCCAGGAACTTCGATCCGTTTCGCTTCTCGTTCATCGACGTGCGACCGAACTCGCCGCCCCAGACGATCAGCGTTTCGTCCAGCATGCCGCGTTGCTTCAAGTCCTTGATCAGGGCGGCCAACGGCTGATCGGTCTCTTTGCACTTCTTGGGAAGTTGATGCACGATGTCGTCGTGCTTGCCGGTGCCATGGGCGTCCCAACCCCAATCGTAAAGTTGTACGAAGCGAACTCCCTTTTCAACCAGTCGGCGAGCGAGGAGACAGTTGTTGGCGAAGGACGGGCGTTCCGGCGCCGCGCCGTACATCTCAAGCGTCTGCTTGTCTTCTTTCGAAATATCCATCACATCGGGAACGGCGGCTTGCATACGATAGGCCAGCTCATATTGAGCGATACGAGTGAGCGTCTCCGGGTCGCCAACCTTCTCTCCCTGCAACTCATTCAAATCGCGAAGAGCATCCAGGCTCCTCCGCCGACCGGCGCGGTCCATCCCTTCAGGATTGGAGACGTAGAGGACTGGGTCTCCTTGAGTGCGGCATTGCACGCCCTGATAAACCGTCGGCAGGAAACCGCTTCCCCAAACCGTCTTGCCGGCGCTGGGCGCTTTGTTGCCTGAGACGAACACGACGAAACCTGGTAGATCCGGATTCTCGCTTCCCAGCCCAAAAGTGACCCAGGAACCCATCGAGGGCCACCCAATGCGCTGCATGCCAGTGTGTATGTAGAGCTGTGCTGGCGCGTGATTGAACTGGTTTGTGTTCATCGAGCGTACAATCGCCATTTCGTCCACCACGCCGGCAAGGTGTGGAAGCAGCTCGCTCATCCATTGCCCAGCCTCTCCGTGCTGAGCGAACTTGTGGGGCGTCCCCAGCAGTTGGGGGTGCCCCTTGATAAACGCGAAACGCTGTCCCTTGATGTAGATATCGGGGCACGGTTTTTCGTGCATCTTCACCAAGACGGGTTTGTAGTCGAACAAGTCGAGTTGCGACGGCGAGCCAGCTAGGTGAACGTAAATGACGCTCTTGGCTTTCGGCGCGTGATGCGGCTGGCCCTTGGCTGCGGGCGCCGCTGAGGAGTCCTGGCCTAACAGCGAGGCTAACGCCATGCCGCCCACGCCCGTTCGACAGCTGTCTAGGAAATGTCGTCGCGTGATGGATCTGTTCGTATTTTGTGCGCTGTTCATCGCTCAATCCTTGGTCAATGTCTCGTCAAGATTCAATAGCACATTGCCGACCACCGTCCAGGCCGCAAGCTCGTGAATATCGAGTTGCTTGGGCGCCGGGCCAAGTACGCTCGTGGCCATTCTTGCTGCTTGCTCGGGGTTGCCCAGGTAGAACTTCCGCTCGCTTTCGAACAATGCGACCAGCCGGGCCGCCTCCTGCTCGTTTGCGGGACGCGAGAGAACACGCAAGAACCCATGACGCGCTCTGTCTTCGTTCGACTCCCCGCCTTCCGCCATCATCCGGCGGGCCAACGCTTGAGCTGCTTCCACATAGACTGGATCGTTTAGCACCACGAGTGCGGCCAGAGGCGTATTGGTGCGCACGCGGCGGATCGTGCAGACTTCGCGGCTGGTCGCGTCCAATGTGACCATCGACGGATAGGGGCTGGTGCGTCGCCAAAACGTGTAGAGTCCACGGCGGTACTGGTCTTCACCTGGGCTGGTCACCCAACGGTCGCCGCTATAGACGACCTGCCATATCCCTTTGGGCTGGCGCGGCATCACGCTTGGGCCGTACATCTTGCGGCTCAGCAGGCCGGAGACAGCCAAAGCCTGGTCGCGAACCACTTCGCCTTCGAGACGAAATCGCGGGCCGCGCGAGTTCAGTCGATTCTGCCGGTCCTTGGCAAGTACATCCGCCGAGATCCGCGACGACTGACGATAAGCGGCCGACATTACCAATAACTTGCACAGCTTCTTCATCGACCAACCTTGCTCCACAAACTCGACGGCTAGCCAGTCAAGCAGCGGTTGGTTTTGCGGCAGGAGTCCTTGCGATCCGAAATCCTCGCTCGTCTCGACAATGCCCGTGCCAAAGAAGGTCTCCCAGTAACGATTGACGGTCACCCTCGCCGTCAGCGGATTGTTCTCGCTAACCAGCCACCTGGCAATCGCCAATCGATTTTTGGGAGCATCGTCGGCCAGCGCTTCAAATACTGCGGGAGCCCCGGGGAAGACTTCTTTACCAGGGGTCAGGAAGCTCCCGCCGGTGTGATCAAAGGTCTTCCGCTGTTTGTCTTTCGCCAACTCCCGCATGATCGGTAACTTGGCCGGCTTGACGCCTTTGAGCTGCTTGGTCACGGCCGCAATCTGGTCGTTGACCGGCTTGAACTGGTCGTCGGTCTTCTCTAGTTTCGCCAACTTTGCACGCAGTTCGGCAATCTGCGCCTGGAGTTTCCCGCGTTGCGATTCTTGATCGCTAGTGAAAAGGTCGATCGACGGTCGATTGTCGGGCTGGTCGTTGTCCTCAGTCTGATTGAAGATGGCGAACATCTGGTAGTATTCGGTCTGGGTCAGCGGGTCAAACTTATGCGAATGGCATTGGCAACATGCGAATGTCTGACCCATCCAGACCTGCATCGTGGTATTGATGCGATCCATCACCGCCGCGTCGCGAAACTCCTCATCGTCGGTGCCGCCTTCGGTGTTCGTCATCGTGTTCCGGTGAAACGCCGTAGCGGTCAATTGCTGCTCGGTTGGATCGGGCAACAGGTCGCCCGCAATTTGTTCGATCGTAAATTGGTCGAAGGGAAGGTCGCGGTTGAGTGCCTCGATCACCCAGTCGCGGTACGGCCACATCGTGCGACGACTGTCCTTCTCGTAACCGTTTGTGTCGGCGTAACGCGCCAGATCCAACCAGATGCGCGCCCATCGCTCGCCATAGGCGGACGATTCAAGAAGTCGATCCACAACCCGTTCGTACGCATCTTCGCGATCGTCTTTGATGAACGCTTTGATCTCCTCGATGCTTGGCGGAAGGCCAGTCAAGTCGAGCGATACGCGTCGCAGTAGCTTGTAGCGGTTGGCCTCGGGCGCCGGAGTCAGGCCCGCCTTTTCCAAACCTGCCAAGACGAACCGATCGACGTCGTTGACGCCCCAGTTCTTGTTCTTCACTTCGGGCGGATCCGGCCGAAGGCACGGGTTGTACGACCAGTGTTGCGACCACACAGCGCCTTGATCGATCCATCGTCGCAGCAGTTTGATTTCCTGCTTGGAAAGCGGATCGCCTTCTCCTTCAGGCGGCATGATAAGGTCGGTGTCTTCGGTGGCAAGCCGATTGATCAGCTCGCTATTCTTACTGTTGCCTGGAACGACCGCCGTCTTGCCGCTCTCGAGTTTCGTGACCGCTCCGTCTCGAACATCCAGACGTAGGTCCCCCTCACGGCTCTTCTCGTCCGTGCCATGACATGCAAAGCAATGCGTTGTCAGAATGGGGCGAATGTCGCGGTTGAAGTCGACTGTCTCGTCAGCCAAAATCTGCTGCGTCGAGAGAGCGAACGACACGAGAACCAGCGGCGCGATTAGCTGCAGCAGCAAAAGGGAACGGTTGAAGCTGATCATATTACGGGCATGTGAAAATCGGGTGGTGGCTGGCGCCAAGGCTTGCCTTATGCAGTATTGGGATATCTGGACGGCGACGTCCGTAACATGCTATCGTAGCATCGACGTCTACGGTCTTTCCATCCCTCCTTTGCCCGACCGCCCAATTCCAATCGCCTCGGCAGGCATCCACTCCTCCCTAGAACGCCGTTCGGCATCCTTCCTAAGGAACTCTCCATGCAACCGATTCGCCCGTCTTGGCCTTTCCTGGCGAGCGTTCACGTGCTGGGCGGTCTTCTGCGTGGCGATCGGTATCTGCCGGCGACCCGCCGCCGAGGCAAAGACCTCGAAAGATGGCGCCGCTGAAGAGAGACTCGGCGCAGCCGCGGTTGAGTTTGTGACGAAGAGATCTTGATACCCACCGGCGGATCGACGCCGCTTCATCAAATTGCGCTGTGTCATCACTGAACAAGAACATCACAACTCGCGGGCCATCACATGCTCAACTACGCCAAGTCGCTTTGGACTTACTACTATCTGCTGATCGTCCTCATGTTTGTAGCTTTATCGTACGTGCATTCGGAAGTTCCCAGAGAGGGTTCTGATAAGGAGATACTGTACTTCATTGTTCTTTGGGTGCATTTCGTTTTCGGCGCGGTCACGTTGGCAATCGGCCCAATGCAGTTCTCAGAGCGTATCCGTCGGTCTTCGAAACGCGGTCACCGCGCGTTGGGGGTTGCCTATGTCAGTTGCGTATTTCTCAGTGGCGCGGCCGGGTTTTGGATGGCGTTCAATTCCACCATGCCGATGTTTGGATATTCACTCGCGCTGTTGGACGTGGTCTGGATGGTCACAACTGGAGCGGCCCTCTATTTTGCCCTGGCCGGCAATATTCCCACACACGCCCTGTGGATGAAACGCAGCTTTCTGACGACGAACGTATTTGTGTTGTTTCGTCTCTTTAATCCAATCGCCTTGTTGCTCACGCCCGGGGGGCAAGCACCGGAGTACCAGTTTGCGATCACCGTGCAAATCGCACTTTGGGGGATATTGGGCATCTTTGAATGGCGCCGCAGCAAAGTGAAACAGCAAAGTGAAACAGCCCCATGTTGAGCGCCAACGTCTCGACTCGGTTTCCCGGGCGCTCCTTGATGCGGCGCTGGCTCGTGTCTCACGGCCCAAGGTGGTTCGACGCGCCAACTGAAATGCATGGGTCACGTGTTGCTGGCGAGTCGATATTGTTCAGCAAGCGCCTGGGCGGCGCGACGAGTGGAGAAGGCGGTCTCGGCGCGGAGTCGGGCTTGGACGCCTAGCTGTTGGCGGAGCTTGGGATTGCCGAGCAAGCTAATGATGGCGGAAGCCAGCGCGGCGGCGTCGTTCGCGGGGCAAAGGCTAGCTTGCGAGTTGCTTGGAAAGATCTCACGGGCGCCGCCAACGTCGGTTGCGACAATCGGAAGGCCGGAGGCGGCGGCTTCCAAAAGGACTCGCCCGAGTGGTTCTTGCCTGGCGGAGTGAACGAGCAGATCCGTGGCGCCCAGCACGTCTGGGATGTCGTCGCGGAGGCCGCAGAATTGGACTCGTCCAGTGAGCGATCCCAGCTCGGCGACTCGGTGCAACTCAGACTCGTACGCGATTGCCTCATCCTTTTCCGAAAATCGTCGGCCGACGACCAGCAAACGGGCATTACTGTGCGAGTGAAGCACCGACTCGAAAGCCTCTAACAACACATCGAGCCCCTTGCGGATTCCGATCTGGCCGATGGCCGTCAGCAGGAGATCGTCCTGGGGGATGCCAAGCTCCACCCGAACTGACGACTTGCGGTCGCAATGAAACTGCTCAAGATCGACTCCGTTGTGAAGAACCTCGCAGCGCTGGGCGTCTAGTCCTTGCGCGACGTGATAGGACCGCGTGGCCTCGGAGACGGCGAGAATCAGGTTGTTTTGATTGAGGTCGTTAACCGCCTTCTTGCTGAGCCGAATGATGTCGCGCAGGTGGGCCACGCAGGGGACAGGTAACTCGTTGCGAACCCGCCCGACTCGGCGACTCATCGACAGGCTGTTGCTGTGAACGAGATCCACATTGAAACCGTCAATCGAGCTCCGCAGCGACTCGGCCAGCTGCGCGTTGTCGGGCGGGCGACCAGGCGCCAAACTCAATGGATGCATGGCGACGCCCGCCGATTTGAGTTTGCTCGAGAGCGGCGAGTTGGGCGGGCCGAGGGCGACGACTTCGACTCGCTGAGCTCGAAGCGGTTCGAGCAGCGCCAACATGGAATTCTCTCCGCCGTTGAGCGTGCCGTACTCAAAAACCACTAACGCTCGAAGCCAACGTTCTGTCTGGTCCATGGGCTTGGCGGACTCGGTTGGCCGTTCTTGAAGTGGCTGAGGTCGGCTAGAGCAAGCCGTAATTCGTCAGCGTTTGTCTTAGGCTTGCCTTGCCGGCTTCGTCGAGCGGGACCATGGGCAGCCGCAATTCACCCGAGTCGCGGCCAAGCATCTGCATGGCCGCTTTCAGGGGGATTGGGTTGGAGGCCAATCCGAGCATGTCGCGGCAGAGCGGGAAGAGTTTGAGGTGCTGGGCCACAGCGGCCGCAGTGTCGTTGGCCTGGAACGACTTGACTAAAGCGATCATGTCTTGCGGAACCACGTTGCCGACCACCGAGATGACCCCTTCGCCGCCGACCGCCAGAAGCGGGAGCGTCAAACTGTCGTCGCCGCTGAGGATCGTTAGGTCAGTCGCGGCGAGCACCGTGGATGCTTGGTCGAGCGAGCCGGTCGCTTCCTTGACCATCGTAATGTTCTGGAACTCGGCCAGCCGGATGATAGTTTCGGGTTCGATGTTTTTGCCCGTCCGCCCGGGGATGTTGTAAACACAAAGCGGAAACTCGACGGTTGCGGCGATCGCTCGGTAATGTTGGTAGAAACCTTCCTGAGTCGGCTTGTTGTAGTAGGGCGCTACGAGGAGCGCTCCATCAGCGCCTGATCGCTCAGCTGATTTCGTAAACCGAATAGCCTCGGCGGTGCTGTTCGACCCGGTGCCCGCCATGACTTTGATTCGCCCGCCCGCCGCCTCAACGACTGCCGCGACGACTCGCTCATGTTCGTCATGAGTCAAGGTTGGGGATTCGCCCGTGGTGCCGACGGGACAGACGCAGGTGGTTCCGGCTTCTACCTGAAACTCCACCTGTCGCTGCAGGGTGTCGAAGTCGACTTGCCCGTTGGCGAACGGTGTTACCAAGGCAACGGAAAGGCCGCCAAAATCAGATCCGCGACGCGACATGAGCTCTCTCGCTGTTTCAAATCACCCGACCAGTCCACTCGGCTTGAGTGCTTATGATACGGGCTGACCATGGGCCCGCAAAGTAAGGGAGTGGTGAGAAACGAGGGCTCGCTTGGGATGCCTACGCGACGATTAGAAATGAAACGGCGGCTGGGCGACCAGAATCGTCGGTTAATCCAGACAATATTGGCGAGTCGCGGCAAACCGGCTTAGACGGCAGGCGCGGAAGATTCGGCGCCTTTTCTAATGTCCGATGGAGAAGTGAAACCCGCTGTGGCCACGATGGCGCCGGCGCACGGGCGGGCAGTAGACGGGCGGCCGGTGGTGATCGTGGATATAGACGGGCGGAGCAAAGTGGTGCTCCTCGATGATCACGGGCGGCGTTCTTGGTGCGGGATAGGAAACGGGTCTGGTTGCGGCACTGCCAGTCTTTTGCATCTGTTGGATGACCCCGTCGCTGACGCCGGCGTCCCGCATCGCGATCAGGTCGTTCACCTCGACCGGACGCGCTAGACCTTTGGAGTTGATATGGGTTTGGATGACTTCGTCGGAAAGGTTGGCGCCCGACAAGGCGATGACTTCTTCGACGGTGACGGCGTTGAGCAGCCGGCGGCCCATTCTCTGTTCGATGATCGCTTCCGAACGAGCCACATTTTCGTCAATCTGAGAGCCGATCGCAGCTCCGCCCACGGCGCCGATTGCCGTCCCCAGAACGGCTCCAGCCGCTGCATTTCCGCGATGTTCGCCCAGCGCCGCGCCAGTCACCGCGCCTGCTAAAGCGCCCATACCGGCCCCATTCTCCGCGTAGCTGGCGGTCTTGCAGCCCGAACTGACGAAAATCGCGGACAGGGATGCGAGCAGCAGGAGAGGGAGAGGTTGTGGGGTAGACATTTTAGGTCGCTTCATCCGTGGAAGTGAAATGGGCGGAGGATCGTCTCAAGTTGGCTTTGGGCCGTCAAGACGAAACCAAGTGCCGAAAAGCCGAAAAAACAAGGAATTTCGACGTTTCTGGCGTTGAATCTCCCAATCGAAGCCCGCCGATTCCAAGTGCGAACAGGCTGTCTTTGTTATTATCGCCCTAATGGCAGGCAATTCGTGAGCCTGCCTTGGATCTCTCGTTCGTCAAACTGGCAGGCGGAGTAAGAATTGTCTTTGGGCATGCGACATCCTCCAGCAGCGACCAAGGTCGTGGTTACGGCGCCGAGCCGCTTGCATTTCGGTCTGCTGCGAGTCGGGAACGGGCCTCGCCGATTTGGCGGAGCTGGCGTGATGCTGGAGAACCCCGCGCTGCGGCTGACGGCCATGGCGAGCGACTCATTTGTCGCGGAGGGCGAGCTGTCGAGTCGCTCGCGCGCTTTCGCCGACTCTTGGTCTCGTCATCACGGCATTCCCTTGCCGCCCATCCGCTTGGCCGTTCACGAATGCCCCCCGGAGCACAGTGGGTTGGGCGTCGGCACCCAGCTCGGGCTCTCCGTCGCCGCGGCCCTGCACGAGTGGACGGGGATTCCCGTCGTTGGCCCCGAACCGTTCGCCCGCAGCGTCGAACGGGGACTCCGTTCATCAGTAGGAGCTTACGGCTTCCACCGAGGCGGTTTGATCATCGAGCGAGGGAAAGCGGAAGGTGATTGGCTGGCCCCGCTTGATCTGCAGGTTGAGCTTCCCAGCGCGTGGCGGTTCGTTCTCGTGCGGCCAAGCGTGGGCGAAGCCAGTGTGGCTGGCCGGAAAGAGCAGCAAGTTTTCGACTCGATCTCCGGCGACGAACAGGTCGAGCGGGAACTTGAGCGGCTGCTCCGAAATGCCCTGGCCCCCGCGGCGACATGCGGCGACTTTGACGCGTTCGCCCAGAGCGTGGAAGCCTACGGTCGCTTGGCGGGAAGCTGTTTCTCGGCTGTCCAGGGCGGGCCCTACAACGGTCAATTACTCAACCAACTCGTCGGCGCTCTCAAGGACCTGGGGGCCCAGGGCGTCGGCCAAAGTTCCTGGGGACCGACCCTGTTTGCTTGTTTCCCTTGCACGGAGGCGGCGGAGGCGTTCGAGACTCGTTTGGGCCAGCTCGACAACTTTGGCCCGCTGACCACGACTCTCTCCGCTCCCAGCCCATCCGGCGCGACGGTGACGGTCTCGACCGACTGAACTGGGGCGAGCGACACCAGACGTGTGCTGTCGCCAGGTGTCTGATGTCCATGGCACTGGCTCACCTATACCTCTTGAGCAATGCGATGGTCTCGGCGGCCGTCGCTGGGAGGCCTCAGATGTGCCGCCGTTGCCGCTGACCAAGATCCACGGCCGCACCCGTTGTTGTCCGCTATCGCCTTGTCGTACGCGTCTCGCCATTCCTGGGCCACGTACTTCCAATCGTCCTGCGAGTCGTCCCAGATGTAGAACTCCTCGCAGCTTAACGAAAAACCAACAACCGACGTCTTGAGCTTCAACCTTCCCTCTTGGCGATTTGCGGGTGTTTTTGCCTCTCTTGAGAAAGGCCGGCCTGAATCGGACCCAGACCCAACGAGAAGCTGGCATCGGCACGCCTGGGCTGTTCTACGGCTCATGCTCTCGCTTTCCTTCTTCAACTGCGTTCTCGCGTCGTCCTCCTCCTCGTTCGGCTCTGCATCCATCGCCTGCTGCCATCTCCCGCATCCCCTTCGCGGCTGTATCGGCTTGGCTCGATACAAGTTCGTTACCGAATCTCGACGCCGACAGGCATCGAGACATGGTATCGTCTTACCCTCCTCGTAGGTCGTTCTTTCCTGTTTGCCCCGCAGAGGCAAGTTGTCATGAAATTCGTTTCGAATTCAAGTTGGCCAAAGTACTCAGTCAGAGCGTTGGCGGTGCTAGTCACACTGGCCTGCTGCTATTTTGGGTGTTGGGGGCCAACAAACAGGCGC
>CAZWOU010000138.1:0-19165 GCA_964635375.1 uncultured Pirellulaceae bacterium | reverse complement strand
TCCAACCTACGCGGCCATGGTGGAGAACCTGGACACGAACGTTGGCAAGGTGATCGATGCCTTGGATGAACTCGGAGTGACCAAAGATACGATCATCGCTTTCACTTCTGACAATGGCGGGTCCTGCATGCCAGCCTCAAGGCCAACGAGCAACTATCCACTTCGTGCGAGCAAGGGCTGGAACTATGAAGGCGGATTACGGATACCCACTTTCATCACCTGGCCCGGCACCATCCCGGCGATGAAAACGACAGAACCTGTTATCACGATGGATATTTATCCCACGCTCCTGGAACTGGCCGGTTGCGAGCAGTTGCCGAAGCAGACCGTGGACGGGCATTCGCTCGTACCGCTGATCCGCGGTGAGAAGAAGACACTGAACCGCCCCTTCCTCGCCTGGTGGTACCCACACTCGAACGGACATGGAACACAGCCCTGTCAGGCGATCCTGAAGGACGGCTGGAAACTTGTTCATTTCATCGAGCAGAATGAAACTGAGCTCTATCGCCTGGACGAGGATGAAGGAGAGAGAAACGATGTCGCAAAGACCGAGCTCGAAAGAACCCGAGAGTTGCTCGCTACGCTGAACCAGTGGGTGGGAGAAACACAAGAACGAGGAAGCAAATGAGTGAGGCGATCGTTATGTATCGTGCTATTGGTTTTCCTCGGAGGCACGCACAAAGCGGAGCTCAAGAACAGTTCATTTTTTTGCGAGATGGTCGAACTCTCGACTATTACGTCGGACGTCTCGTGAACTACCTGGAGACCACGGACATCGGCAATGCCTGAGATGACGAAAGCGCTCACACTCCGGGAAATCCGTGAACTCGTCGAATATCTCGTACGCCAGGCAGGAACAAGTAGCAATTGGGCCGTGCCAGTGTATGGCTTGATCCGGCCTGCTCCTGGAGAGGAAGACCTGTCATAGCGCAGGCGGCTTTCCCGCGTTGAGCCGTCAGGTAAGCAGTGATTGAATCACGTTCCCGTGGACGTCGGTCAGCCGATAGTCGCGGCCCTGTTGGCGAAAGGTCAGGCGGCGGTGGTCCAGGCCAAGGCAGTGCAAGACGGTTGCGTTCAGGTCATGAATGGGGACCGGGTCGCGAACAATGTTGTAGCCGTAGTCGTCAGTCTCACCGTGCACATGGCCGCCTCGGAATCCGCCACCGGCCAGCCACATGGAATAACAGCGACCGTGATGATCACGACCGTAGTCGTCCTTCAGTCCGCCTTGTCCATAGACCGTGCGTCCGAATTCTCCACCCCAGATGATGAGCGTGTCGTCCAGCATGCCCCGCTGTTTCAAGTCTGTAATGAGTGCCGCCTGTGGCTGGTCAATGTCGCGGCACTGTTTCGGGATGTTGCTCACCAGCGCGCCGTGTTGATCCCAGCCACGGTGATAAAGCTGCACGAAGCGGACACCGCGTTCCAGCATTCGTCGCGTCAACAGGCAGTTGGCCGCGAACGTGCCCGGCTTCTTCGATTCTTCACCGTAGAGTTCGAACGTGCTGGCGGATTCGGCTGACAGATCGGTCAGGTCCGGGACCGATTGCTGCATGCGAAATGCCATCTCGTACTGAGCGATCCGCGCGGCGATTTCGGGATCGCCGGACGATGCCAGTTGTTGCTGGTTGAGTCGAGCCAGACCATCCAGCATTTGCCGACGGAAGTTGCGATCGATCCCTGGCGGGTCCGTCAGGTACAGCACGGGATCGCCGCTGCTGCGAAACTTGACCCCCTGATGGCTGGACGGCAGGAATCCGGCTCCCCAAAGCCGCTCTAGCAACCCTTGATTCGCATCCTTTCCGGACCCGTGTGAAATCAGCACGGTGAACGCCGGCAGATCGTCCGCTTCGCTGCCCAGTCCATAACTGACCCAGGCTCCCATCGATGGACGTCCTGGTTGTTGCGACCCCGTCTGGATCAGTGTAATGGCGGGATCATGATTGATGGCTTCGGTGTGCATCGACCGAATCATGCAGATCTCGTCCATCACGCGTCCGGTGTGCGGCAACAGTTCACTGAGCGACGTGCCAGCCTTGCCACACCGCCGGAAACCGAACTTTGGTGCGATGACGGGAAAGCTCTTCTGACCGGACGTCATGCCGGTTAACCGTTGGCTGCGCCGAATCGAATCGGGCAGCTCAGTGCCGTGCAGACCCCTCAGTTTTGGCTTGGGGTCGAACAATTCCAGATGCGACGGACCACCGGACTGGAATAGGTAGACGACCCGTTTGGCGCGCGGTGCGAAGTGTGTCCCGCCTGTGATCGGGCCGTTCGTTTCGGCCACCGCGTCCTGAGACATGAGCGAAGACAGCGCAGCCACACCGATGCTGCTGGCCGCCCCCCGGAGCAACAGTCGGCGATTGACAAGGTTGCGATACTCAGGAATCGGGTTCATGGCTTCGAGATCGTCTCATCGAGGTTCAGAAGAATGCTGGCCACGGACGTCCATGCCGCTAGTTCGCCGGCTTCAATCGTCGTGTCCACCTTTGAGCTGCCGACGGTCAACAACTTGTTCGCCGCATCCGGCTGAGCCGTGAAACGTTTGCGAGCCGCCGCAAGGAGATCGTTGACGACGGCATGTTCCGCGTCAGCAGGAAGACGCGCCACAACACTTCGAAAGGCAAAGTTCAGACGCTCGGTGTCGTCGGCATTGTGATGAATGATCCGCTCGGCGAACGCTCGTGCCGCTTCGACATACGTCGGGTCGTTCAGCAGGACGAGTGCCTGCAGCGGGGTATTCGTGCGCGCTCGACGAATGACGCAGGTCTCGCGGTCGGGTGCGTCGAACGCCGACATGCCGGGCGGCGGACAGGTGCGTTTCCAGAACGTGTACATGCTGCGTCGATAGAGTCCCGGGCCGGAGTCGGCGACGTATTTGTCCCGACGCTCCACCGAGACGTCTTCCCACAACCCGGCCGGCTGGTACGGTCGCACGCTCGGTCCGCCGATCCGACGATGCAGCAGTCCGCTGATCGCGAGCGCGTTGTCCCGAACCATCTCCGCTGGCAGCCGCCACCGTGGACCTCGCGAAAGCAGGCGGTTTCGAGGATCAGCATCCAGCAGTTGTGGCGTGACGTTGGACGACTGTCGATAGGTGGCGGACAGCACGATCAATTTCAGGATGCCACGTTGATCCCATTTCCGCCGAATCAACTCAGTGGCCAGCCAATCCAACAACTCGGGATGACTCGGACGAGCTCCCTGGACTCCAAAGTCCTCGGCCGTTTCCACCAGCCCCGTACCAAACAGCATCTCCCACCATCGATTCACGGCTACACGAGCCGTCAACGGGTGGGCGGGATCGGTGAGCCATCGCGCCATGTCCAGCCGAGTCGCTTCCGGCGTCGATGTTTCGCCGACCAGGGATGCGGGTAGCCCGGGAAAGACTTCGTCGCCGAGCTTGTCATACTGACCGCGAACGAGCAGGTGAGTCTTTCGGCGTTCAGTCATTTCCTGCATGACCATCGTCACCGGGATCGCTTTGTTGATCGCTTCGATGCGACCAGGAATCTGCTTCAGTTGTTCACGCATCCGGAGTGAATGCTCGTCAATTCGATTCGCATAGAACTGCTTCAGTTGTTCTTTCTGATGTTCGCTGCGATCGGCCGGCCGAACGGCAAGGATGGCGCCGAGGCGCTCCTGAGCCTGACCCCTGGCCAGCTGTTCTACTTCGGCTGCGGAAAGTCGCACGGAGAACACACGCACGTCGTCGATCAGGCCATGAAACGGAATCGACGCATTACGCTTTCCTATGTGAAACGGTTTGTCAGTCGTGAGCGGCCCGTCGAGACGATTGTTTGTGGTAACGTCCAGTTCCTGAAGCCTGCCATCGACAAACAACTGCACACCCGTGGCCTGACGCGTGCCGTCGTAGCACATGACAACGTGATGCCACTCGTTCAGCGAGACGGATTGTCTAGTGACAACTTTGAACGCCTTGCCCGGCCAGTGATTGACCAAATGGCATTCCAATTTGCCGTTGACGTAGTTCAAATCGTAACCGCGAAACGCATTCCCATCGTCCATCTTTGAAAGGATCGCACCTCCGGAGTGGGCAGCCGGTCGAAAATGCGCCGCAATGGAAAACTGATCATCGCCTTTGAAAACGCCGATCTGCCCGGCGTCGACCCATGTTGAACCATCGAATTTCAACGCTTGCCCGGCCCGACCTTTTTCGCGTGAAACCGGACCGTGAATCAGTCCACTGCTGTTCGGATCGACGGCATTCAGGGTCGCGTTGCCGTCCTTTTCGTCAAAGGCAAAATGTGCGGTGAGCCCCAGCGTTCCCAGAATGGCGATTGTTTCCGGCGTCAGCTCTGCTTCCCACGCTGCGACGCTGGCGTTGATGCTGTCCGTTCGCGTCTTGAGTTCGGCCGTCAGTTTCTTCTGTCGCGCGTTCAGGTGGGCGAGTTCCCGCTGCTGGGCGGGCGATGGGACTTTCAGCACCGGATCAGCCATCTTCGCGGAATTGTACGAAACAATTTTGTCGGGAATGTTGTTGAAGTACGCTGCGAATCGATAAAAGTCGCGTTGGGTGAACGGGTCAAACTTATGGTCATGACAACGGGCGCACTGAAGTGAGATGCCCATAAACACGGTTGCCGTCGTGTGGACTCGATCGGCGACGTACTCAGCCTGATACTCTTCCGGAATAATCCCGCCTTCGGTCGTCAGCACATGGTTGCGATTGAAACCGGTCGCGACTCGCTGGCTGAGCGTGGGGCTGGGGAGCAGATCGCCGCCGAGCTGCTCGGTCAGAAACCGGTCGTAGGGCATGCCGGAGTGAAACGCGTTGATCACCCAGTCCCGCCACGGCCACATCGTGCGGATTTCATCATTGTTGTAACCGTTTGTGTCGGCGTACCGAGCCGCGTCCAGCCAGTGCATCGCCATCCGTTCGGCGTGCTCTTCCGACTTTAACAACCGATCAACAACTTTACTTTCGGCGTGCGGTGAATCATCTGCCACAAATGCATCCAGCTCTTCGATCGTCGGCGGCAGGCCAGTAAGATCCAGCGTGACACGACGCAGCCATGCGTGGCGCTTCGCTTCTGAAGATGCCGCCAATCCAGCGGCTTTGAGCCGCCTGAGAACGAATCGATCGATGGTGTTTCGAGACCACGCAGATTTGGAAGCCGTCGGCGGATCCACTCGTTTCGGTGCACTGAAAGCCCAGTGTCCCGCGTACTGAGCACCGTCGGCAATCCAGCGTTCCAGTATTTCCCTCTGAGCAGCCGACAGTGGTTTGAACGCATCCGGCGGCGGCATCATGGTGTCGTCAGTCGCCTCGATGCGGCGGATCAATTCGCTGAGTTCCGGTTGACCGGGAGCGATCGCGACGACACCGTCATTCGACTTTAACGCATGTTCGCGTAGATCCAGCCGCAGTCCGGCCTCTCGACTGGCTTCGTCAGGCCCGTGGCAGCTGAAGCAGTGATCCGAAAGAATCGGTAGCACATCCCGAGCGAATTCCAGCGTGGGTTGCCCTGGCGCGTTATCCGCGTCTTCGGCCAACAGGTTCACCACGATGAATGGGCTGATTAAAACGGCCCAGACAATACTTCGAGATTCAATCCGCATAGATTCCCGCCAGTACGACTCATGAAAACATCCAGCTTAACGCGCGTCTGTGTCATTGTGTAGATTGAAAGCGTCGCCATACCGACGCCCGATGACGAGTTGACCGGTTGCGGCAAGATGATGAGAGCTGACGTTGGACAGATCATCGACGTTTATCGTTGCAACACCGGAAACCGTTTTGGCAATGTGATTCTGTGCTCGGCGTACGATCGACGGCAATGCCGTTCTGGGGTTGAAGCCAGTCCGGTGCTCAGGGGATCGTAATCACGTGTAGCTCTCAGGCACACCGGCCGCGTGGTATACTTGGCGGTCATCTACCGGAACGTGACCGAAGGGCCTTTGACGGTCCCCTCATTCCCCAACGAAATGAGAATCTGAAGATGCGCGGACGCTATAGAACATGGCAGGTGGCCATGGTAATTGTGACGACGACGTGCGTGGTATTGCCATGTCGCCCAGGTCTAACCGATCAGCACGCCACAACTTCAGGCAAATCGAAGGACAAGCGTCCCAACATCGTGTTGGTCATGGCGGACGATCAGGGTTGGGGGGATATGGCGTACAACGGGCACCCTGATTTGAAGACCCCCAACTTTGATGAATCTTCGCGGACCGGCCTTCGATTTGACCGGTTCTACGCCGCCGCTCCGGTCTGCTCGCCGACTCGGGCGAGTGTCATGACGGGCCGGCATCCCAACCGAATGGGCGTTTTCAAATGGGGATACCCCATGCGCCCTCAAGAGACCACGCTGGCCGAGGCGCTGAAGTCGGTCGGCTACGCCACAGCGCATTTCGGCAAATGGCATCTGGGTTCCGTCCGCAACAACAGTCCAGCTAACCCGGGGCGCAACGGTTTTGACGAGTGGCTTAGCGCGCCAAATTTCTATGACAACGACCCAGTGTTGAGTCACAAGGGCAAGGCGATTCAAACGCAGGGCGAGAGTTCGATGGTCGCTGTAGACGCGGCAGTCGATTGGATCAAGTCGGTCAAGGACGCGCGGGATCCTTTCCTAGCCGTTGTTTGGTTCGGCTCGCCTCACAGTCCTCATAGAGCCGTCGAGCAGGATCGAAAACTATACGAGAATCATGCAGAAAAATTGCAGCACTTTTACGGCGAGATTACCGGGATGGATCGCGCGTTTGGGAAGATGCGCAGCGCTCTCAGCGAGTTGGGCGTACGCGAGAACACGATTCTCTGGTACTGCAGCGACAATGGCGCGCTTCCTCGAGTCGGTTCGAGCGGCGGGCGCCGTGGCGCCAAGGGCAAGGTCTACGAAGGTGGGCTGCTCGTTCCCGCCATCATCGAATGGCCAGCGAAGATCACTGCGCCTCGCACTACGTCCATGCGATGTAACACATGCGATATCTATCCGACGCTGCTGCAGATCGCTGGCGTAACAATTAAGAATCAACCACCGCTCGACGGAGTCAGTCTGAGCGACGTCATCAACTCTGGCCAGGCCGCTCGTCCCAAGCCTATGGGGTTTTGGGATCACAGCGCGAAGGGCATCGGCACTCCCTCGGCTGCCTGGATGGGAGAGTTGTTAGCCGCGCAGAAGAGTGGCAAGGACCTGCCTGCTCACCCATCAAGTCTCGCCGCAGCCAAGTTGCCATCGCCGCCCTATTCTCTCACGTCGTTTGCCGGGCACTCCGCCTGGCTGGACGGCGACTGGAAACTGCACCGCATTGAGGGAAAGAACGGGCAAATCAAATGGGAACTCTACAACTTGGCCGATGATGCAAACGAAACAAGAGACCTATACGATTCCGAGACCAAGCGATCAAAACAGATGGCGGCGGAATTGAACGGCTGGCTCGTCTCGGTAGTCAACAGCCTTAACGGTCGAGACTACTAAGCCAAACTGCACTCAGTTGCCCGCTGCCTTGCCGTCGTCTTTATCTGCGGCGCGGGCAGGCTGCACGATCGTCCTAGATTTCAAGTCGTAGGTCGAACCGGCCGGTAACGCGATGTAATCGGGGCGGTCGGGGAAGACGGGTTGGTTGCGATCGTAAAAATGCACTTTTCCGCGACCCACGACTTGAGCTTCCGATTTCTGCACGATCAGCGCGGTCGCCTCGTCGATCCCAATGCCCAACATTTGCGGGTAGCGGTTGACCAATTGAGTCATGTCCTTTTGCCGTCCGCGCTGCGAGAAGTGTTGGTCAATGGCGACGCCGCTAATGAAACCAAGACCACCCCGCTCGTAGCCGGGCGCCATGATACGGAAGTTCTCGATCGGCGTAGCTCGGGCAAGGTAGCGAGCTTGAATCGACGCGCCCGCGGACGAGCCGCCGATAACTCCTCCGCGTTTGAGCACCTCTTTCATGAGTCGATGAGCTTTTGTTCCGTAATAGGAATCGGCGAAATTCCACTGGCGGCCGCCGCCAAACCAGATTCCAGTCGCGTCCTTCAGGGGCGCCAGAAACTCCTCATCGCTGTTTGCCTTATTGCGATCCTTCGTGTGAATGAAGGTAGCGTGTTTTACGCCCATCCGCCGCCAAGACTCGACGGTCCGCTGACGCTCAGGCAGCGTCTCTTGTTCACTGCATGGAACGTAAACCATCTTTGCTTTCTCGACTCCGCCTGCCAGCTCGACCATCTTCTCCATAAGCCCCTTCGGCATCCCGCCTCCACCCACGATCACCAAGGTTCCCTTCTCAACGTGAGGAGGGTCGGGTTCGGCGGGCGGGAATGGCTCGATGGTTCGATCAATCGCGTCCCGCCTCCATTCAGTCAGGTCCACCATCACGTCTGCTGCCCGCTGGCGGCCTCCGGAACGCGCTGAAATCGATTCGACGCGAAGCGGCTTGGTTTCGTCCGCCATCAGCATGAACGTGGCCGGTCCGCCGCCGACAACGACTATCCTACGTCCGGAAAGCACAATGGCCGTGTTCTCGCCAATCCCGACGCCGACCGTTCGTGGCTTGGCCGCTAAGATGCTCAGCAACGAAGCGCGATCCGCACCGCGGCCTTTGAACTCTGTGGCGATGACGCAATTGGGAGCAAGGTTCAAACCCGGCGCTGTCACGGACGATGTCACGGACGGTGCTCTCACAGCAAAGTACTCAGAGAACAATTCGGCAACCGGGCCAATCGCTACGATCATCCCGCCTTGGTCCATGTGTTTGCGGAAGGACTCGCGGGCGGCCAGCAGAGATTCTCGCTGGGCCTGATCGGGAAGACGGGACGAATGCCAGCAAAAAATCGTGTTGCTGGCGAGCATGGAGCGAACTTGGGAAGCCAACTTGTCTCCAGCTTTAGCGACTGTGAGACGCTGTTCGTCGGGACTGTCCGCTGTGCCAAATACGGATCGATATTGAGCTTCAACGGATTCGTTGACATCCGCATCGAGGAGCAGCGCAACCGGAACGTCTTGATCGGAACGGTTCAATACGCTTCGCAGCACGCTGACGTCGCTCAAGTTGCTTCCCAGCACAAGCCGGCCGCGGATTCGCAACTCCACCGGCCAGTGTTCGAACTTCTCGTCGAACTCCTGCGAACGGGCGGATGGCCCGGTAAACGCCACGGCCACCAAGGCCGCCAAGCTGATCAGTCGGATGCAAGACACGGGGATGTTCCTCGTCGGAATAGCGTATAGCGAACCTCATTCCCGGAGCTGTTCAACCAGATTGGCCGTTGGCCGCGAATGGAATAAGACTCGCCGTAGTCGACTTAGGCTTTGACTCGTACCACGATGCGTTCGATGGCGGCACGGCCCGACTTGCGAAACGGTCTGGGCATCGGTTGACCGTGCCCGTTCTTATCGACTGTGCGGCAACGGAAAACGTATTCGCCTGCGGGCATGCTGGGGAGTAGAGTAGCCCAGTGTACTTTTAGAAACGGCATTGGCCACTGTGTTGGGCGTCCAGACTTGGGGTCGAAACCGATCGTTGGCGAGGGAATTTTGCCGTCAGGCAGGTCGCCCCCCCAAGTTGTTGGCGGGCCCAGAATCTCCGCGTCGCGCCAAGGCGCCGTTTGGAAGTACGGATCGTTCTCGGGCAACTTGTCCCCCTTGGCCTGAACCCACGTCTGCACTTTGGCGACGCCCGAAACGCCGACTTGGGCGTATCCCGTCACGGGAATCGGTTCGCCCGCCTTCACGTTTTTTGGAACCGACAACGTTGCTGCAAACGACTTGAGCGAAGTGTGGACGTCGTTGTTTCCGTTCGCGTAAGTGTCATTTGCGTTGAACAGATTCGACAGGTAAACGTGATTGAGCCATTTGACCGACTTAAATCCGTACGCCTCGGGCACGACCATTCGCACAGGGCCGCCGCGCTCGTTTGTCAGCCATTCGCCGTTGAGCTTGTAACACAATATGACCGGGGGCAGGCTGAAATGATCCTCTAGTACGCGATCGATTGGAAGCGAACTGCGAAAGATCTGCTTGGGATCGTTGTTGTGGTACCCGAAGTAGAAGAGACGCCTAAGGTTCTCTTGGGGCTGAGTCAACCAGACGACGTCGCGCAGCGGGACGCCTTCCCAAATTCCAGAGCCCAAGGGGCGGCCCATATTTAGACAAGTCATTACCTTCGCGAAGCGGACTGAGTTCTTCTCAGCCAATTTCATCAAGGCGTCAAAGTCAAACGCGTTGTTCGTCTCTTTTGACATAGGCGCTTGCAGACGAGCCGGATTATCGGGATCGCTCAATACTTCTAACGACCAGGTTTCTCGCGTCATGCCGACTTCGGCCTTCTTGGCGTCCGAAAGCTTGTGCGGCGTCGGTTTGCCGCGCGAGACGTCTCGAAAGTCGTCCTGCTTCGTTAGGAACGGACCCAACTTGTCGATCGCGTCGCGAAGCACGGCGTTTTGCGTTGGGTCAGCCGCCAGCAACGGCCATCCGGCCAACGCAGTGGATCCAGCCGCCCCGCATTGAATGAAGAAACGCCGGGACAGTTCGATGTGTTCGTCGACGAACAGTTCAAGCTTTGTGGCCATTAATCCGAATCTCCAAATTCCTTCCGCCCGACCGATCCAAACGGAATCCCAAACTCGGGCTAAATGAGTCTGTCGCGGTCAGCCGAGTCGAGACGAATCGCAAGCTCAACCGGGATCACAGCACGTCTGGCAAACCGATTGTAGCCTGATCACGGTTCTAATGTGCGAAACCGCCCACCGCCTGTGCGGCTTACGCACGTCGACGCTGAGCAAGGCGCTTCCTGGAGGCGCCGCTCGCGTTCGCGTGCCGTTTTCTTGCGAATCCGAGCGTCTTCCGTCTCCGTAGCGCATCTCACTACCGCCCCCAGATCCCTTGGGATCGACCATTTGCCGAATTCGCACCGCTCGTCGCTACCGGCATTCGATTTGCACCTTTGCGCTTTGGCAGCGCGAGTCGCAAAAATCCGCAAGGCGAGGGAGTCGAGCCATGGCTGCAACCACTGCAAAGACCCAACTACGTTTCGTCCGTTCTTTCGACGAGATCGATATCCAAGACGTGCCGCTAGTCGGAGGGAAGAACGCGTCTTTGGGTGAGATGTGTCGCGAGCTCGGTTCTCGAGGGGTGAATCTGGCCGATGGCTTTGCGATTACCGCCGACGCATATCGTGAGTTCCTCAAACAAACAGGACTCACGGACGAGATTTCGTCGACACTCGCTGAACTCGACACTCAAGATGCAAGCAATTTGCGAAGCTGCGGTCGACGCGTTCGACAAGCCATCCTGGCGGCGGAGCTTCCGGACGAGCTTGCGCGGGAGATTATCGTCGCCTATCACCGCCTGAGCGGCGGCGCCGAACCGATCGACGTGGCCGTTCGCAGCAGTGCAACGGCCGAGGACCTGCCCGATGCAAGTTTCGCAGGTCAACAAGAATCGTATCTCAACGTCCAAGGCGACGCGGCGCTGCTGGCCACGTGCCGCAGTTGTTTCGCCTCGTTGTTCACCGACCGAGCAATCTCCTACCGCGCGGACATGGGGTTCGATCACTCTCAAGTTGCCTTGTCGATCGGCGTACAGCGGATGGTGCGATCGGACCTCGCCGCATCCGGCGTGATGTTCTCCATCGACACAGAGACGGGATTTCGCGATGTCGTCTTGATCAACGCCAGCTATGGACTCGGCGAAAACATTGTGCAGGGTTCCGTCAATCCTGACGAATACTACGTCTTCAAGCCAACACTAGAAGGGAGTTTTCGACCAATCCTCAAGAAGACATTAGGCAGCAAGGAATTCAAACTGGTGTATGACGCCGGCGGCGGGAAGATGGTCAAGAACGAGCCGGTGTCGGTGCTCGACCGTTCGAGGTTCGCGATCACTGACGACGAGATTCTCAAGCTGGCGAACTGGGCGTGCCTGATCGAAACGCACTACAGCAAACGACGCGGCTGCTTCACGCCAATGGACATAGAATGGGCCCAAGACGGGCTCAGCGGCGAGCTGTTTATTCTGCAAGCTCGTCCGGAGACCGTTCAGTCACAGAAGCAGCAGGACATGTTGGAGTTCTTTGAGCTGGAAGAGACGGGGCTTGTGCTAGCCAGCGGACGGGCCGTCGGCGAGAGAATCGGCTGTGGGCCGGTTCGAATTGTCGAGGACGCTGAGCACCTCGATCTAGTGCAACCGGGGGACGTCTTGGTGACTGACAAGACCGACCCCGATTGGGAGCCGGCCATGAAGAAGGCGGCCGCCATCGTCACCAATCGCGGCGGCCGGACGTGTCATGCGGCTATTGTTAGCCGCGAATTGGGGCTTCCGGCCATCGTCGGTACGAACAACGGTACGAATGTCTTGCGTGACGGGCAGAAGGTAACGGCGTGCTGTGCGGAGGGCGATACTGGCAGGGTCTACGATGGATTACTCGATTATCATGTGCGGCAAGTCGATTTGGGCGAAGTGAAACGACCTCGCACCAAGATCATGATGAATGTCGGCAACCCTGAGGAAGCGCTTCGCCTTTCACTTTATCCGAACGACGGCGTAGGCTTGGCACGCGAAGAGTTTATCATCACGACCTATGTCAAGATCCACCCGTTGGCCTTGCTCGACTACGATCAACTCAAAGATCAAGAGGCGAAGCGAGAGATTGATCGCCTGACCGCAGGCTATGACGACAAACCTCAATTTTATGTCGACAAGCTGGCCCAAGGCGTTGCCATGATCGCTGCCGCGTTCTACCCCAAGGACGTCATCCTCAGACTTAGCGATTTCAAGACCAACGAATACGCCAATCTGATTGGCGGGAAGGCCTACGAACCGGTTGAAGAAAACCCGATGATCGGGTTTCGCGGGGCGTCTCGATACTACGACCCTCGCTACCAAGCCGGTTTTGCGCTCGAATGCCGAGCGATGAAGAAGGTCCGCGACGACATGGGGCTGTCCAACTTGAAACTGATGGTCCCTTTCTGCCGCACCGTTGACGAGGGCAAAAAGGTCATCGAGCAAATGGCGCGACACGGCCTGCGGCGAGGTGAAGACGGACTCGAAGTGTACGTGATGTGCGAAGTCCCCAGCAACGTGATCCTAGCCGACGAGTTCGCCCAGGTATTCGACGGTTTCTCGATTGGGTCTAATGACCTCACGCAGCTGGTCCTTGGCGTCGACCGCGACTCGGAAATCGTTGCCCACGTGTTTGACGAAAGAAATGAAGCGGTTAAGAAGATGATTTCAAGCGTGATTTGATCTGCGAAAGCCAACGGCCGCAAGATAGGTATCTGCGGTCAAGCTCCAAGCGACTACCCGGAATTTGCCAGGTTCTTGGTCGACCAGGGAATCGACAGTATGTCGCTAACGCCCGACGCCATTCTAGGAACAACGCTCAGTGTCTTGAAATTGGAGGCAGAAAACGCTTCAATCTAATCGGTAGTCCCGCACACAATCGGAGTCATCCATGAACGTCAAGAAAATCCTCTTCCCCACCGACTTCTCCCATACCGGCGACTCGGCCTTGGCAATGGCGACGGCAGTGGCGAGATGTACTATGGAATGATGGAGCCGGCTACTGAAGAACTGAAGAAGATGCTTCAGGACGTCGTTCCCAGTGATCCACAGGTTGGCTGTGAACATCGGCTGGTCAGCGGCGACCCCGCTGGAGCAATCACGCGATTGGCCGAGTCGGAGGGCGTTGATATGATCGTCCTCGGAACCCATGGCCGGACGGGCATCTCGCGATTGGTGATGGGAAGCGTGGCGGAAGCAGTCGTACGTCACTCGCCCTGCCCTGTGCTGACTTTCAGACAGCCGGACACGTCTGTCGCCAAACGTGAATAGCGGCAGGGACCAGAATAGCGTAGGGACCAGGCCCAAGAACGGGATCGAGTCCGACGCTTGCAGTTCGTCTCCACGGCTCCTGCGCGCGGAGAGTAACAATTGACGTCATTCCAGTCGCTCAACTGCGACGGCGCAGACCTTGTACTCGGGTATTTTCGCGATGGGGTCCAGCGCGTTAATCGTGACGTTGTTGATGTTGCGAGGTCCTGGGAAGTGAAAATCGCCGAAGACCACGCCCGGTGAAACGCGGTCGGTCGCAACGGCGCGAGCAACCATCTCGCCGCGTCGCGAGACAACTCGCACACGTCCATTGTCGGCGATGCCAAGCCGGTTGGCGTCCGCCGGACTGATCTCCAGGAGCGTCTCAGGATAGGCTGCCAACAGCCCCTCTGCTCGCCGCGTCTGCTCGCCCCCGTGCCAGTGATACAGAACTCGACCCGTCGTCAACAGTAACGGGTATTGCGCATCGGGCAGCTCGTGGGCTGGCAGGTGTTCGGCGGAGTGAAATTTGCCTTTCCCCCGACTGAACTCACCCACATGTAGGATCGCGGTGCCGGGGTGCTGGAGATCGGGAATCGGCCATTGTAGTTGGTCGCCGCGATCGAGGCGCTGATGACTGACGCCACCATAGATTGGCGTGACATCCGCGATCTCATCCATGATCTCGGAGGCAGATGAGTAGTCCCAAGCTGCTTGCGGACCGACGGGCGAACGTCGCTCGAGTTCAAGAATCAGGCGAGCCAAACTGGACGTGATCTGCCAGTCGGGGCGCGCTTCCCCAGGCGGTTTGACCGCGGGCCGAATCAACTGAATGCGACGGTCCGTATTGGTGAACGAGCCAGATTTCTCCGCAAACGCCGCTCCGGGTAGAAGCACATCGGCATAGTGTGAAGTCTCGGTGGGAAAAATCTCTTGCAGAACAACGAATTCCGCGGTCTCGAAGGAGCTTCGTGCGTGGTTGCTATCCGGTTCGGTCAGCACCGGGTCTTCACCCAAAATATACATCGCTCGAATCTGTTGTTCTCCGGCGGCCTTCACCATCTCCGTAGTCGTCAGGCCAGGGACATTTCCTGCGATAGAATCTGCTTTCCAAGCACGGTTGAACTTCGAGATGACGTCGTCGCTCGTCACCTCTTGGTAGCCGGGCAGCACGTTCGGCAATGCGCCCAGATCGCACGCCCCCTGTACGTTGTTCTGACCCCGCAGTGGATTGACCCCGCCCCCGGCGACGCCCATGTTCCCCAACAACATTTGCAAGTTCGCCAAGCTCAAGACATTCATCACTCCGCTCGTGTGCTGGGTGATCCCCATTCCCCAGAGCAGTGCCATCGGGTGGTTCTGCGCAATCAATTCAGCGGCTCGCTGCAGGTCATCGACAGAAACTTCAGTGATATCCGCCACTCGCTCCGCGGGGTACTTCTCGACCGTCCGACAGAACTCCTCAAAGCCCTCACATCGCTCGTCGATGAATGACGCATCGTGCCAATTCTTCTTCAAAATAATGTGCATTAATCCGTTGAGAAGCGCCGTGTCGGTGCCAGGTCGCTGACGAATGTGCAGGGTCGCGAACTCGGTGATATCGATCATCCGAGGATCTGCGACAAGTAGCTTCAGACCACGCCGTAAGACGGCCTGACGAATCATCGCGGCAATCACGGGGTGCTGTTCGGTCGTATTCGACCCGATGATCATGACGGCTGCAGAGTCCTCCACGATGTCCTTTATCGAATTGCTCACCGCACCGGAACCAAACGCCATTTTTAAACCGGCGACGGAGGACGAGTGGCAAAGTCGAGCGCAATGGTCGATATTGTTTGTGCCGATCACTTGACGCGCGAATTTCTGCATCAAATAGTTTTCTTCGTTCGTGCACTTGGCCGACGAGAGAACTCCAATCGCATTCGCGCCAGACTCTCGCTTGACCGTGGCGAGCTTCTCCGCGACGATCGTCAATGCGAGATCCCAGTCGACCTCGACCCAGTCGCCGCGCGCTCCGCCTTCGGCCTGTTCGGCAGAGGCTCGAGCGACATTCTCCGCCGGGGGACGCTGAGATGAATGTCTCTCAAGCAGCGGCCGGCGAACGAGCGGCTTGGTGAGGCGCTCTTGATGATGCACAAAGTCCCATCCGTACCGGCCCTTGACGCAGAGCGACATCCCGTTGACGGGGGCCTGCGGACGAGACGTGACGCCGATGATTCGGTCGTTCTTCACGTTGAGGTCGAACTGACAGCCGACGCCGCAATAGCCGCAAGTTGTGACGACCGTCTTGTCTGGCGGTCCAATTCCATCCGCGGCGCGATCGGTCAGGGCGCCGGTTGGGCAATAGGCGGCGCAAGCGCCGCACGACTCACATCGCGCTTCGAGCATGGATGAATCCGCGCCCGCGATGATCTTGGCGTCCCGACCGCGATAACCCACGCCCAACACGAACCTTCCTTGGACCTCCTCGCACGCGCGAACGCAACGCGTGCAGAGAATACACTGATTCAAGTCGACGCGAATGAAAGGATTAGGGTCGCTGTCGACCGGATAACGCGGCTGACTTGGCGGTCCTGACGGGGCCCAGTCAGCGGGCAAAGGCCAGGCATCATATTGTCGAACCAAACGAGTCAACTCGTTGTCGGCGGAGAGCGTCGCCGCGGCAGGGTAATCACGCAGCAGCATCTGCAAGATGAGCCGTCTCGATTCGGCCAGCTCGGCGGTCTCCGTTGCGACCACCATGTCCTCGTGCACGATGGTGGAGCAGGCGGCGACTGGGCCGGGAGTCGATTCGCATTCGACTACGCACAACCGGCACGAACCGGCGATCGAAAGATCCTCGTGGTAACACAAGCTAGGAATGGCGATGCCGTTTTCTCTAGCCGCGTTCAGCACGGACAGACCTTCCCCCGCGTCAATCGTCTGATCGTTGATTGTGATTTGAGGCATAGGCTTCGGCGTCGTATCGGATGACTTGGCTTGGTGCGGAGCAACTTAGAGTGAACGGAACGCCTCAGGGAAATTCCGCATGGCACTTTCGATCGGCACAGAAGCGGATTGGCCAAGCCCGCAGAGGGAGGCGAGCTTCAGTAAGTTGGACAGTTGGGAGAGTTGTTCTTTGTCGTTGCCTTCGATCGGCGCCTGTGCCAACCGGCGAACCGTCTGCCTGGCAAGCTGGGTGCCTTCTCGGCAAGGGGTGCATTTTCCGCACGACTCGGCTTCGAAGAAGTCCAACAACCAGCCGAGCAACGTCAACACGGATACCGTCTGATCCATCACCAGCAGCGCGCCGCAGCCAAGTGAGACGCCCCGTTTTGAAGATTCAAAGTCAAGCGGCGTATCCAGATGTGAGGACCCGACAATGGTCCCTGCAGCGCCGCCGGTGAGGGCCATCTTGAACGTCGATCCGGCCTTCATGCCGCCTCCAAACTGATCGATGGCTTGCCGCAACGTGAGTCCGAAAGGCGCTTCGAAGACGCCCGGAGTCTCGACATGCCCGGTCACTGTAAACAGCTTGGTCCCCGAGCTCGTGTCCGTTCCCTGAGACTTATACCAGGCCGGGCCGCTCTGCAGAATGGTTGGAACCTTGCACAAAGTCTCGACATTGTTGAGAACGGTCGGTTTCCCAAAGAGGCCGTGGGTCGTGGGGAAGGGAGGCCGTATTCGAGGTTCGCCTCGGCGCCCTTCCAAGGATTCCAGCAAGGCAGTTTCTTCGCCGCAGATATAGGCGCCCGCCCCCCGATGAAGATGAAGCTGAAAGGAGAAATCTCCACCTTGGATTCGCTGGCCAAGCCAGCCGCGTTGTTCCGCCTGGTCGATGGCCCGTTCAAGCCGTTTGGCTGCCGTTTCATACTCTCCGCGGATATAGATGACGCCCTCGGCGGCTCCTACTGCGAAGGCAGCCAGCAGCATCCCCTCCAACACGGCGTGGGGGTCGCCCTCCATCAACACGCGATCTTTGAACGCTCCCGGTTCGGACTCGTCCGCGTTGCAAACCACGTACTTCGGATCGCCCTCAGCCTGGGCTACGAACTGCCATTTCATGCCCGTGGGAAATCCCGCGCCGCCTCGGCCTCGCAAACCGGATGCACTGATCGACTCGACGACTGCGGCGGGCTCGCCCGACAATGCAGACTTGATTGACTCATAAGCCCCGCAAGCAATCGCGCTCTCGATGTCGTCTGGATCGATCTTTCCGAAACGAGCCAGCGCGACGCGTTGTTCGCCAGCGATCTGTGTTGAATACGATCGTCTGTCGCCTCGCCAGCCACTGAGGATTTGTTCGGGCCTTGATTTGCTGAGCGGCCCACAAGCCTCCAGGCCCGCCATCGCCGCGGGCGCGCGATCGCACAAGCCGAGGCAACTTGACCGCTCAACGAACACCTCGGTCTTCGCCGAGGCCAGTCGGATGGCTTCGAGTGACGCCTCACCGCCCTCAAGTCGGCAGACCGGCCCATCACAAACGCGAACTACATCGCGACTCCGCCGCTCAGTGGACAGCATCGAATAGAAGGACGCCAAGCCAAACGTCCGAGCATCCCCAACGCCCAACGCGTCGGATGTCGCGCCAATGGCGTTCGCGCTCAGGAAGCCGCAGGATCCCTGAACGCCTTGTAGGACTGGTAAGACCGAATCGACGCTGACGCCATGCTCCGAGACCGCGCGAGCGACTTCTGGATCAGCTCGTCGCTTGCGATGCCGTTCGGCTCTCATGGGTCCGCTTAACCTATCTTGGCCGGCGCGCACTCGACGAACGCGGTCAAGATATCCGTCATCGACACAATGCCCAGTAAATGATCCTCGGCATCGACCACGGGCATGCGGTGGACACGCTCGCGGAGCATCCGGCTTGCCGCTTCAAACAACGGCGCCTCGGGGCAAATCGATACAACCGTATTCGACATTAACTCCAGCACGCTTTGGTGACCAACATTCTCACCTATTCTGCCCAAATATGCACCCCACAATGGCTCATCCGTCTTCTCTAATTCGCTCAGTCCGGCGTCCATATCACGAGTCACGTCGACTAGATCGCTTGACGACAGGATCCCAATGCAACGCCGCGTTCGATCGACCACCGGCAGTGCCGCCACTTTATTTTCGGCCATCAATTGCAGCGCGTCATGCACCGAATCCTTGGCGTCGATCGTCACCAAATCTTTGCTCATGACTTCCTTGGTCCGGCATTGGTATACATCCTTCGGCATGTCAATCTCCTTGGGCGACGTCAGTAATTATGTAGGTTTGCGTTCAATCCAAGTGGTGCACTTGCAACTCGGGCGCCAAGCCAAGTGAATCGGCGGTGGGCGGGTTCACGAGGCCTTTCTTTGCGGCGAAACAGGGCGGCGCGTGCCGATTCGCACAGCCATCAACGGCATCGCACAGCGCCACCGAGGCCGCCG
>CAZWOU010000137.1:0-19228 GCA_964635375.1 uncultured Pirellulaceae bacterium | reverse complement strand
TGAAGTGGAGCCACTAGAGCTGGAAGCCAAACTCAATCAACTCCTCACCAGTTAGGCAGGACGCTTAGACCTACTCGAACCCAGGCAAGCTGGGCAAGCTTTCCGGCTTATCCGAATGATGCCGGAGGATTGGGTTAGGAAGGCCGAAGACGAACGATGCACACACGGTGCGCCCCTGCATTCTGAGGAGCAGTTGCACGATATGACGTATTCGCCGAAGCAAACACGCCACTCGATCTCCACTTCGAACTACTCCTGGCTAGCGGCCATGCTTTTGGCGGCCGCGCTGCCAACCGCGGCTGCTTCGCAAGAGCCAGCGGAATCCAGCGCCCCGGATCTCGATCAGCCAGTCATCGCTGACGAGGACGACCCTTTGAAGGTCCTTCGAGCCCGCATGAAGCCGATTCAGGCGATTTCGATTGGGATCGAGCCCAGCGGAGACTCGCTGCCCATCGACTATTCGGCCGAGTTGTTTGCGGAAACCTCGGACTCGTATGCGAACCGAGACTGGGCGGTCTTACAGTTCCACTGGAAGGCATCCGAATTGATCTTCCAGCCTCCGTATTGGGAAGACACGCCGTTGGAGCGTTATGGACAAACTGTCTCACCGAAGCTCCAACCGGTCATTTCCGGCGCCCATTTCTTCGGCTCGTTCATGATCCTCCCCTACAAGATTGGGATCGATCGAACCCACGACCACATCTCGACGCTTGGCTATTACCGACCAGGCTCGGCGGCGCCCTGCGTGCGGCAGAGGCTTCCTTTTGAATGGGACGCTGCTTTGATGGAGGCTGCCGCCTGGACGGGGGGGCAGTTCATCTTCCCCTGATCTGGCATCCGCCCACGGCCGAGAAGCGAGACACAGCGTGGCAATTTGGGGTGCTTGAGTCGCGATTGCCGATAATTCCGGTGATGGTGATCGTAACGCTTGGTTCTGTCCGATAAACCAGGAAAGCGAATCTACGCTGCCTGAATCGTGCTGGAGCCCTAGCTAGTGAGAGCCGCCGTCTACCAAATCTTGCTCGACGTCACGCGCCCCAGCGTTGGGGGCGGGCAGCGCTATCGACACCGGCAGCGCTATCGACACCAATGGCTGAGCGGCATTTTCCAAACAGCTTTGCTGCTCACCCTGTTGTTGGCTGCCGGCTGCAAATCGACGCCTGAATTCAACTTCGACCCCAGCCTCGACCACTACCAAGACTTTGCAACTCAGATCGAGTACCCGGACGTTGAAACGAGACCGGAAGATAACCCTAGCGTCCTGGAATCGTCGGCACCAATCACACTGAGGAATGTTGCCGACCTGCCGACCTGGAATCTCTCTTTGGAAGAGGCGGTGCGAACTGCGTTACTGCACAGCACCGTGATGCGGGACGCGGGGGGCCGAGTGGTCACGCAGCCTCAAGGCTCGCAGACGATTTTCGACCCAGCTCTCAGTGAGGCCGATCCAACCCTGGGAGTGGAAGCTGCGCTGGCCGCCTTTGACGCCGATTTCTCAACGAGCCTGGTGATCGGCCAGGACGAACGATCATTCACGAACTTCGGAACGGGTGGGATCAGCGGCGTACAGGTTAACTCGGGCACGTTCCTGGCAGAGATCACCAAGACAGCCGCGACGGGCACCCAGTTTTCGCTTCGAAATCAAACCGACTACAGCCGCCGCAACACGGGGGGAATCAGCTTCTTCCCCAGCGGCTACGACACGATGATCGAGGGAGAATTTCGACATCCGTTGCTGCAGGGGGCAGGTCTCGGCTTTAACCGCATTGCTGGTCCAAATTCAGCCCCCGGACAGTACAACGGCGTTCTCCTTGCGCGGCTCAACAACGACATTGCCTTGACAGACTTTGAGCGGGCGGTGCGCGATCTGGTCCGCGATGTCGAACGCGCCTATTGGAATTTATATTTCGCCTATCGTGACTTGGAAGCCAAACTGGCTCGCCGGGACGCTGCCCTGGCAACATGGGTCCGAGGTCAGGCAGAATTAGAGTTCGGCAAGGTAAGCGGCGAGCGAGAGGCGTTGGTGAGAGCGCAGTATTATGAGTCTCGTGTGCAGCTGGAAAATTCGTTGAGCGGCAGTTCCGGCACCGGAGGCGGCGTCCATTACAGCGAGCGTAGTCTGCGTCGCCTTATGGGCTTGCCGACAAATGATGGGCGGCTGATTCGACCGTCCGATAAACCGCTGCGAACTGACGTGGTGTTTGATTGGGATGAGTGCCTGACCGAAGCGCTTTGGCGTAGATCGGAACTTCGCCGACAGAAATGGACCGTCAAGCAACGCGAACTCCAACTCGCCGCTGCCGAGAATTTCTTGATGATGCGGTTGGACATGGTTGGGCAATACCGTTGGCGAGGCCATGGCGACGAACTGCTCGGCAACTCCGGCGTACCCAACAGTAGCGCCTACCAAGACCTCTTCGGCGGCAATTTGCAGGGTTGGCAGTTCGGACTGCAATTGTCGACGCCGATCGGCAATCGACAGGCGCACGCGGCTTTTCGACACGCAGAACTTCAATTGGCTCGTGAGAACGCATTGCTCAAGGAGCAAGAGTTGCAAGTCGCCCATGAACTGGCCGACTCGTTTGCCGAACTCGACCGAGCCTTCGCCGTCGCCAAATCCAACTTCAACCGAGCGATCGCCGCTCAACAACAGGCCGACCTGGTCGACCACGCGTACTTGTTGAGCAAGATTACACTGGAGAATGTACTGGACGCTCAGAGTCGATCCGCCAACGCGACAAGCGACTTCTACCAATCCTTGGTGCAGTACACGATCGCCGTTGCCGACCTGCATTACACTCGCGGCTCGTTGCTTGACTACCACCAAATCCAATTGACGGAAGGTCCCTGGACCGAATGGGCCCACACCAGCGCGTTGAAACAAGCTCGCCGTTTCCGCGCCCGAGCCAATTGCTATCAGGAACCGTGCAGAGACCTGAGCGGAGGCCCGCTGGCCCAAGACCGAGATGACGTTCGTTCTATTGGCAGGCTGCCATCCGAACTAGCGACCCCGGCGTCAGACGCCGACTCCCAAACGGGCGACTCGAATGGAGATCTCAGTCCGGGCCGAGCGCCGAGTCCCGAGTCGGTCGCCCCCGATTCGACCTTGGCTCCCCAGTCCGGCTCGGATCAAGAGTCGTCGCTCGACAGCCGGCGACGAAGTCGCCTGCGACCACTGGCGCCAACGGGGCCAGCTCAAGAGAGCGGGGCAGGTCCAGAGAGTGGGCCAAGCGCCTAGACCTAAGCACCTCTTCACATGGTCCACCAGCCAGAAAACGCACCCTCGTCGCCTAATCTACTGAGCGATTTTCTCTCCCTCAGCGACCACGTGTCTTGAAGCTTCAAGCCCGAAACTGGGTGTTTTCCCCGAAGGCTCCGCAGTCGCGAGACGCCACAGGGTCGGCCGGGCCGTCTGATCGCCATCCGCAGGCATTTTGGGCTCAGCGCCGGTTGCGAATAAGAGACCTCGTGCCTAGTATGTCTTGATCGAGCGTTGATTGACCACGATGGACGCGCCCGCGGAATCGGGCGCGCATTTTCGACAAACGGGAAAAGATCGCAATGGCCGGCCAAGGCGATTTCCGGCGGGCCGCCGCTTGCTCAGGAATACGAACCACGATGAAGTTTGGCAACATCGCCGCGATGATCCTGGTGACCATTTTCGCCTTGGCTGTCATGCTGGCGAGCGGAACCAAGCTCTTTACTGTGGAGCCGGTGGAGGCGGGGGCCGATGAGCCCAAGCCGCTCGAGTCGGAAGCACCGGTCTCGGTCGTCCGCGTTTCTCCAGAGCGAATCGAGATCGTCCAACGCTACTCCGGCATGATTCGCCCTTTGGAGCGGATGACGCTCGGATTCGAGATTCCCGGCCGCATCGACAAGCTGGGAAAGAACTCCAATGGGCAGACTTTTGATGACGGCGTTCGAGTCGCTGCAGGGGATGTGATTGCCAATCTTGACAGCAAGGAATTGGCTGCCAGAAAGGCGGAAGCTGACGCCTTGCTGACTCAGGCGAAACAGGAGATGGATCGCGCCATCGCCATTCGGCAGAAGAACAAGGGGGCCATCAGCGAAGTCGATTTCCTTAATACCGAGACGACGCTGCGAATCACAGAGGCTCGCGCCCAATTGGCCCACGAACAGTTGCTTAACGCGACATTGGTCGCGCCAACCGATGGGATCATCTCCAAACGGTTCTTCTTGCCCGGAGAGTCGATCAACGCCCATCAACCGGTTTTTGAGTTACTTCAAGTCGATGAGGTCTTATTGGTCGTTGGCGTGCCGGAGGCGAAGATCCCTCCCTTGCTGAAACGATTCAAGCAAGTCCAACGCATGCGAGAAGTGGGCGTTATCGACTCTGAGCCCTATAAAGCCTACGTTCAATTGGTAGGCCGAAACACGTTTGGCGAACCTTGGCGCCAACTCAGGGGTGTGGTTCGCACGATCAGCGAAGCTTCGGATGAAATGACGGGGCTGTTCGAAGTTGAAATCGCCATTTCAAATCAAGACGGCCAACTGCGGCCTGGCCAAATTGCCGTTGCCCGCATCGTCGCTGACGAAATTGATGGGTTCCGCTTGCCGTCTGCCGCGGCCATCTTCGAAGCGGGGCAGGGCGTTGTTTATTACGTCACCAAGCGAGCAGACGGCAAGTCGCAAGCGAGTCGGCATCAGCTTAAACCGGGGGCGTACCTTGAGCAGGGCGACGAGTTGATCCTGCGTGATCTGCCGAGCAAAGCTCAGGTGGTTGTTCGCGGCCAGCATCGCCTAACACCCGGGCGTTTGATTCGAGTCATCCAGGGCGAAGCGACTCACTCCCCGGTCGAGTCAGCCGCCTCAGACGAGGCAACCACTACCAAAGCTGCCGGCGCCTAAACGACTCAAGCTACATAAAGTGGGCGACGGTCACCGAGATCCGCCGCCGTGTGCGGCCCCGTATTTCGCTGTTTCGCCACTGTCGAGTTTGCCATGAATCTCAGCTCCGCCGCGATCGACAAACCAAGGGTCGTCTACGTCGTCGCCATCTTGGTCATCATCGTCTCGATCTTCGCGGCAATGAGCATCTCCGTACAGCGAACGCCGGCAATTCACAAAGCCATCATTTTGGTCGCCGTGCCTCACCCAGGCGCGCAACCGACCGAAGTGGAAGAGCAGATCACGCGAAAGATTGAGGAGAAACTACAGAAGCTGAACAACGTCGATTTTGTCGCCTCCTCGAGCATGCGAGGCTCGAGCATCACCCAGGTCTTATTCCTGGACGGCGTCGACCCCGATGCTGCCCGCGGCGAGGTCAAAGACCTGGTGGACGAAGTGCGCCGCGAATTGCCCAGAGCTCGTGACGTCGAACCGATCGTGACGGACATCGATTTCGAAAACACGCCTCTGATGCTGGTCAATCTGGTCGCGCCCGACGGCTTCGACCCGCGATCGCTGAAAGACCTGGCCGAGGAAGTGCAGGAAGAACTCGAATCCGTGGCCGGCATCGCCAGCACTCAACTGTTTGGCGGGCGCGAACGCGAGATTCACGTCAGTGTTGACCTCGACTTGGCAGCCGAGCACCACGTCTCCCTGGCCGACTGCCAGCTTGCCTTGTCATTATTCCATGCGGAATTGCCGGGCGGCGCGTTGGAGACCGGCGACTTTGACTATCAAGTCCGCAGCGACACCAAGTTTCGCGGACTCGTCGATATTCGCGAGGCCGTTGTTCGCTCCGAGGCGGGCCGGGTCATCCGCATCAAAGACGTAGCATCCGTGGTGGATACCTACCGCCGCCTGAAGAACGTCGCCCACCTGGACGGACACGAAAGCGCCACGATCGTCCTTTACAAGGAAAGCGACATCAACACACTGGGAACGGCGCTAGCGGTGAAGAGCCGCGTAGAAGATCTCAAGACGCAGTATCCATTCATCGAGTTCTCAGCGACCCGAGACACCTCGGAAGAGATCTCGATCATGTTTCGCGTTCTCGGATCAAGTTTCGTTTTCGGCGCCATGCTGGTGCTGATCATCTTGGGATGGTCGATGGGCCTGCGGATCTCGATGTTAGTGCTGCTGGCGATCCCACTTAGCTCCGGCGTCGGTTTGATCTGCCTATACGCCTTCGGTGTGCCAATCTCCAACATGGTAATTTTCAGCTTTATCCTGGTGCTTGGAATGGTGGTCGACGGCGCAATCATCGTGACGGAGAACATCCATCGCCACATCGAATTGGGCAAGTCGCCGAAGGAAGCAGCGAAGACGGGAATTGACGAAGTCGCCATGCCCGTTCTGATGGCTGACCTGACGACGGTTGCCGCCTATCTGCCGATGCTGATGGTTCCCGGCATCATGGGTGATTTCATGGGCGTGATGCCCGTCGTGGTTTCCGTGTCGCTGCTCGGCTCGGTCCTTGTTGACCATTTCTTGATCCCCGTGCTGGCGGCCCACTGGTACACCCAGCGACCACAAAGAGAGGGCGACTGTGAGGCTGAGACCGCCGCCGAGGAGCGGCGAGGTCTCTTCACGACGATGTTCGTCCGTGTCTTGAACTGGTCGCTTGAACATCGCATCGCCGTCGTCATTTGCACTGTCCTAGGCATCGTCTGGGCTGGGTACATGATGAAACGGATCGGTTTTGAATTCTTTCCTCCAAGCGACCGGGGCCAGTTCGAGGTGAAGTACGAACTGCCGCTTGGGCACAGCATCGAACAGACGATTGTGGCCGCCCGCGTAATCACCGAACCGCTCGAAGAGATGAAAGCTCGCGACGGCATCGTCGTCCATTTTGTCTCCGCGCTGGGATCCTCAGAAGGACTCGCGAGCCGCCTGGAAAACGATCCGGCCGTCGGACCAGAGTTTGGCACCGTCATGGTTCAACTACTCTCGCCACTTGACCGCGACATCCATGAAGACGCGGTGATCAACGAATTGCGAAGCGCAATTGACCAACGGCTCGACCAAGTGCCCGGCATGAAGTACTCGATCGTCGAAGTGGAGGAGGGGCCGCCGGGAGGATCTGACGTGGCGATCCGCTTCACTGGAGAGAATCATGAGATGCTGGGCAATGTCGCAGAGCAGGTTGCCGCCAGGTTGGAATCGATCCAGGGCGTGGTCGACCAGCGGACCGACTACCGATCAGAGAATCCCGAGATCGTGATCGACCCCAACGAGGACGTTCTCCCTTTCTACGACATTTCCAATCTGGCGATTTCACAAGCAATTCAGACTGCGGTCAACGGCGACAACACGATCGAATTGAGCATGAACGATGAGGACGTCGTTCTGAGGCTTCTCGCCGGCGAGGCCTATCGCAACAATCTCTCGAGCATTCGGCAAATGATGATTACCGGCCCCACCGGGCGTAAGGCGCCCGTGGGCGAATTGGCTCGAATCCGACGCACTCGCGGCGTCCACGCCGTCAACCGTTACGAACGAAAGCGAGCGGTTGTCGCGAAGTGCGATGTCAACAAGAGTACGGGGCTCACGAGCGACAAGGTGTTCACTGAACTGCGCGATGAAATCCTTCCGACGCTTGGCTTCCGACCCGTCGCAACATCCTCGACTGGCGTGTTCGACAAATTGATGGATCTTGTCGGAATGCACCCGACCAAGAAGAACGCAATCACTTTTCTCGGCAGAGCGGGAACACCGTTTGAAGGAGTGCGAGCGACCTTTACTGGAGAAAACGAAGAACGAGACAAGAACTTTCGTTACTTACTGGCTTGCATGGTCATTGCTGTCCTGCTGATTTTTTGCATCCTCGTCATTCAATTCAATAGCTTTCGGCAGACCATCGTGGTCTTGATGACCGTCCCGCTTAGCTTCGTGGGCGTGGTTGGCGGCATGTGGCTGTGTCAATTCCCTTTTAGCCTGGCTACGTTCATTGGCTTGGTCAGCCTCGCTGGCGTCGTCGTTAATGATGCCATCGTGGTAGTCGATTTCGTCAACCAGGAACGGCGAAACCTACCGCTGAAGGCCGCACTCTTGAAGGCCGGCGCGAATCGCCTTCGCCCCGTATTGCTGACCACTGTCACCACGATCGGCGGACTCCTGCCGCTGTTCCTCAATCTCTCTGGCGGAGCCGAATTCTGGCAGCCTCTCACCGGCGCCGTCGTCTCCGGCTTGGCCTTTGCTACGGTGCTGACGCTGGTCGTCATCCCCGTCCTCTACAGCTTGGTCTACAACCGAGAATTCCTAGCGAGCCGTTGAATCTCCGACTCCGAACGCATGTGGGACCGCCCCGGTCCAGGCGAGTTTCCCGCTCTGGTGCTTTGGCAAGCCGTGACCACTGCGGGGCAGATACGGCCTGTCCGTTAAGGTCTTCTCATCCTTCCCAAGTTAGCCCAGATCTTCCTGTTTATCTCGATATGCAGGGTCACAATTGCTGTAGCAGTCGGTCGGAACGTACCGATTAATCCATCTGAGCGGAATAACCTGCGCGATCGATGTCTGTAACGCCGACCCTGCGCGGCTTTCCTTTGGGGGAACTGTAGGATGAAGAAGATTTGGGTCTGGGCCGTTGCCGGCCTGCTAACAGTTGCAATTGCAGCCACTTGGCAAGTCAACGCACAAAGTCCGGTTAGCAGTTCACAAAGTTTCCAACTCCGCAACGCCCAAGCCGGAGAGATTGCGCCGAAGCTTCGCGCAATGCTTGGCGAACGGGGTCGGGATGTCGAAGTGCTCGTCGATCAACGCTCGAATCGCGTGCTCGTTCGGGGCGCCGCCGATGAGATTCGCATTGCCAACCGGATGGTTGAGGTGCTGGATCGTCCGGCTGCGATTCCCCAGCAGCATTCGACGCCCGTCGTCAAAGCGTATTCGGTTAATACTCATCTACTCGAACGCACGGCGGATCAGCTTCGCGCTAAGTTCGCCAATGAACCGACCGTGCGGATTGCCACAGACAACCGCACCGGTCAGCTCTTGGTTGTTGCGCCGCCGGAATTGCAGTCGAAGATCGCTCCAATCTTGAACAAGACGAGCCCCATTGGGCCTCGACCCGTGCCCCAATTGGACCCAGGGGCGCAAACGAGCCATAGGCTGACCAACATCACCTGGCAAGATTTCGAAGGCCGCATCAAGAATCTATGGGGCGAGGACATTCAATTGCGTGTTGACGCCTCGGGTCAACGCACGCTCATCCAAGCTCCTCGATTGAGCGGCGAGCAGATCGTCATGCAAGTCGATCGACGAACCAACACGGTCTTCGTCCATGGCCCCGCCGGAATGTCGGCCTACTGGTTACAAGTCATTTCCGGTCTGGACTCGATCCAAAGCAAGGACCGGGCTTCGGCGTTGCTGCCCCTGGGCCGCGCGGAACCGGCTCAGATTCGACAAGTTGTCAATATTCTTCGCAACGCAGCACTGGCTACGACGCAAGGTAAAACTGTGTCGGCGCTAGGCGTCGCAACCAACGCGACTCAAGGCAGCGAATTGGTTTCGATGATTTTCCGGCAGAACCAGAACCAGCCACCAGCAGCAGGCGCGGCCAACAAGACTGCTGAGGGCGACCCGCCAGCTGCCAACGAAGAAGTAGAAGACTCCGGGTTGATCGGGGATGTCGAGATTCAGTTTGTACCGGAATTGGGCATCATCATCGTCAAAGGGCACCGCCGCGACGTGGAGAAGGTCAAGAAGATCATCGCCCAGATCGGAGAAGCGAGCGAAGGAACCCGCCCCGATGTCGAAGTCCGCGCGTTGACACACGTCAACAGCCAAGCGCTGGCGGATTTGATCAAACCGATTTACGAGGAAATCTACCTGCCCCGACAAGGTGCGATGAGCATCACGGCACTCGGAAAGCCAAACGCGCTGCTTCTGATCGGCCGGACAGAGAACATCACCATCGTTAAGGACTTGATATACAAGCTCGACAAACCCGTCGCGCCGCAAACGCTGGTCAAAGTGTTCCAACTCAAGCACATGACTGCGACCACGGCCGCCGAGGAAATCCAGCAACTCTACAGCCAGGAAAACGCCACGACTCCTCCGGCGAATGACACAGTCACGCTCCACACGCGAGTCAACGTGATTGCCGATTTCCGCAGCAATTCACTTATCGTGCAGGCCGGTCCGCGCGACATGGACGAGATCGAGGATCTACTCAAGAAACTCGATACGCTCGACACGCCAACGCAGATTGAAGTGAGGATATTCCCGTTGCGCAACGCTCTAGCTGAGACGTTGCAGACGACTCTCTCCGCCGCGATTGCCGCGGAGACGACCGCAACCACAGGTGGACAGGGCGGACAAGGCGCACAGAACACCGACGGTCAACGGGGCTCCAGCGTGACCTTCGTGCGAATCGATGCGGACGGAAAACAGCTTCAGACAGATGGGGGCATTACCGCCGAGGTATCTATCACTGCCGATGCCAATACAAACTCGCTCGTCGTTCGCGCTCCATCGCGAACAATGCCGCTTATTCAGGCTCTGATCGAACAACTCGACAACTCACCTGAAGCTGAGTCGCTAATCAAAGTGTTTGAAGTGCTTCATGGCGACGCGACCAACTTGACTCTGATGCTTCAAGAGCTGTTTGGTCTCGAGGTGACTGCCGGCTCGGCGGGCGCCTTGCGGCAGACGCTGGGCGCTTTCGGCGGCCAGGCCCAGGTCAACCAACAGACTGCGGGCGATAGCTCGCTGATTCCGCTGCGATTCACGCCGGAAGCCAGATCCAACAGCATCGTTGCCTCTGGATCCGCCGCTGACTTGGAAATCGTCGAAGGTCTCTTGATTCGCTTGGACGAAGACAACTCGCGTGGGCGAACAACTCAAGTCTACCGACTGAACAACGCCGGCGCAGAAGCTGTAGCGACCGCGCTGACCAATATCCTCAACTCGCAGTTACAGCTTGAACAGACGCAGGTCAACCAGCAGATCTCGTCGATCGGCCAACGCGAATTCCTAGACGGGCAAGTGTTTGTCCAGCCGGAAATCAACACCAACAGCCTGCTCGTCTCCGCCACGCCCGAGCTGTTCGACATGATCTCAGATGTGATTGCCGATCTCGATCGACGACCGCCGATGGTCATGATTCAAGTCGTCATTGCGGAGGTCACATTGGGTGAGCGGGAAGAGACGGGAGCCGAAGTCGGCATCCAGGATTCGTTTCTCTTCGATCGTGGGCTAGCCACACCAGTCGGCTATGATTTCGTGCCGTCAAATCTTCCCAACGCGACCGATGCGGTTGCGTTGGCGTCGCGAGGCGTTTTGGGAGGCCAAGGCTTCTCGGCGCTTGGACTCGGACGCACTAGTGCTTCGGCAGGGTTCCCAGGTATGGTTCTGAGCGCTAGCAATGAATCGATTAGCGTGCTCATTCGTGCACTCGAATCGTCGACACGGATGCAAGTTCTCAGTCGTCCGCAGATCATGACGATGCACAATGTGCCGGCGTCAATCCTGGTGGGGCAACGCGTGCCCCGTGTCACCGACATTAACACGAATGCTTCGACCACGACCAGTTCCACGACGCTCGACGATATTGGCTTGAGTCTAGGCGTGATCCCTCGCGTCACACCCGACGGCTTAATCGTAATGGACTTGGAGGTCGCCAAGTCCTCCGTTGGCGACCCTGCTGCCGGTATCCCGATTGCCCCGGGCGTCAACTCGCCTATCTACGCGGACACGACGGCAATCACGACACTCTCTGCCCGCGATGGTCAGACGATTGTGTTCAGCGGTCTGATTTCCAAAGAGCGCACCGACGCCTACCGCGGCGTTCCCTTCCTCTCCTCGATCCCAATTCTGGGCCGGATGTTCCGCTTCGACCAACACGCCGAAGAGCGAACCGAACTGTTGATATTCCTCACGCCGCATATCGTCTACTCGGGCGAGGAAGAGCAAATTGACTGGATCAACGCCACCGAATCCGAGCGGATGAGTTGGTGCTTGGCCGACCTCATCGAACTGCACGGCAACGTAGGGCTCAGCCATGGACGCCCGGGTGTCTGGTCGCCCAAAGAGTGTCCAGTGATCTTCCCCGACGGAGATCCAAATGGCGGCGTATTGCACGAGTCGCCCAATCCCGTTCGCCGCGAAGATCTAAGCCGCCCCTTTGTCTCCCCGGAAGAGTCGATACCAGCGCGTCCGTTTGTGGACCCCAACGCTCGGGAAAACCGACCGTTCATTGAGCCGGTCAGACAATCAACGCGGCAAGACGGCGAAGGCGATCAGCCGACTCCGGCCGTCCATGATCCTTCGGCGAGATTCCAGCAGTTCCGATCGGTGCAGCCAGCGTCACACAATCGGACGGTTCCATCTCGTCAGCCGAACAGCGACTTGCGGCGTGAATTTAATGGCAACTACCCGCGGCTTATCCCGAGTGAATCGAGTCGACCGAGGTCAGAGTATCAGCCCGACGGTCGGAACGACCCGGCCCGACCGAGTGGCCCTCAAACAGGGTACGACCAGACGTCGCAGCAACCCGTTCGCACAAACCAACCGATGGTTTGGCGGTAGCCCTGTGCGGCCGTCGTCATCGTTTTGCCGACAGGTCCAAATGACACTCAATGCCGAGGCGCCCTTTGCGGGCGCCTCGGCGCTCGTTTCAACCACGACCAGAGGTTCCGCCATCGCAGACAGGATGTAATGCAATGGCTGCAGTTGCCACTCGTATGCCGCAACTGCAAATCACGGACAACGCAAGGATGTATGCCATGACTCGCTGCCTCTTTCTCGCCACCATCGCTGTGCTTTCTCTCGGTTGTAAAGCTATGGACCTCAACCAGTCGTTGCCCTGGAGTTCCGCAAAGAACGAACAGGAGAGCAAGTACGTCCAACCCGAAACAATGATCACTATTTGGAACGAAACACTCTATACAGAGCCGGGGAAGCGACCCATGCGAGGCTTCGGCGGCCGCATCTATTTCTACGACAAGAACAGCCGACCTATTCCCGTCGATGGTGAGTTCATCTGCTATGGATTCGATGACGCCGCAAGAAACGGCGAAATGAGTTCCTCGCCTGACCGCAAGTTTGTCTTTACGGCTGAGCAGATGACCCATCATTTTGGTGAGAGCGACATCGGCGCCTCCTACAGCATCTGGCTCCCTTGGGATGAACTGGGCAATGGCCGCAAGGAGATTTCGCTCTATCCTGTTTTTCGCACGAAAGGCGGCAAGATCGTTCGCGGGTCCACCAGCAAACATTTGCTACCCGGCAAGAATACGCTCAGCGAGCAAGAGCGACGCGGCTTCGTGAGTGAGCGGCAACCGCGGCGCGACTCCTGGGTGACGGACCAAGGCATTCAACGCGCCAGCCACCTCGATTCGTCCGGGCCCGATCCCGTGGACGATTCGGCTCGACGAGTGAGCACGTTTCGAATGCCGTCGGCGCTGCGAAACGCTCCAGCCGGAAGCACGCGAAGCCTCACCAACCGAGCGATTCGAGCTCGCAATGTGGCGGACGAGATGATCCTGGAATACCAGAAGACACTCAAGGAATCCCCGCCCAAGCAAGTTCCCATGTCAGCAAAACAGCGGCCAATCCAGCAGCGACGACCAGTCCAGCAGCGACCCGTCCAACAGGTTTCAGGGCGCCGCCAAGCAGGCGCGGTCTACGCGCGGTCCGGCAGAGCGAATACGCGGGGGGTGGACCCGTCCAATCGGCTGTCACAATCATCGAACGGTGCGATCGGGCGTTCGTCGATTTCGCCTAACGACCGGAATCCAGCGACGGTGTCGATGGCAACTCTTCGGGAACGGCACCGACAATTAGCCGGTTCTCAACAGCCCGCACACCAGGCTCAAACGACACCAAGTGGCCAACCAGCTTTCGGTCGTGCTCCGAACCAACCGTTCCCTCAAGGATCGCAACTTGGCCTTCCATCATCACGCTGATGGAAGTCAGGCGAGTGATGCGTTTGCTCCGATTCACTCGCTCCTGAGACCGCGTAGCGACAACGCGTGCGACCGGCATGGAAGGGCGAAAACCAAGGGTCATCCGGGTGCGAATCTGGGTTTGAGTCTGGCCCTGTCCCTGTTGGCCGAAGCCGCCAAAGCCGCCGCGTCCAAAGCCGCCCAGGCCGCCGCCAAAGCCACCCAGGCCGCCGCCAAAGCCGCCCAGACTGGTGACGAACCCCCTGCCACCGGCTGCGTTTCCATTGGTGACCGTGTTGAGACCAGCTTGGGTCGTGCCCGTGCCAATCACTCCTGATTCCGAGCTGCTGCCGCCGGTAAATCGGCTGGAATCGGAATCGAATCGGCTACTCAACGTCGCCCCTGCATTGCCGCTTCCCTGGACGTTGGTATTGCCCTGCGAACTGGTCTGAGCCCAGGCGGAATGGCAACTGATTGCGACAACGCCAACCGCAATGGTGTTCAACAAAGTTCGGCCCATGATCAGACTCCAATTCGCGTTCGACGATTCCTGGGGATGGACGGCTGCAATTTCCGCTCTCTGTTGCTTCGTCTGGCTGGCCCCTTCGGCATCAGCCAAGCGGTCGGAGGACCGGTTATGAGGAGGCTCAGCTCTATTTTCCACCAATCTAACCCCTCAGGCAAGCGATTCTACCGCCCGTCTTTGCCGTCGGATTCGGTTTTTTCGACATTCTTGTCGAACTCGGCCCGGGCGGGTAAAGATTCGCCGACGTTCACGAATCACAATGAAACACCACTAGGTGACTAGGGGTAATGAACGGTAGCTGGCGCCTCGACCCTGTTTGAGGCTTCGGCAGCATTTCCGAACACGTTCCGATTCCAAGGAGTTTCGCCACGATGCGCTTTTTCGCACGTTCCGTTTTCGCCTCATTGCTCGCTTTATCGGCGTTGACTTCGCTGGTTAAGGCAGAGCGTCCCACCGCTCCAAAATTGCTCCCAGAGAGCACCTTGGCCTATGCCAGGGTTCATGACGCCAAGGACCTCGTCGCAGCTTTCCAGGAATCTGGCATTGGCCGGATGTTCAACGATCCACAAGTCAGTCCCTTCATCAAAGACCTCTACAGCTCGGCCTCAGACGCTTTCGGCGCCATTGAGGCTGAGGTTGGCCTGCCGCTGGACGATTTGCTGGCGATCCCGCAGGGCGAGATGTGTCTGGCTCTCGTTGGCGCTGATCAGGGCCAGCCTGCCGTCGTGGGTATCATTCAGGTCAATGACAACCTCGAGTCGGCTGAAAAGCTAGTCGATCGAATCATCGGCCGCGTCGAGAATCGGGGCGGCGGGATGGAATCGGTCGAGGTTGAGGGCACTCTGGTGACCGTACTCAAGCGGCCCAACGCCGGACGAGTCGTCATCTTCGATCGCGAGGGGGCCTTGGTCGTCTCGAACGATCTCGATTTGGCCAAACAGATTTTGGGCGTGTGGTCGGGTAAAGCCAAGGACGTCAAGACGTTCGCCGACAACCCACACTTCACGGCAATCATGAAACAGTGCGCGGGGATCCAAGGCGAACGCCCTCAAATCACTTGGTTTGTCGATCCGATCTCCTTGGCGAAACAGGCGACTCGCGGAAACTTCTCAGCCGCTGCGGCAATGGCCTTCCTTGAGCCACTGGGGCTCAATGGCGTGCGCGGTGCGGGCGGCAGCCTGATCATGCGACCAGAGGCCGAATTTGAAACGATCAACCAGTTTCACATTTTGCTCGACAACCCGCGCAAAGGGCTCGTCAAGATGGTCGCCTTCTCTGAAGGCGAAACGACGCCCGAGAAATTCGTTCCCGCCACCGTCGCCAGCTACATCACGATCAACTGGGATCTCGAGCAGACCTACAACGAAGCCGACCGCATTCTTTCCGAGATTCGCCAAGAAGAAAACGCATTGGACGCCGAGGTCAAACGGCGAATTGATGACGCGACTGGGATCGACTTCAAGAAAGACGTGCTCGACCAACTCACAGGAAGGGCAACTCTCTTTACTTGGATTCAGAAACCATCGCGATTCAACAGCCAATGCACGTTCATTGGGTTCAAAGTCAAAGACGAGAAGCCACTGAAGGAGACTCTGGAAAAAATCACTGGAAGGTTCGGCATAGAACTGGAGAAGAAGTCGTTTGGCGGGGTCGAATATTACCGGCTTCCGATCGGCCAACAAGCGCAGGACAACCCGAACTTCGACGAAGAAATCCTCCGCGTGCCCGAACCGATGATCGCGTTCTTCGATGGCTACGTCGCCTACCTGGACAGCGAGCAACTCCTTAAGGAGATCGTGAAAACGAGTCGCAAGGTAGGGGCCTCGTTGGCCTCGACGGAAGACTACATGGAGATCGCCGGTAAGATAGAAGACCACACCCATGGCGAATTGCTCGGCATGATGGCCTTTGCTCGCCCTGAGGAAGGCCTGCGATCGATCTACGAAATCGCCCGTTCGGACTCCACGAAGCAAAGGCTCGCCGATGCTGGCGACAACCCTCTGTTCACAGCGCTCCATCGGGCCCTGGACAAGAACGAGCTTCCGCCGTTCGATGTCCTGGCCAAGTACTTCTCGCCAACGGGAACCATCGTGACGAATACCGAAACCGGGATCCACTGGATGGAATTCGCGATGAAGAAAGAAGACAACAACTAATTTGTATGCCGAGGCGGTTTCCGCCTGCTTCTCAATTGGGCAACTTGCGAACGTCGCCAACTACAACAGGTTGGCGGCGTTTTGCGCTTTCCACCGCGGCGAAACAAAGGCTCAAGCTCTGCAGGTTGCTTCGCGCGTCGATACAGGGCTGTCGACTCTCCTCCACGGCACATAGCAGCTCGCCCATCGTGCCCAGAAACGCGTCTGGAAACCAAGTACCCTGCAACCGAGGCGCATAGGCGCCCTCCTCGGTCTCCACGACAAGCGTCTGTTCAAGATTGCCCGGCCCGGTCGAACGAATCGACCCCCGGGACGCCGCAATGAACGTGCGATCCTGCTGACCGATGGGCGTGTCAGCGTCAAACGCCAGTGAGGCTTGCGCATGTTCGTATTCAACCACCGCTTGACCGAGCAGCGGCGGATCGATCGCCTGCCGCTTTGTCGAGGCGGTGGAAGCATAGACCCGCTGTGGTGGCGAGCCGATGAGACAGCCCAGAATATCGAACCAATGAATCGCATAGTCGTAGAGAATCAGGTCGCGAACCAACTCAAACTGGGTTCCCTTGACCCAACCGTGATCCCAATGCACTGACAGATGGACGCCCGTTACCTCTCCGATCAAGCCGCTCGCCACGACCTCTCTGGCAAAAGCAAAATGAGGCGCCCAACGCGCGTTCTGATTGACTGCCAGCAACACCCCGCAGTCCTCCGCCAACTTGCACAGCCTCTCGCCAACTTCAAGGTCAAGCACGAACGGTTTCTGGCTGAGCACATGTTTTCCCGCCCGAATCGCCGCTTCAATCAAGGGCGGGCGCTCTGGGGGATGGGTCGAGATGTCCAAAACTTGCACACAATCCATCGATAACAGTTCCGCCACATCATCGACGGCAACCGCCTCCGGGTAGAACTCGTCCCGCCGTGCCCGCGCTGCCTCGATATTCAAGTCGCAGAACGCCACCACGTTCAGCCCGCCACTCCGATAAGCTCGCAAGTGATGAGGCGTGATCCCGCCACAGCCGATCAGGCCGATTCCCGGCTGGTAGGTTCTACCCACGCGGGGTTGGTACTCGATCTGACGTAACAAGTCCATGATTTCAGCCATCTCTTATCCACTCTCTTTCGTTTGGCCCGCCTCGCTGGCACCAGCCCCGCCGAATCCTGGGGCGAGATTCCGCTTGCCCTTCCGTGTACCACGGGCAAAAATACGTGATGAGATGGCTGCTGGCGATCCCCTGAAGCCGCCTGACGCTTCGACCTTTTGCCACGCCCGCTCAAGATCGTAGTTGGTTCCCAATCCAAGGGCAACCAACGGCTTGGGCGGGACCCAATGCGCGACAGTAGAACGTCAACTTTAGGAAGGACTGACGATGAAACCGGGATTCGTGCGATCGCGTCTAACGCAGTTCGGCTTGCGGTCTGTCATGGCCGCGTTCCTTATCGTCGGAATTCTCTCGGCTTGGTGGGTCGACCGTAACGACTTGGCTCAACGCCTTGCCAAGTACGAAGGGCAGGTCCCGACGCCTCCCACCTGGGGAATCGAACAGGTCTTGGGCGCGCCAAACACAATGACCCACGGCGACATTCAAACTACCTGGGCGTCCTCAACTCAAGATGGGCAGAAGGAGTGGCTAGAACTGTCGTTTCAGAAAGTGGTTCAGCCCGCCCAGATCCTGATCAACGAGACCTACAACCCCGGTGCGGTCTACCGCGTCACCGGTTTCGACGGCCAGGGTCGTGAACGGCTGCTTTGGCAAGGCGTCGATCCGAAGAAGCCCGGAAGCGGCGCCGGGTTTTCGAAGATCACCCCAACATACTCGCTGAGCACCGACCGCATCCGAGTCTACATCGATTCGCCGGCTGTCCCGGGCTGGAATGAGATCGACGCGGTTGGCTTGAAAGACAAGTATGGCAGGATCCAGTGGGCGAAGAAGGCCAAGGCCAGCAGCACCTACGGCCGTTTGCCAACACGTTGGCGCGGGACCCCGTTGCCGTTGCGGTCCGTGTCCTGAACATCTCATGCCAAGGCTGCTGGCGAGCGAACCGGAGCCGGCAAGCGACGCTCGAAAACAAATGGGACGCTGCGCGGAATTGTTGGGGCATTCCAACGGATCTTCCCCGCCGGCTCTGCCCGCGTTTAGCGTCCCGCAGCGCCGGAGAACTGAAATGCGGCCCAGAGTCGCGTTTGGGTCTCCGACCTAGCCTTCAATTCCGTGTTCGCAGGACGGCTCAGCACCTTCTTGAAATCTGGGCCGCGAGCCCTGGCTAACGAGGGAATCAGCTGAGGGCTTCGGAACAAAGTAACTTGGGCTTGGCGAAAAGCAGCTTCGGGCTGCATATCCTCCGCCCACATATAGTGGTAAAGCAATTTCATGAATGCGGCAGTTGAAGCATCGTCGACCTTCCACAGCGATGAGACGACGCTGCGGGCCCCGGCCACATGAAAGGCCTGGCGGAGACTGGCGATCGACTTGTCGGCATACTGCGACCCCCGCGAGGTCTCGCAGCCGGCAAGCACAACTAACCTCGTTTCGCTGAGATCGAGCATGCAAACTTCCGATCCGGTGAGGATCGCCGCGGGACCTATCGCGTTGGCGCCGGACAACACGATTCCACTCAGTCGCAACGGATCGACTGGCGGATCAAAAGGCGAATACTCCTTCGCCACAACGGACGCGTGGGTCGCAAAGTGGATGGTCCGGCAATGCCGAGCCGCCTCAACCGCCTTTGGCTTCGTCGCATCGAGTCCCCGCAGTACG
>CAZWOU010000136.1:6883-19475 GCA_964635375.1 uncultured Pirellulaceae bacterium | reverse complement strand
TCGGCTACGATCCCCAAATAGCCTACTTACGCAACGACCCCAGGAGCGACCGATGTCCATGTTCTGCTACCAATGTGAAATGTCTAGTCCCGAAGGCTGCGGTTCTAAAGGCCAAAGCGCCGGGACGTGTGGCAAGGATGAAAACCTAGCCCGTCTGCAGGACATGATGGTCTTCGGCGTCAAAGGGCTGGCTGCCTATCGCATGCACGCCGCCGACCTTGGCGCAGACACCAAAGAAGTCGATGACATCATGGCCGAAACGATGTACTTCACTCTGACCAACGTCGACTTCAACTTCGACCAACACATCGCCCAGCTGATGAAGCTGGGCTCGGCGGGCGTCAAGGCGATGGGGTTGCTCAGCGAAGCTCATACGCAGCATCTGGGCGTTCCTACCCCCGTCTCGGTCACGCAAAACCGAGCCGAAGGGAAAGGAATCCTCGTCAGCGGCCACGACTTGTTGATGCTCAAAAATCTACTTGAAGCGACCGCTGGCCGGGGCGTCAACATCTACACGCATTCGGAGATGCTGCCCGCCCACGGCTACCCCGAGTTGGCGAAGCATGAGCACCTTAAGGGGAATATTGGCAAGTCCTGGTTCGACCAAAAGACGCTATTCGAGCAATGGCCGGGCGCGGTTGTTGTCAACACGAACTGCATCGTTCCCCCAGGCAAAGATTGCGGGTACCTGGATCGGCTGTTCACGTATAAGACCGTTGGCATCGAAGGCGGGCGAAGAATCGAGGACGATGATTTCTCCGAGTTGATCGATACGGCCGTTTCGCTTCCCGATATCACGAATTTCAGCAGCGATGCAACGCTGACAACCGGGCACCACTACAAGACGATCTTGACGCTGGCGCCGCAAATCCTGAACGCCGTGAAATCTGGCAACCTGAATAGGTTTTTTGTCGTGGCTGGTTGCGATGCACCGGGCCAAGCTGGCGAATACTACCGCGAGCTAACGCAGAAAATTCCCCAGGATGCGATGATTGTCACGTCGTCGTGCGGCAAGTTCCGCTTCAACGACATCGACTTCGGGACCGTACCGGGAACGGAGCTACCACGCTATATCGACCTCGGCCAATGCAACGACAGCAATGGAGCCGTTGAGATTGCCCTCGCCCTCAGCCAAGCCTTGGACACACCCGTCAACGATTTGCCAGTCAATATCGTCTTGAGTTGGATGGAGCAGAAAGCGGTCATTATTCTGCTGGCATTGTTCAGCCTCGGCATCAAAGGCATTCGCCTCGGTCCAAAGCCGCCTCAATTCGCGAATGAAGCCATCGTCAATTTCCTCGTTTCGCAGTTTGATTTCGGCCTCACATCGACGGCGGACGCAGATCTCGAGGCAATGCTGCCCGCGTAGATCCTGCTTGAGTCAGCTGGCTGTCGGCCGGGCGAGCCACCTGACCTCGACGGCTATCCGCTGAAGACCTCCAACTGTTGGTTGGGCGAGGCGAGCCCAGTTTGCTGGGCTCGTCGCGATAGTTCAGCGAGCGCGAGTCGACCGCTGTCAGCCAGATCGACGGTCCAATCATTTACGTAGAGATCGACATGTTGTTGCAACACGTTGTCGTCAAACTCCTGAGCATAGCGCCGCATGGTAGGCAACGTAGCGTCTCGATTGGCAAGGCCGAAGTCCAGTGAGTCTCGGATGACTCGCTGGACTTGGGCGACCGTCGAAGTTGGCAGCGAGCGCTGGGCCACGATCCCGCCGAGAGGAAGAGGAAACCCGGTCTCCGCTTCCCATCGACAACCAAGATCTTCGATGATGCCCAGCCCGTTTTGCTCCCAGGTGAATCGGCCCTCATGAATGCAGACGCCGAAATCAGCCTCACCACGTTGAAGCATCGGCATGATCTCTGAGAACACGACGTGTTGGATTTTCGTTGTGCTTGGATGGAATAGCTTGAACAACAGGGTCGCTGTTGTGTGCTCCCCAGGGCAAAGCGTAAGCTGATTCGCGTCGCCCAAATGGAGTGGATTCGACGAGGCTGGAGGTTGGGCCGCCGAGTTGGCCGCGAGCAGAAGGGGCCCAACGCCAAAGCCCAACGCAGAACCGCTCGGCAAGACGACCGTCTTGTCGGCCAGTAGAATCGCCGCGTGAAAGCTGGTCTTCGCTACGTCGAACTCCTCGGCAAAGAGCCGCTCGTTGAGTTGCTGAATGTCGACTAGCTCGATTTCAAAATCGAGCCCGCGCCAATTGACCGAGCGAGTCATCAGGCCATGGAACGTGAAGGTGTCATTCGGACAGGTGGAGATGCCCAGGCGGATTCGGGTCGCCATCGCCTACTCTCCCTCGCCATCAACAGTGTCCGCTGCGAGCCGCTGGATGACGACGTGGGCGGCCGATTCCAAGGCTTGCTCAATCCGCCACGACGCCTTGTCCCGCTGGCCGGCATAATTCGATATTCCCCGCACGATAGAGCAAGGCACCCGCGCGAGTTGGCAGGCCAGGGCCACCCCGTAGCCCTCCATGTCTTCCGCCGACGCATCGGGATGGTTCGCGAGTCGCAATCGCACATCCAGATCGTTGGAGGACGCCGCACAACAAGTGAGTAATTCGAGCGGCGCGCGTGGGCCGCAATCGACTTTGATGCGATCATCTTCTTCGCTGAACTGACACCAGCCAAGTTGCGAGGCGCTTTGGTGGTCTTCTCCACTTCCAACGCCAATTCCGTAGGAACTGACGCGGCCAAACATCAGGGCTTCACCAATCTTCAACTGGCTTCCGTAGGCCCCCGCGATGCCAACAAGGATTACGCGGTCCGGTCGATTAACGGCCAACCAGCGGGCCGTGTTAGCAGCGGCCGCAATCGGCCCGAACCCGCAGAGTTCAATTGCATCACCATCGGCGATGCAATTGGCCAAGTGGGGCGATACAAACTGCCGTTCCATTGCGGTCGGGACGAGAATGAGAGTTCTGGGCATAGGGTTCTTCCGCAACTAACAACCGCACCGGCCGGACGTTCTTAACCGTCCGGCGTTCATTCTATCTTGTGATGCGAATCTTAGTTAGGGCGCAAAAAAAGCCCGGCGAAGAATCCCCCGCCGGGCTGCGTTCAGGATTGCCGTTAGCTGGTCGCTAGCGAAGAACTCGCAACAAACCCTGCTGGTCCAGATACCAATCGCGCAGAGGCCGCGAAAGTTTGGCGTCGGTGAAGGCCTTGAAGTTGTTGATGTTAAGCGACGCGTCGATATCGGCTTTCAAGGCCTTTCCGAGAGCGACTCGCGCCTCTTTCGCCCAAGCGGCGTACGAACCTCCAGCGTCGGCGATCGCCTTGGCTGCGGCCATGCGGGTCTCCAAGTCGTACTTGAAATCAATCACTTCAACGTAGGACTTATCGACTTTTCCGGCGATTCGGGCGTCCTTGTTCTTCACGTCGCGAGTCATCACGACGAGCTTGGCGGCGGCGAGAATCTGCTTCTCCATCTTCGCCACGATGTCATCATCGACGACGTGTCCTTCCACCTTCGCACCAAGATCTCGCTTGGTTGTCGACCAAGCCAGCAGTAGGCCCTTGACGAGCTGCTCTTCAAAGGCCAGGAAGAAGGCCTTCGACCGCGACTTGATCAGCTCCTTCTCTTTCTCCGTGAACTCGTAAGTCTCTCCATCCGCCCCGACAAATTTCTTGTAGGCGTCTTTCTCTAGCAACTCGGCGACTTTCGCCGTCATCTTGGCAGCGTCGTATTTCGCAGGCGGCACGGCTCCAGTTACCTTCGGCTTCAAGTCCAAGGTGAGGCCGAGCGGTGCGAATCCGAAGGCGAAACGATCGATGCCGCCAGCCTTTGTGATCTGTTCGTTCAGCGACTTCCAGTGGGCCTCGCGACGTTTGTCTTCGTTCAACGGGCCGATGTAGGCGAAGTCCCGTTCGATACGCAATGACCGAATGGTGCTGCTGAACCACTGCATTCCGCCACGATAATCGCTAATAACTCGCGACACATCGCTGGCTGCAGACAAACTGACTTGATCAAGCGGAATCGCGTCACGCTTGTCTCGTGGAGCCTTTGCGGAAATGTACTGTTCGATGATCCTGCTGGGCAGTCCATTGATCCGCTTGCCGACGTCCGACATCGAAGTCACGATCGGCTCGGTACCATAGTCGAACCGTTGCAGGTCGCCGTAACGGCCAACCTCATCGTCGGAGCCGAACAGCATCTTTTCGTCGATGGCGGTTGTCTTGCCAAAGTACCCCCATTGGATCGCCGCCTTATCGTGCGGCAAGGCCTCTTTTGTCGTCCGCATTTTCCAGCCGTTGAAAGCCGCAGCTTGGTAGTGGGTGTACTCCATGACGCTGTGGGTCGTCAGCCGCCCCTTCATGTCGGGCGCCTTCTCATCGACTAGATACTTGGCGAACCAGTCATCCAGTTCCTTGGGCGAGATGTTTCCCGCAAGGCTGCCGGCGAAATTGTGCCTCAACCCCAAGACGTGGCCGACCTCATGGGCAGTAACATTGCGGACATAGTCTTGTGATGCGCGAAGCATACCCGCGTCGCCAGCTTTGCCGTCGGCAAGCATAGCTTCGAGGCCAGTGGCCATCTGAGTGGCGTATTCCTCAACATTGCACTCGCAGGAAGCGGCGGTGCGAAACAGGGGCAACCCGAGCAAACGCGAAGTCAACTTTTTCTCATCGCCGTCTTTCTTTTCACCTTCTGCTTCTTTCTTCGCCTCAAGGGCTCGCATGCGGCGGAGCACAAGCCTCGCTCGCTGGACGCCGCTGATGGAAAACACGCTGGTCATGTAGGCTTGGCCATGCATCGATTGTCCTGTCCGCGGATCAACTAAGATGTCCGCGTAAGCGAAACCGGCGGAATCCCATGGCACCCATTGCACAACATTGTGCTTGGCGCTCGGGGCGGTCACCCCGTCGGGCGCCTTCTCGCAACGAACAACTTCCTTGCCAAAGCAAGTGTTCCAATAGAGCACGCCTTGACGAATCGACTCGACGTACTCAGCAGGAGTGTTAGCGCTGTAATAGAACACAACGGGTTTGCTAATATCAAAACGAGCTGTATGCGCCACTGACCGGCCACTTGTCAGTTCCAGAGTAGCCGACGTCTCGAAGAACCTCAGAAAGCGAGTGGTGCCAGGTTGATTCGACTTACTCTTGAATTTCCCGCCTGTGTATGGCGAGATGAAATACCGAATCTCCATCCGCTGCTCGACATCCTGACTTCGCGAACGACTGCGGGCTTGCACGGCCTGACGAATGGCGAGCACGCCGTTCTCGTCTTGCACAGAGAAGACACGCGATTGGGGCACTTCAAGAACCTGAGCCATGGCGCTAAAACTCGAACTGCCATACCAACCGGCTGTGAAGACGCGTCGCATCCCCGCATTGAAGTCGACGGTAACTTGGTTGTTCTGCTTCTTGACAATGGGGAAGGTTGCCAGTAGGCGTCGCGCTGGCAAGTCGTTGGTGACCACAAGTCCGTTGATCGACTCGTACATATCGAGCGAATCGTCGAACAACTCAAACGTCACGATGTGACCTGCGAGCCCCTTGCTGGTCGCCGCTTGATATTGCGGGATCGCCGAGATTGACATTAGGTATTCTTTGCCAATCGCCGCCAAGGGGATCGAGATCTTCCCGCCGCCCGCCGGTTTTAGTTTGGGGCCAGGTTTTGCCTTCGGCGCTTGTGCTTCAACTTGTGCTGTAAAAAGCCCGACAAGAAGTGCCAAGACCATTGCATGAAAAACTCGAGACATGGTGTGTTCCAGGAAGATAGTTCAATGGTGTAAAGTCAAAGCTGTGCTGGGGGCCTTCCCCCGTGTTCTGCGATTTGACTCAAACGCCATCCAGCGATACGGGCGGAACGACTGTCATCCGCCAACTAAACCCGCCTGAGCCCGGAAAAACCTTCGGTAGATCGGAGCCCTTGGAATGGGGGCCTCATATGACTGAGCCCGCAGTACAGTCCCATTTTGCTTCTAGTATAGACTGCCGCATTGGCGGATCCTAGAGTCCGATCCCATGTCATGAGCCCGCTGCGTCGGAATCCGGCAGTTGTGATATAACTCCAGTCCAGGCTCGCACGGGACCGATTTGGCCCGTTTTTTACGCCTCGAAACTCGGTTTCGCTCATTACCGAGAAACCCGACCAACTCGGCCCCAGACCTTGAGCAAGTCCTAACCGCCAGGAGACTCCGTGGCCGACGAACCTAATTCCAGCGAGTCTTTCGATTCCTCGCGTGCTGTTCCCCAAAGCTCGACGCCGTTAGCAGGGCAGAAGTGCGAGTTGGCTGTGGTAATTGAGGGCGAGGGCCAGGGGGCCGAGACGCCGATCGGCACGCCCGAACTGATGGAGGCAGTCGCCATTCTTGAGCGGATCGTTGAAGATCGAGGCCTGTTGGTTCAGTTATCCCGCGAGGATCGAACTCGCTTGCTTTGCGCGGCGGGCAAAGTCGCCCATGCGACCCGGGCCGCACGCCGCAAATTCACTCAGGCATCTCGAAAAGTTCGCCAAGAATCCCAGGCTCGCGACAAAGCCGAGGACGAACAACTACTTGCCCAAACCGGAATGCGACAACAGCAGAGCGTGCGGTTCGTGAAAGCGATTTCGCCGCCCCATCCGCTGAACCCGGAGTTTCCCCCGAAGACCGACACTGGTTCCGACCATTTTCGCGGAAGACTAAAAGTCCCTCGCAATTGCTACACCTGCAAGCGCGACTTTGACCTGATCCACTTCTTCTACGATTCGCTTTGCCCCGACTGTGCCGAGTTCAATTGGAGTAAGCGGGAACAGACTGCGGACTTGCGCGGTCGGTACGCTCTGCTCACGGGCGGCCGAGTGAAGATTGGGTTCTTCGCGGCTCTCAAACTGCTGCGGGCCGGCGCCCACGTCATCGTGACTACGCGGTTTCCGCGCGATGCAGCGAGTCGCTTTGCCGCCGAAGAGGATAGCTCGGATTGGATGGAGCGTCTGCAATTGCATGGATTGGACCTTCGCTACGCGCCGAGCATAGAGGCGTTCGCGTCTTTCTTATGCGAATCGTTGCCCAGACTCGATTTCATTCTCAACAACGCCTGCCAAACGGTGCGCCGCCCGCCCGCCTTCTACGACCATCTAATGGAAGCGGAGGCCGGTTCGCTGAAGAACCTATCCGCATTGGAGTTGAAAACGCTGGAAGCCCATCAGGCCCTGGTCGCAACTGGCCAGACCCTTCTGAACTCAAGCCAAGATCGGCAGTCGATTGTCGAGTCGACGCTCGCAGGAATGCAGCGGTCCGCCACGATGACCCAAGTCCCTCTGGCGCCTGGCGACGCCGAACAGTCGCGAGAGCTTTTTCCCGCCGGGCGCTATGACGAAGACCTCCAACAAGTCGACCTTCGAACCGTCAACAGTTGGCGTCTCAAGCTGGCCGAAGTGCCGACCGTTGAATTGCTTGAGGTCCATTTGGTCAACGCCGTCGCACCGTTCATTCTGAACTCCAAACTCAAGCCGCTGATGGAGCGAGTGGCGACGGCGGACAAACATATCGTGAATGTTTCGGCGATGGAGGGCGTCTTTTACCGAGCCTTCAAGCGCGATATGCACCCGCACACGAATATGGCCAAGGCGGCGCTCAACATGATGACGCGCACTTCGGCACAGGATTATGTCAAGGTTGGGATTCACATGAACAGCGTCGATACCGGGTGGATTACCGATGAGGACCCCGCCGAAATCGCCAAACGCAAGCAAGAAGAACTTGGATTCCGCACGCCACTGGATCACGTCGATGCGGCCGCGCGGATTTGCGATCCAATCTTCGCCGGCATCAACAGCGGCGAACACATCTGGGGCAAGTTTCTCAAAGATTACCTCGTTTCCAATTGGTAGGGAGCAGCGCGAATGAGGGCGTTTCATCTATTCAAAGGCAACTGGCCCCCGGTCCACGTTTGCTTGACGTTCGCCCTGTTGACCTGGCAATTCGGGCCCGCGTCCTGCCGCGCGGTTGAGCCGGCGCCCGGCGAGTTGGTGGCTCGCCAAGCTGTCTCCAAAACAAGCCTCCGCGGCATTTCCGTGTTTGACCCGCAGAACATCTGGGCCAGCGGCGCCAAGGGAACGATTTTGCGGTCCACTGACGGCGGAAAGTCCTTTCTGCAATTGAAATCACCGGCTGGCGAAGAGGCCGATTACCGGGATATCCACGCCTTCAGCCCCACTCGGGCCAGCTTGCTCACAGCAGGCCAACCCGTGCGGATGTACCACACCGATGACGCCGGCAAGACCTGGTCGCTGGCTTATGAATGCAAACAGCCTGGCGCCTTTCTCAATGCGATGGACTTTTGGGACGACAAGCATGGTCTTGCTTTTAGCGACGCGATCGAGGGGCGACTGCTGATCATTCGCACGAGCGATGGCGGACGAAGTTGGAGAGAAACTCCCGTTGGCGATCGGCCGCCAATCGACGAGTCAGAACACGGCTTCGCCGCCAGCGGCACCTGCCTGGCCGTGACCGGAAAAGGACTGGCCTGGATTGGGTTAGGGGGGAGCCCCGATGGCTCGCAGTTCTCACGAATCCTGGTTTCGGAAGACTTCGGTCGCCGGTGGCGATCTCACCGCACTAGCTTGATCGGGTCGGAATCGGCCGGCTTGTTTTCGCTCGTCGTCATGCCTCAGCAAACGTTGGTCGCCGTTGGCGGCGACTACAAGAACGAGACGTCCGCGACTAGCGTTCTGGCCAGATCAGCGGACCACGGCGAAACGTGGACGACGCCGAGGCGACACGGGCTGCGCGGATATCGAAGCTGTGTCGCCGACGGGCGGCTGCAAAATCATGTCTTGGTCGCAGTCGGCCCCGCGGGTGCCGACTGCTCAGAAGATGGCGGGCTGAGTTGGCGAGCGCTGGGCGGAAAAGGGTATCACGCCATCGATTTTTGCGAGAGCGGCGAGAGTGGCTGGGCCGTGGGGGCCGACGGTCGCATGGCCGAGTGGAAATGGTCCACGCGAAGAAAATGACGCCTGCACTAGCTTCCCGAATTCGGGCTCTTCTTTTTGCTTGGTTTTCGTTTGTGGTGCGGCCTGGCGCGGCTGCGGACTCGCTTCTTTGCGAATTTCTTCTTCTTAGCCAGCGGTTGATCCCCCGACTCGTGTAGGCCAGAGTCCTGTTTCGCCACTTTGGGCTTCTTCTTGGCCACTCGCTTCTCGGTGGTTTCCCCGGTATTGCGGGAGTCGGCTGTGTCGCGGTAACGCGACTTCTTGCGAGAAGCCTTCTTTCTGCGATGCGGTGCGCGGGAGGGTCGCTCGGTCTGCTCGTATTTTCGATCGATATGCCGAGGAGTGACTTCCGCTTCCGGCATGTTCGGCAACCTTGGTCCAGCGGGAATGGGATGCCCAATTAGCTTCTCAATCGCCTTCAAATCACGTCGCTGGTCCGCGTTACAAAACGTGACCGCGATTCCTGCGTCGCCCGCTCGGCCCGTTCGGCCGATTCGGTGAACATAGGTTTCGGGCGTGGAGGGCATGTCGTAGTTGACGACGTAGGAGATGCCGCTGACGTCGATCCCTCTCGCTGCGATGTCAGTTGCGACCAGCACCTGGACTTTACCCGACTTAAAATTGTCGAGTGTGCGTTGTCGTTTATTCTGCGACTTATTGCCATGGATCGCCTCAGCGTGGATCCCAGTGCGGCTTAGCTTTCGCACAACCGCATCGGCCCCGTGCTTAGTCCGCGAGAACACGAGTGCGGTTCCCGGCGGCTGCGATTTCAAGAAAGTCGCGAGCAGCTGTACTTTCTTCCCTTGCGTCACGTGGTAAACCGACTGCCTGATCAGATCAGTCGTCTTCTTGCGGGGCTTGATGCTGATGCTCACGGGCTCCTTCAGCGTGCTCTTGGCAAGATCCCGAATGTCTCGAGGCATCGTGGCCGAAAACAGCAGCGTTTGTCGCTCCTTCGGCAGCTTCTGAATAATCCGCCTGACGTCGGGCAGGAAGCCCATATCGAGCATGTGATCGGCCTCGTCAAGGACGAGGATTTCAACCCACCCCAGATCGATGAATCCCTGCTGAATCAAGTCAAGCAAGCGGCCTGGGGTCGCGACCATCACATCGACGCCGGCCTGGATCGCTTTGGTCTGGGGGTGCTGACTGACGCCCCCGAAGACCACCGTCTGACGAATCTTTGTCCGTTTGCCGTAGACGCGAAAACTCTCTCCAATCTGGGCCGCGAGTTCTCGTGTCGGGCTCAGTACGAGAGCTCGGATCGGGCGTCGAGACCGCTTGGATTTCCCGCTGGCTTCGTTTGCACTGAGCCGGTGCAAGATCGGCATTGCGAAAGCAGCCGTCTTGCCAGTTCCCGTCTGGGCACAGCCTAAAATATCGCGGCCAGCCAAAATGGGCGGAATCGATTTGTCTTGGATTGGAGTGGGAGTTTCGTAGCCGGCCTGATCGGCTGCGCGCAGAACCGCATCGCAAAGGCCTAATTGTTCAAAGCCCATTATTGGTCTCTTGGGGGGTCCCAGGACCAATCGGGGACACAAAGTGTCGGAAGACCGCAGGCACCTGGACATCTTCCAATGGCCGCGCCGCAGAAAGAGTACTCTCAAGCCTAACGCGATTACCAATGCTGTCTAGTCCAAATGAGAATTCCATCCGTTTGGCGTTTGTCCCAGAGCCGGCTTCAAGATGCTCGTTCTGCCCGTATGAGCGCCCATCTCAAAGCGAAATTCGCAGCCGCGAATTCTTGAAATTGCTTGCTACCGCACGCGCCTCCGCCGTGTTAACCTCCAGCATTGAAAGTTTCCGCCGATGCCGGTCGCAGGCCGATTCAGTTCCGCGCGAAGACAACAGAATCAGGACAATTCGATGGTAACGAGACGAACATTCTTGGCCGCTACCACAGCGGCCGCCGTCGTCCAATCAGGAGTGAAAGCGGTGGCGAGCCAAACTCAGAATGATGCAACTGTAAACAAGCCCGTTGTCATTTCCACGTGGCGCCATGGCCTCGACGCCAACGCTGCCGCGTGGAAGATCCTTAACCATGGCGGACGGGCGCTCGACGCCGTTGAGGCGGGTGTCAGGGAAAGTGAATCCGATCCCAAGGTGGCCAGCGTCGGCTACGGCGGACTGCCCGATCGCGACGGCAACGTCACGCTTGATGCCTGCATCATGGACGAGGCCGGCGATTGCGGTTCAGTTGCCTTCCTAAAGCAAATCAAGAACCCCATCTCTGTGGCTCGACGAGTCATGGAGAAGACGCCACACGTCATGTTGGCAGGCGAGGGAGCGTTGGAGTTTGCCGTGGCCCAGGGGTTTCCGAAAGAGGATCTGCTGACCGACGATTCACGAGCTGCATGGGAGAGATGGAAGAAGAATCCACCCAAGGAATTCAAGCCTGAAGTCAACGTTGAGAACCACGACACGATCGGTATGGTCGCCATCGACTCCCACGGCAATCTCTCCGGCGCCTGCACGACCAGCGGGCTCGCCTGGAAACTCCACGGACGGGTCGGGGATTCACCCATCATCGGCGCCGGTCTGTACGTCGACAACGAAGTCGGCGCAGCGAGCGCAACGGGAGTCGGTGAAGCTGTGATCCGGGCCGTGGGCAGTTTTCTAGTCGTCGAACTCATGCGACAAGGCCACTCGCCTCAGGAAGCTTGTCGGCTGGGCACCGAACGTGTGATCAGCAAGAACCCCAACTGGCGAGATCTTCAAGTCGGCTTCATCGCGATCGACAAACAAGGTCGCATTGGCGGGTACTGCATTCAACCCGGCTTCGACTACGCAGTTTACGACAGCCAAAAAGGCAATCAGCTGAACCGGTCTGAAAGCCGAGTGAAGAAGTCTTAGTTGGACAGCGTTCCGAAACGAACGCCGGGTTTGCTACTCGCGCGATTTCGACGAGTTGGCTGGGCAATCGCCGCCCCTCCCGGCTCAAGGCCCCGACTCAGGGCCTACTTCCCGATCCGCGCTCCCGCGATCACCTCAGCCCCTTGAAACCCTTCGCGCCAGGATGCGTCGATGACCACCTGGCCCACGAAGTCGTCCTGACCAAGCATGGCCGTCGGGTCTTTCTTGAGCAGGTTGTTCGAGTCGATGAAGACTTTGATGAGGTATTTGCCGGCGGGCAGATAACCGCCTTCGGAGGTCCATTTCTTCGCCAATTCCGTGTCGGCGTTCGCCAGCAGGAACAAGGATCCATTGACCAGGCGTCGCGGCGTAACGGCGCCTTGCGTGAAGGCGATTGGCGACTCGCGCCAGGCGCCATCGCCGTCCTGTTGATGGACGAATAGCTGGACGCGAGCGAATGCAGGCCAGGCGGCCGGGGCATTGCGGATGCGAAGAACGTGCTTCGATGGGAACCAATTGTCACTGGGAAGCTGTTCTATCTTGGAGTACTCGCCCTTGACCACTCTCGCATAGTCTTGGATCCAAGCAACGAACGCTTTGTAGGACTGATCGTCGACATGCATCTTCAGGCCGCCCATGTGGTAGACGGGGATCAGCGATGACGCCTTGGCGAACTTGCCCTGCGCGTCTTTCGGCGGCAGCTTGGCCGTAGGCTTGAGCACCATCAGGCTCTCTCGCGGGTTATCGATATTGATTAGCGGCAAGTGTTTGCTCGACTTGCGGCGACTGCTGGCGATCAAACTCGCCA
>CAZWOU010000136.1:0-6873 GCA_964635375.1 uncultured Pirellulaceae bacterium | reverse complement strand
TGCCTCGGGCGTCTCGCGAAAGATCCTGATGCGCTGACCATATTGCTTCACCAACTCCCCATAACGTTGGGAGGGCTTGGCGTGCTTTGGATTGTCCTTGTCCAACTCGTGCGGCGTATGGCAGGGAAAGCACCGCATCCGCTGCGACCAGATATTCCTCGTGAACGAATCGACCAGGCGGCTCTTCCGGTTGTGCCGAATGACCGCATCGGATGTCGCCGGCTTGGCGACTTGGGTGCCGGGCTTAAGTTTTACGTTGCGAATTTTGGGATCGTCGCAACACGCCTTGATCCACGCGGCAAACGCCTCGTACTCGGCCTGCCGCGTGCGTTTGTGAATCCAGCGAGCTCCGCGGTCGAGATCCTCCTCTCCCATGGAAATCAGCTTGAGAATCTTTGACTCCTCCGGGCCATCGACGCTGACCAATCCCTGGTCTCGCAGCGAGGCGAAGGTCTGCTCGCTCGAGGCAAAATGTAATCCTTGAGATCGACCGCGGCCAGGTGACACTGCACGCAACTCGATGGTTTCGGCGAGCGGAAGATGGGCATGATTCGCTGCTCGAAGAGTTCCAAGCCGCTGACCTGGTTGTTCTTATCCTCCGCGCTCGCCACAGTCAAAGCCACAGTCAGTGAGACAGCCGAGAACAGAAGCACTAGCGTTAGGTGTCGCATGATCACAGAATTCCAGTTGACAGAATTCCAGTTGACAGAACTCCAGTTGTTGGGCGGGTCCAACGAGCTCTCAAGAGCCGCCGAGCAGCGCGGCAAGTTTCTCGCTCTCAGTACGTTCTAACCAACCTGGCAGATGTTGAACAGAGAATTCCCTCTGGGAGCCGTCCCTTGTGTGGTCAGATTCGCGAGCTGACTAGGCCGGACCGACGCAATTCTCAATCGCTTGGGCCGCGTGAAGGAGCTGCTGCTCGCCGAGCCAAGGGGCCACGAGTTGTACGCCGATTGGCAGGCCGTTGTCAGCCTTCCCACAGGGAACGCTAATCGCGGGAACTCCAGCAAGATTGGCGATAACGCTGAATACGTCGCTCAGATACATCGTCAGCGGATCGTCGGTCTTCTCTCCAATTCGGAACGCTGGCGTCGGCGTAATTGGATGAATAAGCAAGTCGCATTGCTTGAAGGCCTCGACAAAATCGTCTTTGATCAGGCGTCGGACCTTCAACGACTTGTTGTAGAAAGCGTCCTTGTACCCGGCGCTCAAGACGTACGCGCCAAGCATGATGCGGCGTCGCACCTCCGCGCCAAAACCCTCGGTCCGCGTAGTGAGGATCATCTCGTCCAGATCCGCATACTGCTTCGACCGATATCCGAAATGACAGCCATCGTAGCGGGCGAGATTCGAACTGGCCTCCGCGGAGGCCACGATATAGTAGGTCGGCAGGGCGTAAGGCGTGTGCTTCATCGGCACTTCGACGATGGAATGCCCGTTCTCTTGAAGCTGATCTATGGTGTGGCGAACCGCCGCCGAAACCTCCGGCGCAACGCCCTCGATAAAGTACTCGGCTGGAATACCAAAGCGGTACTTGGTATCGGACGACAGCGACTCGAGATAGTTGGGCACTGGTGCGTCGAGCGAAGTCGAGTCGCGCTTGTCGTGCCCAGCGATGGTTTGTAGGGTCAGAGCGCAATCGGCGACCGACTTGGAGAGTACGCCAATCTGATCGAACGACGAGGCATAGGCGATCAGCCCATAGCGAGAGACTCGTCCGTAGGTTGGCTTGAGCCCAACCACGCCGCAGAACGCAGCAGGCTGCCGCACGGAGCCCCCCGTGTCGGCGCCGAGTGCGAGAACCGTTTCGTGGGCCGCCACAGCCGCAGCAGACCCACCGCTCGTACCGCCCGGCACGTAATCAAGATTGGCGGGATTCCGAGTAACCTGAAACGCCGAGTTCTCGGTGCTCGAACCCATCGAGAACTCGTCCATGTTCGTCTTGCCAATAATGATGCCGTCGGCGTCTTCGATTCGCTCGACGACCGTCGCGCTGTATGGCGGTTTGAATTCCTTGAGCATCTTGGAGGCGCATGTGGTGAGCTTGTCCTTGACGCACATGTTGTCTTTTAACGCGATTGGCAGTCCGCTCAACGGGCCAATAGCTTCGCCACGCATTCGTCGCTGGTCAATCTTCTCAGCTCGACCGACCAGGTCGTCGGCCTCGTCGAGTGAAATAAAAGCCTGCACGTCGGGCTCGACCGACTCAATTCGGGAAAGCACGGATCGCATCACATCGGCGGCTGAAACCTCTTTTGCTTCAAGCTGCCGTGAAAGTTCGACGGCTGACAGTAATGACAGTGACATGGTCTTCCAACTAGATTCTGCGATTGAAGCCTGCAGTGCGATTCCGCTCGACATTCGGCCAAATCGCCCCAAGCCTGGATCGTAGAGCAAGCTGTTTTTCGCCGCAACCCGCTTCAGACGCGACGACGCCCTTTCCCTATTTGACTCCAGCAGAGTCCGCAGCGGCGGGATCAATTTGGCGAAGTTGCTGGCGAGCAAGTTGTCTTACGCCATAGTTGACTTTCTCTTCGCTACTTTTGATCAACAGTGCCACAACCTGATCGTGGGTCTTCGGCAGCGTTACGATGAGCGACTTGATAGCCCATTGTCGCGTCGGCTCAGCCTCCCGCGAATCGAGGATCACCTCGCCCAACGCCGGCAGGGCGGGCTTGGCGGCAGGCCCCAATTCGTGCAAAGCTCTGACGGCTTGGTATCGCACGTTGCGGTCTTGATCCTTGAGTAGGCGCACCAGATCGCTGGTGGCGCCAGCTGCTTTCGGTCCGAGGCGAGCCATTGCTTCAGCGGCGACCGCGCGAACTGCGGGGCGGTCGTCTTTCGATTCGCGGACGAGAGTTGCTGTGGCTTCGGAGCCGGCCGAAGCGAAGGCGGTAGCGGCGAGCGTAGCGATGCGAGAGTCCGCAAAAGCCTCGGTCAAGACTGTGAAACCGTCCTCGCCCAGTGCAGCGAGCGATTTCGTCGCCGCCGCAGAATCCGCGAGAGACCGCTGCGGGTCAAACAAAACGCCGCGCAAGCTCTCCAAGTCTTCTCCTGTCGGCCTCTCAACTCCCGAACGTTTCGCAATAAGAGGGTGGGCCTTTCGCAGGATGATCGCGACATCGAATCGAACCGTGTCGTCTTTCAACGCCTCAACCAGCAGCTCCGTCGTTTTGTCCGATCCAATCTGAACGAGGGCCACTCTCGCGGGCAGCGTCATTCGGCGATCGGGCAGGGCCTCGAGCAGCTTTGCGGTTGCTGGAAAAGCGGGCGCCCCGATTTGGCCCAACGCGATAATTGCGTTACGTCGAACCGCCGTGTCCTTGCTCTCGAGCGCTTGGGCCAGCGACTGGACGGCCTTGGGCGCTCGAGTCTTCCCCAGCGCGCTGGCGGCAGCCGCGCTCAAGGCCATGTCAGAACTGCTAAGCGCCTGGGCCAATTCGTCAACTGCCGTCGCGGCGTCGGGACCAATTTCGCCAAGCGTGTACGCCGCCCAAACTCGGACATCTGAATTTGTGGAGGCGAGCGCGTCGCGCAGAGCCGGGACGGCGGGTCTCCCCAAGTTGGTCAAGGCAATCGACGCGCCTTGACGATTGTTAACATCCGCAAGGGCCTTGATCAGCGATGCCGCCTGATCCGCATACAACGCCGGTGGGCAAAGGACGCACAAGACTCCGGCCAATACGATTGCTCGCAACATCAACTCCTCCAATTCTATAGGCCGCGAATCGCTGCAGCTAACCGCGCAGCAACTCGATAGGCGAACCGTCGGCAACGACCCTGACGGGGCGTCCATCCGGCGCTTCATATTCACGGCGGTGATCGATGCCAAGCTCGTGGTAGAAGCTGGCCGCGGCGTCGCCCGGAGAATACAAGTCGCCCACAGGCGCGGATCCCGTCTTGTCTGTCGCGCCGATCACCTGCCCCCCACGAATTCCGCCGCCGGCAAACAGCATGCTCATGGCGCGCGCCCAATGGTCACGGCCAGCGCCTTGGTCGTTGATCTTCGGTGTGCGACCGAATTCACCAGTGCACCAGACCACCGTGTTTTCGAGTAAGCCGCGTTCGTCTAGATCAGCGATCAAGGCCGCCAGTCCTTGGTCCCACGGCGGCAACAGGCTACTCTTCAAATCACGAAAGTTGTTTTGGTGGGTGTCCCAACCGCCGTTGTAAATCGAAACACAACGCGTACCCGCTTCGACTAGGCGTCGAGCCAGCAGGCAGGTCTGCCCGAACGAATGTCGCCCGTATTGGTCCCGAACCTTGTCCTTTTCGCTGGCAATGTCAAACGCCTTTCGCACCGCCTTTGACTGAAGAATGGCAAACGCCCGCTCATACGACCGATTCATCCCATCTACCGCTTGATTCTCAACCTTCTGAAAACGCGTATTCACGCGGTCCAACAGGCGGCGCCGAGCATCCAGTTTCGACACGCTGAGGCCAGCGGGCGTCGCTAGCGCCCGCACATCGTAGTTCTTCGCGTTGGGGTCGCCCAAAGCGGTAAAGGGACCGTAGGCGACACCCAGGTAGCCGGATGAGTAGCTTGCCGAATTACTGCCGCCGGCAGGGCAGAGCACGTACTGCGGAACACCTGGCGGCGACTGCCGCTCCTTGGAAATCACTGCTCCATAGTCTGGATATTCCAGCGACGGGATTTTCAGACTGCCTGTCTGCAAGTACCGCTGCCCGGGACTATGGGCCCCTTGCGCATGCGAGACATTGCGCAGGATCGCATACTTGTCGGCTTGCTTCGCCAAGTAGGGCATGTGTTCGCAAACACGCAACTCGGGGACATTCGTCGCGATCGATTCAAATTCGCCTTTCGATTCTCCGCCCTCCGGCTTCGGGTCCCAAGAGTCGATGTGCGATTGCCCCCCTGTGAGGAAGATGAAGATCGCATTCCGATCGCTTCTTGCCCGCGGCTCGTCTCCCTCGGCCTTCAAGAGCGCCCCAAGGCTTAGACCTAGCGCACTGGCTCCACCCACCTGAAGGAGGTCGCGGCGCGAAATTCGCTGAAGATAATCGGCCATAATCGCATTCCCAAAATGAGGTGCGGCGGGCGGCGACGCGCCGGCTAGTGATTGAATACGAATTCCCGCACGTTAAGCAAGCTCCACAAGACGTCCTTCATCCCTTCATCGCGAGAAGCCGCTGCCTTGACATGTTCCAGTTGGATTTCGCTCTCCGACTCGGTGGGAAAACGAGACAACGCAGTCAAGTAGAGTTCCTCGATCAGCTGTCGATCATCGGCAATTGACTTGAGCAAGCGGGGAAGCACTCCAGCTCGGTCATCCAGCTTGGCGTGGACATCTTGGTCATTAATCAGATACAACGCCTGGGCCACCGAGACCTCATCCGATCGCTCGCAATCACATGTCTTCTCACGATCCGGGCGCCCGAAGATCTTCATGGCATAGCCGCCTCGAGTAGCGCCGTAACGCAAGGGCGGCATCGCCTGCCCGACGGCTCGCTGAACTCGTCCTTTGGGCAGGCGGCCAAAATTGTTCGGCACGCCGGTGACGTCGGCAATCGCGTCGATCAAAATCTCGGCGGGCATTCGCCTTAACTGGGCGTGGGAATAGTTGGTCTTGTCCAGCCGATTCGTAGAGTTCGGCTCCATCGACAACTGGTAACTGCGGCTGTTCAGTATCAGACGGTGAATATGTTTGATGTCATATTCATGGTCGACAAACTGGTCCGCCAGCCAGCGCAACAATTGGGGGTTGGATGGCGGATTGCCTTGATTGAAATCGTCAGGCGGATCGACGATTCCGGTTGCAAAGTAATGGTGCCAAAGACGGTTGACGAAAGCCGGCGCAAAAAAGGGATTCTCGGGCGCCCGCATCCATTTCCACAACTCGATACGAATGTCGTCGCCGCCCTCCTGAAATGGGACCAAAGGCCCGCCCAGCAGTTTTGGCGGCGTCTTCTTGACCGTGGAGGCGAACCTTGACGACACGCCCGGCTCGACAGACTCCACGCCATACCCCCGACCACCGGTTCGCTGCTCCTCGCCCGTGGCCGGGTCGCAGAACCGCACCGCCATGAAGAAGGACTTAAACTGTTCAAAATCTCTCTGAGTCCACCGATCAAATGGATGGTTGTGGCATTGGGCGCACTCGAGCCGAAGGCCGAGAAACGAATTGGCGGTTTGCAAAACCATCGTGTCCGGTTGCCGCCGTTCTACGTTGCTCCAGTACAGCTCGTTAGTTCTCCGCCGAGCGTAAACTCCGTCGTCATCATAGTTGTATCGGCCCGACGCCCGATGCAAGATCGTCTTGGCCTCCTCTAAGAACTCGGCTCGAGGCCGATCTTCCAAGCTCGTCGCGCAGACGTACCCGTAAACAATTTCATCGTAAGCGACATTGCGAGACAACTTCTCTTCGATCCATTGCTGCCAAAGCCAGTTCGACAATATTGCCTTGTTGTTGATGTACTTGCTGTTCCCAGTCCAATCGGAAAATTTCATTCCCCAATAGCGAGCGTACGCGGGGTGATCTAGCAACTCATCGATCAGCGCCGCGCGTTTGCCAGGCGAGGCGTCGGCGAGAAAACGCCGCGTCGCATCTGCAGTCGGCAGCATGCCAATCACATCGAGATGGACCCGTCGAACAAAATCCGCGTCGCTGCACAAATGGGACGGGTGAATTCCTAACTTGCGGAGTTTTGCATGAACAAGTTCATCGATCCGATTGTGCGGAAGCGCCAGCGGAAACGGCGTCCCATGGCTGCTCGTCGGAGCCAAGACTTGGGTGCTTGCGACGCCGCCGCCATATCGCGCGATCACCGCTGTGTCGCCCGTGCGCAATCGAGCGACTTCGCCTTCGATAAGACTAAACTGCTGTCAGCGTCTTTCGTATCCGCTCGCAGCCC
>CAZWOU010000135.1:12849-19479 GCA_964635375.1 uncultured Pirellulaceae bacterium | reverse complement strand
ATGTTGACGCACGCGACGAGACGGCCGCTGGTCTGCCTGGAAGGCATCTTGTTAGAGCGACGCCGAAGAGTCTTTTGGCGTCTCAAAAGGTCCATCGGCCATCAATTTGACGTCGAACGGCGCGCGAATGAGGTAGGTGACGCCGCGCCATTTGACCTTATTTTGAAAGAAAGTCGTCAAGATCGCGCCGCAGTGTAAGTACTGGGCCATGAGGATTGCGAGCGGCATCTTCAGCAGCGAGGCTCCGGAGAGCCAGGAGGTTGATTCACCGCGTATTCTGACAATAGACCGCACGTGGAATTCAAGCAGGCCGGTGAGGAGCACTAAAGCGATCGTGTAGGCTCCCACTCCTGCGGCGTTCCATATGAACATGGACATATCGCCGACGGCCAACCCGGCAATCGCCAGCCCGACCGCCAGTGAGAAAAGGGCGACGGACCCGATGCCATGGCAGACTATCATCCACCAAAATGGAGTAGGCTGATACAGTCGCGTCCAGAGAAGTTGGCGGCAAAGAAAGCCAAAACAATCGGCTACACCGCACTCTTCGCGGTTGATGATTAACAGAGACGGCACGAGTTTGATGTCGACGCCGATCTTCTTCCAGGCGTTGGTTATCGGTGCGTCTACGGCCATCGCCCGTTTCCATTGGTCGACCAACCTAGAGCGATGGAAGTCCGACACTCGGCCCGAAAATGTTCCTCCCCAGGGGACGCCATTCCAATACATCGATGGGACCGCGGCCGAATTCCAAGCGAATCGAATGAGCGAACCGAGTCGACCTTGTTGAGGCCAATACCAACGATTTCCGTTAGTCGCGCCGGCCTCACCCGCGATGATCGGGGCGACAAGTTCACGCAGCCACGTTTTGTGGGCAACCATGTCACTGTCTGCGAGCGCAATGACTTCGAACGTGTCGTCTAACGCATTGGCGAGTTGCCACGCTGAGGCGCATTGCAGGCTGCAATCGTCGGGGCGAACAGTCAACGGCCGCACAACAACGTTCTCGGCGCCTGTATCGGAAATCGCCTGTTCAACTACCTTCCAGGCCGGATCCTGCTCGCAGTCAACGACGATATGAAATTCATAGCAAGGATAGTCCTGTTGCATCAGCAGTTGCAACGACTCTGCCAGATCGGGATCCGCGCCGCGAAGCGCTAACAAGATCGCAGCCTTCGGCAGCTTCTCATCAGCGATTTTAGGGCAGGGCTTCGGCCGAGTTTGTATCACGGTCAGTAGCGCGGTAACGGCCTGGAAGAGCCCGAGGGCAAGCAAACCAAAGAATGTGGACATTGCGAGAGTGGTCATGATGCCTCCTGCTTTCATGCCGGGTCGCGGGTCTCGACGAGATCCCACTGACCATTGTCGTTTCGACGCTCACAGTGACGTATTGTCCTCGGATTCATCGGAAGTTGGCGCGTACGGTGCGTAGCTCAAACGCCTGACTCTTCCCCGCCCGGTAATCTGATAGCCCACGCCTCGCCAATCCACGACGCGAAGCATGGCGGCTGAACAAAGCGCGGCGAAATAAATGTAGTGGGTGAGGACAATCGCCAAGGCGCACCGCAGTGTGTTTCCGTACGAGAGCCACTGGTTTGGTTCGTCGCGGGCGGCTGCGATTCGGCGCACAGCGAACTCCATCGGCGGAAGCATGACCGCTACGGCCACTTGATACAAGACCACTCCGGCAATGCACTTCACAGCCAATTCGCCCAGCCCGGCTAAGTAGCAGGTCACGGCGAGGGCAAGGGCCAGTAGAGGCGTCAATATTGTCATCACACCATGGCCGAGAACCGCGCCCCATGCATGATGATAAAGGCGCGCAGTCAACAACTGACGCTGAACCCAGCGAAAGTACCCGCCCAAGTCGCAATCTTCCCGGTTGATCATCGTTAACGATGGTACGTAATTCAAGCGAAAACCACTTCGCTTGAGTTCGGAATAGAGCATCGTATCTTCGCAGAACGCGTTGCTCCACTTGTCGAGTAGGTCGGTTTCGCGAAAGACTCGCGTCTTGACTGCCAGGGTGCCTCCCCAGGCGATTTGATACCAATACATCTGAACCACGGCTGCGGCATTCCAGGCGTACCGAATCAGTGATGCAAATGTAGGCTTGTCGGGCATGTACCAGCGATTTCCAGTCGCCGCGCCGACGCGCTCATCGGCAAGCCCGGTCGCCAATTCACGAAGCCAAGTTGCGTGCGGAATCGTGTCCGCGTCAAGCTGAGCGATGAAGTCGACGGACTCGTCGAGCGAGCGAACCGCTTGCACCACGCTGGCGCATTTCAGGCTGCATGTTTCGCTTGGATTCTCAAGGAACTGAATGTGGACCTTCGCGGCCGATTCGACGAGCGAATCACGAAGAATCGCATTGGCTGGATCGTTGGGGTGGTCGACGACGACATGGATCTCATAGTTTGGGTAGTCCTGGTTCAGCAAGCCTGAGATGCACTTCTTCAGGAAGGGGTCCGCCCCGCGTAGGCACAGAATGACTGCTCCCCTGGGGCATTCCGCATCGGTCAGCAATTCGGCGCGAAATCGAAGAAGTCGCCAAACAAAGCCAACGACGAGCAACGCTTGGGCGACAACGAGGACCGCCATCGAGGCGAGCACGATGGTTACAACGGTGGTCATTTCCTCTTGATCCTTGTGTTGATTCGCCGCGATGGAGACGCGAACTCGCTCGGCATTCTAGCCGGTGGCCTCTTTCTTGATTAGACCGATTTGCCTGCACCCGATCGTAATTCGCCTAGAGGTTCTTCACGATGTCACGCACCGTTTCCGTGCTCGAATAACGGAACTGAAAACGAAGCTCATTCAGAAGACGGTGCGGCGCGACAACCCAGGGATAACGGGCAAAATAAAGAAACCCAGCTGGGGACTCGTGCAGCCAAAGTCGCGTGTTCCAAGCCAGCCAGGCTGATCCCCATGCCAGCCAGAAAGGAAGTGAGATGGCGCGGCGCTTGGTTTCCTTCGCGATTTCCGTGGTGCAGGTCCAATTGGGCGGGCCGACGTTAAATGGGCCGCGGCCATCGGCCAGCAAGATTGCCTCCATCGCGGCAACCACGTCATCCTCGTGAACAAATTGCAACGGGCAATCAAAGCCGTCGAGTTTCGCCAGGAAGGGCATTCCAAAAATGAACCTGGAGAGATAGTTCTCCATGCTTGGGCCGCCAATGATCGCCGGTCGAATCCAGCTGACGGCAGTCTCAGATTGCTGTTCAGCAAACTCGACCATCTGGGCTTCAATGGCGGTCTTGTGGGCCGCGTAGGGATACTCTCCGCGAGATCGCATTGGCCAATCTTCGGGCATCGGCACCGGATTGTCGGGCCAGGCGCCGAACGCAGTCGCACTGGAGAGCAGCATGAAACGCGCTGGCGAGACTTCGCGGACAATTCGCAATACGTTCTCGGTTCCGCCGATGTTGATTTCAGCCATCCGCTGCAGATCTCGCATCGGCTGGAATACAAACGCGGCGTGGACAACCGTGTCAGGAGAGAATTCACGGATTGCCTCGAGCAGGTTGGCGTCGCAGATATCGGCCTGGATGAAGCTGCCCGGCGGGGACTCTGAAGGTGGCGGATGCAGATCAATTCCGCAAATCGTCTTGCCCTGGGCCTGGAAGTGCGCGACAAGTCTTCGGCCGAGATAACCAGAACTTCCTGTGATTAGGAGACGATGCACGTTGACTGGTCGCTGCGGGGGCCGACGTATGTAGAAGAATGCTCGATTATACTCTGAGGTCTGCCGATCTTAAACCCAGGCGGCCCGCGGCCGTCGCCAGCCTATTCACAGTATCGGTCCGAACAGATGCCTCGCGATACCGGCCAGACCGCTCTAATTACAGGCGCCAGCAGTGGGGTCGGCTGCGACTTCGCGCGCGAGCTGGCGGGTCGTCAATTCAACTTGATCCTCACGGCCAGGCGTCTCGATTGTCTGGAATTGCTCCGTGCTGAGCTTACTGATGCGTTCGGCGTGCGTGTCGACGTGATTGCTTCGGACCTGGCCGCGAGCGACGGCGCGGAACGCTTGCACGCCAGCGTGCGGGACTTGGATCGCGATGTGTCGATGCTGGTGAACAACGCCGGCAGCGGCAAATACGGACCATTTCTGGAGCAGTCTCTCGCCGATTTCGAGTCGATGATCCAGCTGAACACTGCATCGCTGACCGTGTTGACGCGTCTTTTTGGCGACGACTTTCGGCGGCGACGCGGCGGCTACATCCTCAACCACGCGTCCTTTTCCGCAATCCAGCCGCCGCCCCACTATTCGGTCTACGCGGGCACCAAGGCCTTCGTGCTCGCGTTTTCTCAGACACTGCATCATGAGTTGCGTCCACATAGGATTAAGGTCAGTGCGCTTTGTCCTGGGTTCTTTGAGTCGGAGTTCTTGGGCAAGGCCGAGCAGGTTCCCGGCCTCATTGTTCGCCTGATGATGTTGAAGTCGGGAACGGTCGCTCGAGCTGGGATTAACGGCGTGTTGAAGGGTAGGCCGGTGATTATTCCAGGCTTGACCTGGAAAGCGATCAACTTGCTGAGCAAGGTGAGCCCGCGTTCGTTCTCCACCGGCTTGGCCCACTTCGCCATCAGGTTCTAGCTCGCCTGGAGCTCACCGGCTGTGTCGCGAACTCTGCCGACGTAGAGACTCAGCAATTCACCGGCGTCTTTGCCGGACAGCACCCGCGGATCGTAATGCAGCGTGAGCGATAACTGATTTCCAAGCCAGCCCGCTGCAAACGCCGCGCTCGTGTAGGGAGTCAGTGGCGCGAGCACCTCGATGGCGTTCAGTTGAACGTCGCCACATACAAGGGAATCGCCTTCTCGCGGCAACCCCGTTCGCGAAAGCAGCCTGCCCAGATTGGTGAAGATTGCCGAGGCGTTGCAGCGACGACCGTTGGCGGCTCGCCTCAAGCCGCCCGGGACCAGTCGATTAAGGCACAGCGATATGATAAATGTGAACCCTAACTCATTGTCCTTGATGAGCTGCATTTCATCGTGGATGCTGGCAAGTAGCTCGTCCGGATTGTTGGCGTCAACGCCGCGTCGATCGAGAAAGACTGAACTGACGACATTTGCGGCCGGCAAATGACGGTCCGCTGTCTTGCGGAGATTCATCGGCACCATCAGCCGCAACCAATCGTCCTCGGCTAGATCTCTCCGGCGACGAAATTCAGAAATTGCGACGAACAGATCGCGAGCCAGCAAGTCATTGGTTGTCGCTCCGAGTGAAGCGGCCTTTTGCCGCAACCCAATGCTCAACTCCGGCGCAAAATGCTCTGCGCAGGCGGCAGGATAGACGTCTGGTGTCGGTGAGTCGCTCAACACCCGCTCATGAGGGAGCAGGGGCGCAGGGCGGCGAGCTAAGAACTGGCGGACTCCCTGCAATCCAACGCTCTGCTTGCGAGCCATGGCGAGGGACTTTCGCCAAGTCAGGCCGAATCGCCCTCGTCGCTTCAACATCTCCGGCTCGTAGGTTGGCAGCGGACGCGGAGAGTCGCCGGTATGCGATTGGGCGTAGAGTAGGAGTAGGTCGTGAATGAACTGAAATATTCCCATGCCGTCGCAACACGCATGGTGAAACTGAATGACTAGGTCTGATGCGCCGCCTCCTTCAGCCACGATAAGCTGCAGGCCGCGGGTGCTCAATTCAAGGTGGTTGGCGGTCGGAAAAGCCTCGGTCGGCGGTTCCGCTCGCCAATCGATAGAGAGACCGCTGCTCGAATCGAGTCGCCAACTTGGCCGGCGAGAATTCGGCTGCAGGCTTGCAAGCAGTATCGGGTGCCGAGCTGCGGCTTGGGCGGCGGCCTGCTCAAACTCTTCGCGCTTGAGGCAACCTGAGAAACGCAGTCGAATGAAACACGCGTAGGGGTACGCCGGGCAGTCCTGGTGGAACATAAGTTCCTCGACCGCAGTCATTGGTAGGACACTCGACATGTCCGACAGTCCTATGGTGTACGTTGGTTTCGCGAGCCGCGGCGGCCTGCGAGCTAGGCTGTCTTTTCAGATTCTTGCCAAGTGCGGGCCGGCTCCGCCACGCCCGCCTTCTCAACGCCGCAAGGCAACGGCGGCGTACGTCGCCGTTTGCCCCAGCGGTCGGCTTCGCCGTACTTCAAGAAACGATGGAGCATTTCTTCGTCGATTATGGGGCAGGGAAGGTGGGCGGCGTGTTCTTCCAAGTTCGTTAAGTCGAACTCTGGATCGCTCCCCTCGTACTCTTTGTACATTCCCATGTTTTCATGCGCGTTTTGGTCCATGTTGCTGATGGGCGCTTCCGCGTCAGGCGTCACGCCGGCAAACTCTACGCCGCGCGAATTGAAATAGGTGTAGCCTGCCTCGATGATTTGACGTGGCGTCAAGGGTGTATGAGGCGCAAGGTGAAACGTCTTCCCCTGGGCTTCAGGGCTTTTGTAGAGGTGCCGCATTACCGCCGCCACCCAATCAACTGGGACGATGTTGCGCGGTTCATCGCCTGTCATCTCCAGTCGAACCGGTGTGTGCCGCACGCCGTCCGGTCCGGCTTGGGTGTTTCGCACTAACACCGACATCAACTTGAGGTACATGTAGAGTCCGTGGTACGTGTTCGTGTACCCTGTTTGGGAATCTCCCGCGATCACCGCTGGGCGATAAACT
>CAZWOU010000135.1:0-12839 GCA_964635375.1 uncultured Pirellulaceae bacterium | reverse complement strand
AGTCGGCGGACCGGACAATCTGCTCGGCTTGTAGCTTGGCGTGCTCGTAGTCATTGCGGAATTGCTGACCAAGATCGAGGTCGCACTCCATCACCCTCTCGGTTCTCATGCCGCACACATAAGCAGTGGAGACGTAGTGGAAATCGGAGATCTTCACGTCCGAACAGAAGTCAAGTACGTGTTGCGTACCTTGAACATTGCTTCGATAGGGCTCGCCCGAACTGTCCTTGTGGAAAGTTAGCGACGCGGCGCTGTGCATCATCGAGTGGCAGTTCGCGACAACCCAGTCACGGTCCTGCGTGGCGAGCCCCAGTCCGGGCTGGCACACGTCGCCGGCAAAACAGACCGGGCGTGGCAGTTGCATGCCCCACTGTTGCTCCCACATGCGAAGGATAGTCTCGACCCGCTCTACCGCCGATTCCTTGCGGCTCGGTCGAACGACCACAGCCAAGCGAGTGTTATCGAGTAGAAACTCACGGAGCAGATACCGGCCGAGCAGACCAGTGCAACCTGTCAGAAATAGGTAGTTTGACACGAACGGAACTCCCAGCGGTCATTTCGGCTTGCGCGCCGCTCTCGCATGCCCGATGTAAGGCTAGCGGACGCCCCGGAATGTGCAGGTGATAACTCGAGTATGTGCATTACACGACAAAGCCAATGAGCCCATCAGCTCGAATATTTATCAGCCTCATCAAGATCTTTCGTTAGCCGAATTTGAAAGAACTGCCTTCAGGCACTCAGGCATACATTGTAGTTTCCAAACTGGGCTCAACCTAGGCTTTTTATGCTTCTTAGATTGCGTATTTTTCGCGGTTTCCGGAGGGTTATTGTCAGGTGTTCAAAGGAATTCGGGCAATCTGTCTTTTCAGCCGACTATATGGAAAAATGGACGCGCCTGAGGGCAGAAAGCTGACGAAACCATGGGTAGGTCTAAGCGAAATCGCTAGAACAGGACCATGGAAACCGAGCGCCGCAGGCAGAACCCAGCCGTCTCACAGGCGTTTTCAATCTAATCCAACAGTCGAATGCCTGACCGCCGTTACATCCTCCGTGGCCACCTGGCGCTGATCGCGATGGCATTCTTGCTTCCGTTTGTGCTGTTTGGGCTTCTCGCCAGTCTCGGCGACATGCAGAACAACCCTGTTGCCTGGTTGCCGGAGACGTCGCGACCTCGCGTCGATATTGAGTCCTTCGCAACGGATTTCAAGACGCATGACACCGTCATCGTCAGCTGGGAAGGATGCACGATCGACGACGAGCGTCTGCAGTGGTTCTCAGACGCGTTTGAGGAACCTGAACGGGCGGCCTACATCGAGGACGAGACCAATCTCACGGGGCAAGTTACGGAGGGCTATTCGGCCGTTCGGGATTTGGCCGATTCGCTGGGCCTGACAAAGCGCGAGGCGACGGATCGCCTGCGAGGGTTGCTTGTCGGCGACGGGGACATGAGTTGCGCGCTGGTGACGTACCGCTGGAAGGCGGAAGGGCGTCGAGACGCGAGCATCGAGTTTATCAGAGAGACGGCGGAGAGCGCGGCCGAGGTCTCTCGCGCCGACATCCACTTGGCGGGTTCGATCATTGAAGGGCGGGCGATTGACCGTGAGAGCTCGCGTTCGTTTACTACGCTGGCAGTACCTGCCGCCGTCATCGCCGTTTTGATTTGTTGGTGGTGCTTGCGCTCCTGGCGAATGACCGGCGCCGTCCTCTTAGTCGCCGGCTTTTGTCAAGCACTCGTGGTCGCCATTGTGAACTGGACTGGCATCCAAATGAATGCCATCTTGATCGTAATGGCTCCGTTGATGTTCGTGCTGACGGTCTCGGCTGGCGTCCACATGGCCAACTACTACCGAGAGGAATGCCGAGACGGCGGCGTGAAGGGCGCCGTTGCTCGTGCTTTGCGAGCAGGCTGGTGGCCCTGCACGTTCTGCGCCGTAACCACTGCACTTGGCATGGCGTCGTTGGCTGTCAGTCAGATCATTCCCGTGCGGCAATTCGGCGAGATCACAGCCGTCTGCGTAATGCTTGCTATTGCGACCTTGTTTTTGATCTTGCCTGGCGCGATGGCTTGGCAAGGTCGTAAGCGGGCATGGGCTGTTTCTTCAGGTTCGAAGTCAGGGAACCAAGATGCGAGTGGATGGAGTCGGCTTGCGACTCGGCTGCAGGGTGGCTGGGCGCTTATCTTGCTGATTGGTTTTATGGCCATGGGAGTTGGCCTTTATGGCGTCATGCGAGTGAACACGACCGTTGAGGTGCTTAACCTGCTGCAACCCGAGCACCGTTTGGTCAAGGACTATCGCTGGTTTGAATCGCATTTGGGCGCGCTTGTTCCGCTCGAAGTGATCCTCCATATTCCTGACGAGTGCGAATTGGACGGCCTCGAGACGCTGGCGTTGATCCGGCGTGTCGAAGGGCGACTGGGGGAATTTGAATCGCTGGGCGGTGTTGTCTCAGCAGCAACCTTTATGCCCGAGATACCGAAGTCCCGCGGGTTGCGGCAAACAGCGCGACGCGTGACATTGCGAGTTCAGTTTGAGCGACTACAGCCGACGTTTGTCGAGAACGCTTGGCTGAACCAATCCGCCGAACGGCACTCGTGGAGGATCAGCACTCGTGTTCCGGCGTTCGGCGGCGTCAACTACGACCGCTTGCTGGCCGAGTTGAGAGAGTCGATAGACGCTGACTTGAAACCAGAGTCGTCGCAAGGGATCCGGGTGACGTTAACAGGGCTGACTCCCGTTGTATCCCAGGCACAGCGAATGTTGCTCGACGATCTTTTTCGCAGTTTCGTGATGGCGTTGCTATTGGTTTGTGTTGTGCTGATGATTGTCTTTCGCAGCGTGGCGACCGGTCTGCTCGCGATGCTGCCAAACATGTTTCCCTCGCTCATTCTGTTTGGCGCGATGGGACTGTTTGATTTCAAGGTCGATATTGGAACCGTAATGACCGCAAGCGTCGCGCTTGGGATCGCGGTCGATGATACGATTCACTTCTTGACTTGGTTTCGACGGGGTTGCGATCTGATGGGGACCCGAAGTGCGGGAGTGGCGTATGCCTTCCAGCGCACTGCGCATGCGATGGTCCAAACGACGGCGATATGCGGTTTTGGACTAGCCCCGTTCGTGTTGGCGGACTTCTTGCCAACTGCCAAATTCGCTTGGATGATGCTCGCTCTGTTGCTAGCCGCGCTGGTCGGCGACTTGCTGTTCTTGCCCGCGATTCTGCTGAGTCCTCTGGGCAAGTTGGCAGCACCTCGATCGCCGCAAGAAATCCGTCCCTTAGGTGTCGCCCGCGTCGCAACTCGCAGTTGATCGATCCATCGTCACCATTCCGCTCTTGGTGTTCTTCGTAGCCATCCGTTTAGGCGCTCCTCACCGTCTGGACTGAAATCACTGGCCACAAAAAGCACGAGAAGGCGTCTCTAGTTCGGAGATAGCGAAGGGAGATCTGGAATCGTCAGAATGATGAGCTACGTTTGATTTGGCGATGCTCGCTGTCGTTTTTGGAATGCACGACCGCCACAGACCGTAGAATCCGACCTTAAACGCGGGTGAAACGATGGCTACCGCCGCTCTTCTTCCTCGTCCCGACGCAATGACCTCGCCTAACGGCGTGCCCGCCCGCCACTCGCGGCGCCATACCAAGATCGTGTGCACGCTCGGTCCGGCGTGTTACGAAGCGGAGCAGGTGCGACAGTTGATTGAAGCCGGCGCCGACGTGTTCCGCCTCAATTTTTCGCACGCAGACCACGCTTGGCATTCGCGAGCTATCGCAGCGATTCGCGCCGAAGCCGAGCGGTGTGGGCGGCATGTGGCTGTGATGCAGGACCTTTGCGGACCAAAAATCCGCGTAAGCCGCACGTGTCGACCGGATTTCCTCGCCGAGCAGGGCCAACTCATCCGCCTCACGACCGAGCAAGAGGTCGTCGCGTCGGGTGACTCCTTGACCTATGACTTGGCATCGACCTACGACGCGCTTTTAGATGACGTCGCTGTCGGCGATCGAATCCTGCTGGACGACGGCCGCATCGAGCTTTCTGTCGAATCTTGCGTTGACAATATCATTTCCGCGCGGGTCGAGCGCGGCGGACCGATTTCGGTTGGCAAGGGAATTAATCTGCCGGGCGTGTCGCTGTCGACCGATTCGGTGACGGATAAAGACTGGCGGGATCTGCTCTGGGCGGTCGAGCACGACGTCGACTTCGTTGCCTTATCGTTCGTCCGCCATCCCGAGGATGTGGCAGCTGTGCAGGGGTTCTTGGCTGACTCTGGCAGCAACGCCGGCGTGATCGCCAAGATTGAGCGTCCTGAGGCGCTAGAGTCGATCGAGGTGATTGTCGAACTGGCGGACGGCCTCATGGTCGCTCGGGGCGACTTGGGGCTAGAAACCGACTTGGCTCGAGTGCCCTTGCTGCAGAAACACCTGATCGAGCGATGTCGGCAGGCTTGCAAACCAGTGATAACGGCCACGCAGATGCTTGAGTCGATGGTTCACGTTTCCATGCCGACTCGGGCGGAAGTGTCCGACGTGGCCAACGCTATTCATGACGGCACTGACGCGATCATGCTCTCGGGCGAAACAGCCGCGGGCCGATTTCCGACCGAAGCGGTCCGTGTCCTCGATCGCGTGGCCCGCGTGACGGAAGCTGGCCTGAAGCGGGATGAGACTGTGATGCGCCGCCGGAACGAGTCCTTCAGTTCGGCTGACGCGATCGTAGACGGCGCCGCGGTGACCGCTTGTGCGCTTGACGCTAGTCGTGTTGTGGTTTACTCCCAGAGCGGCGCAACAGCTCGCATGCTATCGCGACTTCGTCTGGCGATGCCGGTGGTGGTGGTCACGAATTGCGAGGTTACGGCCCGACAGTTGAACCTGAGCTATGGCGTTGATCCGCTTTACCTACCACAAGTCATGATCATGCCGCACTTGTTAAACGAACTGGACCGGCTCGCCGGTGAATGCGGCTGGGGAGCGGAGGGGGAAGTCGTCGTCGTGGTCAGCGCGCTCGACGGTCAAAACGGCCACACCGACACGCTACACCTGCACCGGATCAGCTTGGCGTAGCGCTGGTGGCGAGTTCTCTGCTCCAAAAAGAACGAGCCTCGGACCCTCGCCCCAGAAGGAAAAAATGTGTCCAAGAACCTCTACATCGCCTCGACGGAACCGCACAGCGGCAAGTCGCTCGTCGTGTTGGGCGTCATGGAACTGCTCTCGGGGCGAATTCAGAACCTCAGCTTCTTTCGGCCGCTTGTTCAGCAGGAAGACGAACTTGATCGTGACATCGCCTTAGTTCGCGCTCGGTACGGCATCGACCAACCCTACGATTCGTTCTACGCCGCCACATATGAGGAGGCGAGAGGGCTTTCCCGGGAGGGCCGGTTCGACGAACTCCTGAAACGAGTGCTCGGCAAGTACAAGGAGCTTGAACGGAGGTCTGATTTCGTCCTCTGCGAAGGGACTGATTTTACAGACGTTGGCGCTGCGTTTGAGTTCGAATTTAACGCCGTCGTCGCAAACCATCTCGGCTGTCCCGTGCTGCTCGTGATCAACGGCCGCGGAAAGTCCTGTGCGGAAGTTGGCGAAGTCATCTATTCGGCGCGCAACGCATTTACTGAGCAGGGGTGCGCGGTCATCGCGACCATCGTGAACCGCGTCGACGAGGGCGACCGCGAGAATGTTCTTCGCGAACTTGAAGCGGCCTGGACTCACGCCGATCCAGTCTTCGTGTTGCCGGAAGAACCAACCCTTGGTTCGCCAACGGTCGCTGAAATTGCCGACGCCATCGGTGCGGAACTCATCCTTGGAGAGAGCTCTGACCTGGAACGCGACGTTCTGAGTTACACGGTTGCCGCGATGCAACTTCCGAATTTTCTAGATCGCGTCGGGGACGGCAGCCTAGTCATCACGCCAGGGGACCGAGCCGACCTGATCTTGGGGAGCCTGGCCACGGTCGGTTCGGCGAATTATCCGAACATCGCGGCGATTCTCCTTACCGGCGGTTTGAAGCCGCCGCCCCAGGTGAGACTCCTGTTGGAAGAATCTGGTTTCTCCAGGGTGCCGGTTCTCTCTGCGCAAGAGGACACCTTCGCAACCGCCTTGCGAGTCAATTCCGTTCGCGCCGGGATCGCGGCGGAAAACGAGCGGAAGATAGCTACCTCGCTCGGGCTGTTTGAAACGTGTGTTGACATGCCGCTTCTGGAACGGTCAATCGAGTTGGCTCCGTCGGCTGGCGTCACTCCGATCATGTTTGAGTATGAGATGATCGAGCAGGCGAAGTCGCAAGGAAAACGTATCGTTCTGCCCGAGGGCGCGGACGAGCGGATTCTTCGCGCAGCCGAGATTCTGATGCGGCGAAGAGTCGCCCAAATTACACTGCTCGGAAATGTCAAGGAGATTCGGCAGGCCGCGACGTCACTTGGCGTCGATCTGGGCGCCGCAGAAATTGTCGATCCTTCGCGAAGCCCCTGGCATGGAGAGTTTGCCGAAACGTACCACAATCTAAGGCAGCATAAAGGGATCACGTACGAGACGGCGGCGGACACGATGTTGGACGCGAATTATTTCGGTACCATGATGGTGCATAAGGGTCTGGTTGACGGCATGGTTTCAGGGGCTGCGCACACGACGGCCCACACGATCCGCCCGTCATTCGAGATCATCAAAACGAAGAAGGGATGCGTCCTTGTGTCGAGCGTCTTTCTAATGTGCCTCGCGGACCGGGTGCTCGTCTACGGCGATTGCGCTGTGAACCCAGACCCCACCGCCGAACAGCTGGCGGACATTGCCGGCAGCTCAGCAGAGACCGCCAAGATGTTCGGCATTGAACCGCGTGTGGCAATGCTGTCCTATTCAAGCGGACAATCGGGCAAGGGTGAGTGCGTGGAGAAGGTTAGGGATGCCACTCACCGCGTCCGCGAGCGGTGGCCCGAACTCAAAGTTGAAGGGCCGATCCAATACGACGCGGCCATCGACGCCAACGTGGCCCGGTCAAAGATGCCGGGCAGCGAGGTTGCCGGCCGCGCGACGGTTCTCGTCTTTCCCGACTTGAACACGGGGAACAATACCTACAAAGCAGTGCAGCGTTCCGCCGGAGCCGTGGCCATTGGTCCCGTCTTGCAGGGGCTGAACAAGCCCGTCAATGATCTCAGCCGGGGTTGCACGGTAACCGATGTCGTCAACACGGTAGCCATCACGGCCATCCTCGCACAGGTCAATAAGGAGCCAAGGCATGAAAGTGCTTGTGGTCAACTCGGGGAGCTCGTCCATTAAGTACCAGCTCTTCGCGATGGACGATGGGCAGGTACTAGCCTCTGGAATGGTTGAACGCATTGGCGATTCGGCGGGCCGTCTGGTTCGCAAGAGCCGCGTTGCGTCGGGCGAAATGACCTCAAGCGTTCTCACCACTCCCGTGCGAGACCACCGGGAGGGGATTCAGCAGATTAGCGCCTCGCTGGCGGACTCCGGGCTTCTCTCGGGGCCAGGCGACCTCGCGGGAATTGGGCACCGGGTGGCTCACGGAGGTGAAGCATTCACCAAGCCAACCGTGATTGACGCGGCGGTGCTCGAGGCGATTCGGCAACAGTCCCCACTCGCCCCGCTGCATAACCCCGCAAACATCATGGGCATTGAGGTAACTCTATCGATATTCCCGGGAGTTCCACAGGTGGCTGTGTTCGACACGGCATTTCATCAGACGATTCCCCAGCACGCCTACAGATACGCGATCCCCCACGAGATCTACAGAGATCACCATGTGCGTCGGTACGGGTTTCACGGCACGTCGCACCAATACGTCGCGAGGAAAGCTGCTGAGTATTTGGAGCGTCCGCTCAACCAGGTCGACCTGATCGTCCTGCATCTGGGCAATGGCGCGAGCGCGGCGGCAATTCAAGGCGGAACGAGCATCGACACTTCGATGGGGCTCACGCCTCTGGAAGGGCTGATCATGGGAACTCGTTGCGGGGACATCGACCCAGCAATGATCTTTCATTTGAGCCGAGTTACCGGGAAGTCGAACGACGAACTGGAGTCGCTGTTGAACACGCGAAGCGGTCTTAAGGGGATCTGCGACGAGAACGACATGCGTGAAGTGATTCGCAGCGCGGAGGCCGGGGACGCCAGGGCGCAGCTGGCGATCGAAATGGTTGCGTACCGCATCAAGAAATACATCGGCGCCTATTCCGCGGCGATTGGCGGTCTCGACGCGGTCGTCTTTACGGGCGGAATCGGGGAGCATTCTTCCGAGATTCGAAGTCGCTCGTGCACGAATCTGTCGCTGCTCGGAATCGAAATCGACCCCGCCAAGAACGAACTCGACCGCGACGGGATCCTTGAAATCCAAACAGAGCGGAGCCCGGTCAAGGTGTTGGTGGTTCCCACTAAAGAAGAACAGGAGATCGCTGTTCAGACGATCGACTGTATTCTCTCAGCGGAATGCCCCGGGTGATCTCGGCGGCGTCAACACCCGCCAACGACCTCTGCTGTCTAGACTCTTGGGGCCGTGGTGCGTTCGGGCGGTCACGCTGCGGCGGTTGACTTTTGGCGTCCAAGCCGACACAACTTAACCGGCAAAACGAGAAAAACGGCATCCGGCGGCGGCTTCGTTTCTTGGTGCCTGGTCCGCTCGGCGGTCCTAGTTCAGAGCAATCAACGCTGGCGACCTCGCGATGATCTTGGTCGAGAGCAAACAATGGAGAACCCAATGGCATTCAAGACAGTTGTGACGGTGTTTCTAACAGGTTCTGTGATTGGCCTCTTCAACCCTTCCTTTGCTGAGGAAACCCCCGATTTCTATGATCCTATTGAGAAGCAGCTTGAAGGCTGGACGATCAAAGTCGATCCGCGACTGTTGTCGGGCGAGAGTAAAGAAGTTGGGGACAAGGCGTTTCGAGCGTTGGCGAACCATCTGCAACGTGTCGAGTACATCATGCCCGCTGACCGGTTGGCCCAACTCCGCAAACTGCCGATCTGGATTGAATTAGAAAACCCTCACACTGGCAACATGCAGTTCCATCCAGATCGTGGCTGGCTGCTGGCCAACGGGTTCGACCCCCGGCTGGTCAAGCACGTGCACATTCCCCGCGCCAAAGCTCTATACAGTCGCAGCACCTGGGCGAAGCATCCATACGTGGTCTTGCACGAACTTGCCCATTCGTATCACAACCAAGTGCTCAGCTTTGAGCACCCTGAGACGATCGCGGCGTTCCAAGATGCGAAAGAGAAAGGCATCTACGAAAAGGTTCTGCTGTTCACCGGGCGCAAGGTGCGTCACTATGCCTTGAGCAACCACAAAGAGTACTTCGCCGAGTCGACTGAGGCTTATCTCGGAATGAATGACTTCTACCCCTTTGTTCGCGCCGAGCTTAAGGAGCACGACCCGAAAATGTATGCGGTGATGGAAGCTGTCTGGGGAGAAGTGCGTTAGGGGCATAGCGGGCCGCTTCGCGCGTTGGCGGTTCATAATGGCTGAACTTGGCTTGGACGAATGGAATCGCGGGGCCTTGTTGTTGCTGGGCGGGTCAGCATGGCATCGCCTGCTCCCTAACGATGTTGCCATCATTTGCAGGCTCAGCGAGTGATTCGCAGTTCCTTTTTTACGCCTCAGCCCCGCCGCATTGAAGAGAGATGAACAGAAATTGATGAAGACGACCTTAGGCCGAACGGGGCTTGAAGTAACTCAACTCGGCTATGGAAGCATGGGTATTCGCGGCCCCAACACTTGGGGAGTGCGAGTTGTCAGCGAAAGAGATGCCGACGAGTTTCTCAATTCCGTACTCGACGCCGGCATCAACTTTATTGACACGTCGCCCGACTACGGAATCAGCGAACAGCGGATCGGTCAGTACATCGGTTCGCGACGGAATGAGTACTACCTCGCCACCAAGTGTGGCTGCGCCTACGAGCAACACGAGCATCATATCGAGATCCGGCATGTCTGGAAGAAGGACGTAATACAACGAAACATCGAAACCAGTCTCACTCGCCTGCAAACTAGTTATCTGGATCTCCTTCAATTTCACGGTGGCGAAGCTGAGGTGCTCCAGCGCGAAGGACTGCTCGAGCTATTGACGGACTTTCGCGAACAAGGTCTCATTCGGTTCATTGGCGCATCGAGTTCTCTGCCCAATCTCCCCGGTTTGATCGAATTGGATGTGTTTGACACATTTCAGATTCCCTATTCGTGCCTGTCTCCGGACCATCACGGCTTGATCACGAGAGCCGCCCAGGCAGGCGCCGGAATTATCGTTCGCGGCGGCATCGCGCAGGGGGGCCCGGACGCGGAGATTCAGCGGACGGCGCTAAATGACATATGGAATCGGGCAAGGCTCGACGAAGTGTTGCTCAATGGTATGAGCCGTGCCGAACTGATCCTGCGTTACACGCTCTCCCACCCAGACTGCCACACCACGATCGTCGGAACATGCAACTCTGCGCATCTAGCCGAAAACCTAGCGGCCGCCGCAAAGGGCCCTTTGCCGCCCGCCGTCTATGAGGCAGTCACATCCCGCGTCGAGGCACTGCCAAAATGAGTCCTTCACATCGTCGGTGCGATGGTTCAAAGGAGACCGTGTGGGCCGCTGCGACTCGCCAACGCGCTTTGCCGCGTCATAATGCCAATCCCGTTAACGATTCATTTGTTGACGAATGCCTTCGCGGCTGATACTGCTGCTGAGGCGCAGTCGTTAGAGCAGTTGACAAAGCGCCTTGGTCAGCGATTTCTGATTCGCCGCTGAAAGCACGCCCGGCTCCATTATGCTGATCATCGAATTGCCTTTGAGCTGATCGCCAGCGGCATCCTGCAACGCGGCTTTCAAGATTTGGCACTGCTCGTCGCCGATTTGTTTGGAGAGCGTCGTCAGCGACAATTCGATCCGATCCTTCTTTGCAGCATAAGCCGGAGCGAGAAAGCAGACGCCAATTTCCTTCTCGCCAACGGTTCCACGAAGGCCAACGCCGCCAGCGCCCCATTTGAGATTCCCGCCCTTCTTCTGCCATACGGTCAAAACTGATTTGAAGTACTGTCCATTATCCTTGTTGGCCTCGGCGTAGAACTGGTCGCCATCCATAGTTCCAACACGGCACTGCTTCTTTTTGTCGTAATGTGAAGGCATTGAATTCTTCCTGACAATGAAAACGCGATAAGTGAAATGACTGCTAAGTGAGGCGCAGTATTGGATTGTACCGAGACGGGCGTGACGAAAATTGTAAAAAAAAGACAATTTCGGATTGGCCTCTTGGGGCGAACTTCGTCGAAAACAAAAAGACTTAGAAGTCGGCGAATGCGACATTGTTCTTCTTGAAGAACTGCTTCGGAGTGAAGCCAGAGAATTCCTTGAATTCTCTAATAAAGTGGGCCTGGTCAAAGTAACGGCAATCGTATGTGAGCTCGCTCAACGAGCGGTTGCGGAAATCCTCCAAGCGGTGACACACATGGAGGAAACGAGATACTCGGCAGAATGTCTTGGGTGTGGTTCCCACAGCCGCTAAGAAGCGGCGTCCGAGCTGCTTCTGGGAAAGCTCGGCATACTCACACAGCTGCTCGAGCTTGAGTTGCCCGCGTTCAGAACGGCAGCGTTTGATAGCCGCGTCAACGGTGTTGTCTTGCCGCCGATGCTCGGTCAATCGATCGCGCAGGAACTGTTCGACGATGTCAACGCGATCCCTTGAGTCAGATGCGGAAGCCACTTGGTCATGAAGCGATCGATGATGTCGCTCCCAAAGGGTAGCTGAAACCACGAATGAGTCGAGGAAGCTGTGAATTGGAGTGTCAAAGAAGTGGTAGGCGCCCCAAGGAAAGAACCTGACGGCGACGAATCCGATATCTCCCCGGGATTCGATCTCGATGAACTGCCTCATCTGGGAAATAGCGAAGTTTGGAGGCTGCACAAAGCAAGTGCCATCAGCTCGATGAGTCAGGAATGGATCGCGGAAGTGGAGAACCAGTTCAACGATTCCATCGGGCAGAATTTGCTCTCGAGGGAACTGATCTGCTGTCGTTTCGGATTCCATGATCCAAATGACTTGCACATACTCGGCCAAATCAGAGTGTGGAGCGAATTCTTGGATGTACATGAAGCCGGGCGTACCTCTGAATCGCTTTCGCAGTTGACAATTCAGCGTGTGCAGCCGACTTGAATGCCGCGAGGCCTGTTCCTGTAGCTCGATGCAAGGTGGGGGACATTATATCAGCACGCTGCGGCGAAGCACTATCAGGCGGCAGGCTGTTGGATCGTCGATCGAATCGAATGGGCGCGGGTCGGGAAAATGCGAAACGGCTCTCGACCGCACCTTTCCCTTCCGGCGCCTCTGGTGTCGCGACGCACGAAATTACTTTTCGTTGGCCTCGCCATCGCGGAGCGAACTGCTTCGCGCCGAACGCGATGGAGATTCTAATGGTAGTTGAAGAGTTCGTTGTGTGTGGGAATCGAAACGGAGGACGACTTATGAGAGGCTTTGGACTGGCTATCGTCGCCGGCACGGTCGCCGCGACTTGCCTGCTGTCAGGATGTCAGCGGACGACCTCGGTGGAGGAGATCAGCGCCGTAGAGGGCGGATCCAGCAGCCAACCTCCATTGGCTGAAGATCGCGCCGCGCTGGCTGGGCAGTGGCCCGGTTGGCGGGGCCCGCTGAATAATGGTGTGGCCCCCGATAACGACGCAACGCGTCGGGAGTGGGACGAGACGTCCGTTCTTTGGGAAAGCCCTGTGGCTGGGCGAGGGCACAGCTCGCCCGTCGTGGTTGGCGACTTGGTGATGTTGGCGACGGCCGATGAGTCGGCTCTACAACAGTCGGTGGTAGCCTATGACCGCAAGAGCGGCGAAAAGCGTTGGGCGACAGTTGTTCAC
>CAZWOU010000134.1:9796-20145 GCA_964635375.1 uncultured Pirellulaceae bacterium | reverse complement strand
CGTGCTCTGTCATCACGAACGCGTCGACGGTTGCGGCTACCCCGACTCATTGGCCGGCGCGATGATTCCTCGCGATGGACGCATTCTCGCTGTTGCGGACGCCTACGACGCGATGACAAGCGATCGCCCATACCGCAAGGGCATGCCTCAGGAGAAGGCCGAGCAGATACTGCGCGAGGGCGCGGGCGCCCAATGGGACGCAGAAATCGTCGAGACGTTCTTTTCTGTCATGGACAAGGTCGTCGAGATCCGTGAGAGCTATCAGCGGGAGCCCGAGATCCTGCGAGACCCCGAGCAGACCGAACGTATGGAAAGCGCGCTGCTCGAGTCCCTCTGAACCTCACCCGCTCGATCGCGCCTCGTTCGACGCCGAGTCTCAACGTCGTGCGCTATCGCCGAGACCGAATCGAGCGTTTCTTGCGGCGAAACTTCTTGTACACATACTCAATACCCTCGCCGAGCGTTTCGACTTCGTCGAACGTGTTGTAGAGGTAGAAACTCGCGCGGTTGCTAGCGACTGCGTTGAGCCGTTCATGTAACGGCATCGCGCAGTGATGGCCGGCGCGGACAGCGACGCCATGTCGATCGAGAAGATAGGCTACGTCGTGGGCGTGAACGCCATCGACGAGAAAGCTGACGATGCCCGCCTTGTGTTCGGGGGGCGGACCGAGAATCCTCACGCAGCCGGAGTCCTCCAAAACCTCGTGGGCCCGAATCATCAGGGCGTGTTCGTGATCGGCGATGCGTTGCAATCCAATCGAGTTGAGATAGTCGATAGCGGCGCCGAGTCCCAGGGCGGGGACGATCGGCGGCGTTCCAGCTTCAAACTTGGCGGGCAGGTCCGCAGTCGTGAACCCCTCCGTCGTCACTTCTCGAATCATGCTTCCGCCTCCCAGGAACGGAGGCATCGCGTCGAGCAGTTCCTCACGGCCATAGAGCACGCCGACGCCGGAAGGGGAGAGCATCTTGTGGCCGCTGAAGGCAACAAAATCGGCCTCAAGCGAAACGACGTCAAGCGGCTCGTGGGGAGCGCTTTGAGCCGCGTCGATCATCACGACCGCGCCCCCGTCGTGGGCCAGCCGAACAATCTCCCGCACAGGATTGATGACGCCCGTGACATTCGAAATCGCTGCCGCCGCGACCAGACGCGTACGACTATTGATCATCCCAGCTAAGGCCTCCATGTCCAGTCGAGCGTCGTCGAAGATTGGCGCAAACAGCACCTTGCAGCCGACCCGTTCAGCCAACTGCTGCCAAGGCACGATGTTGGAATGGTGCTCCATCAGCGTTACGATAATCTCATCATCCGGGCCGACGTTGGCGTCGCCCCAGCTGCGGGCAACGAGATTCACTGCGGTTGTGGCGCCCGTCGTAAAGATGATCTCGTTGGTCGACGACGCGTTGACGAAACCACGCACCTTCTCACGCGTCTCCTCATAGAGATCCGTGCTTTGTTCGCTCAACCAATGCACTCCGCGATGCACGTTGGCGTAGTGGTTCTCGTAGACGTCGACCATGTGGTCAATCACAGCCCTAGGTCTCTGCGTGCTCGACGCGTTGTCCAGATAGACCAGCGGGTGCTTGCCATGAATGACGGATCGGAGAATCGGGAAATCACGCCGAATCGCTTCGACGTCCAAACTGGTGCTTACCGACATCAAGATTCCTCACCAAGACGGGATCCGTCAAACTGCGGTGGAGCCGAGACGCCGTCGCCCGCTGCCGCATCACCGGCTTCCACATCGCCCGTTGCGGCATTACCGGCTACGGCCTCGACAGGCGAATGCAATGCGGACTGAACGACGCGCCAAGAGAGCAAACAGCATTTCTGGCGGTTGGGAGTCAAGCGAGCACCGTACAAGTCGAGCATCTCCTCTGCCGGGAAAGTGCGAACCTCGTCCAGCGTCTTCCCCTCGAGCTTCTCCATCAACATCGAGGCGGACGCTTGACTGACGACACAGCCTTCGCCGTCAAACCAAGCCTCGACGATTCGCCCCTCCTGGATGCTCAGCCCCACGCGAATAACGTCTCCACACAGCGGGTTCTTGTCTCTGTGCGAATGGGTGAGGCTCTTGCATTCGCCCCGATGGTACGGATCCTCATAATGATCGAGGATATGTTCTTGGTAAATGTCGTCTTCGTCGTCGTTGAAAGGCATCGGCAGTGTTTTCTATATCGTTGTGTTTCGGGTTAGTTCAGTTTACGAACGGGCCCAACAACTGGCCAGGGGGACGATCGAAGTGAGGCCCGCCAGGGCGACGGGCTGGCGCCCAGAAAGCCACCGCAGCCGTCTCGTCAACACCGCCCAAACTCACGAAATAACCACGAATTCACAGCTTAGGGCGATTCTGCTCCCAAGATCAAAGTGCGAAAAAGTCGCGGTAGAGCTAGTTGTTGACTGGCTCTGCACCACTGCCGCCGATGATTTGCTTCAGAACAGCGTCGGGCGGAGGAAACTCGTAAACGCCCCCGGCAAACTCTAGGCTTGCGCAGACTACGTGGACGGAATCAAGATCGAGTTGTTCGCCTTCCTTGGCAGCGAAGGTCAGTTGCCCCGAGACCTGGTCGTCGCACGACTACCATTCGACCCACGCTGAATCGTTGATCACTTGGATTAGGCCCTGGATGTTGTGGTCGTTTTCCCACGTCTCGACGCGTTCAAACATCGACGATGCAGTAGACATCTTATGATAGATGAGTTCTCGGTGTTGCGCCAATTCACTCTGTGTCATCGACCACCGGAAGTCATCGCCAGACGCGGTCAATGCAGCGACGCGCAGCGCAGTTATCGATAGATGCTTGGCCCTGATTCCCGGTGAGTATTCGTCTTGATATGCCCGCGAAGTATCGTGGTTGTCTTGAGGAAGGTGAATGAAAATGCGATTCGAGTTGCCCTCCGCCTCAAGTGCCCCCGCCATGTCTTCGCTGAGGGCATTGGCCCTGAGACAGATCCGCCGCGATTCGGTGGCTTATTGCTTTGACTCAATCGCGCCCAGGTCGGGAGACCTGCCAAAGAAATCATGGTCGTTGATGCCAGGAATGCGCTGACCGCCGTCAACGGCTGGGCTGGATTCCTTCAGACGGTAATCGTGCCTGGATGCGGACATGAACTGCGGATCAGAAATCAATCCATGCTGCTCCCAACCGAATTTGCGGAAGTCCTCGATCAGTTTCAGCGTCTCCACTGGTTTGCGATCGCGCATGTTCCTGTCGACGCTTCCTAACTGCGAACCGCCTTTCGAGAAGAAGCCGTTGTAATCCATGTCGATCGGGAAAGGCTCTGTTGAGCGCACAACCAGCGGTTGCCCCTTGTCCGTAACGATCAGGTTGTTGCGAGCATGAATACTCTTCCACCGTGCAATTGTGGCTAAGTCGAGCCCGACCGCTTCGTTTGGGGCATCGACCGTATTATGAAAGAAGAACAGATCGCCGACGCGGGCTTTCGTCTCGCCGGTTTGCAACTTGAACGGATGCCCTGGCTGCGTCTTCAAGCCGTCTACCGGCCGGATGGTAAAGACATCGGGCACAATCGAGTGGAAGACATTGCGGAGGATGTAAGTCGGTCCGCCACGGGCAACGGCCAGCGACAAGGAAGCGTTGCAATGGTGAAACACGTTGTTCCAAACGCGAATGTTGCGAGCGTCCGCATCTAGTTCCAGACCGTCTTCGGTGCAGTTGAATACCTGGTTATCGTGGAAATCGATCTCGTAGCTGTCACGAAATTGACTGTTGAAACTCGCCGGTCCCAGATGGCCGGCTTGAGCGTAGTCGTGAAAGCGGCAACGGCGGATGACGATTCCGCGGCCGCGAAAACCGTGTGAGTAGATCACGCCGCCTCGTTCCAGCATGCGGCTCAGGTAAGGAAATACGGAACTGTAAGGAGCGTACAGATCATAGGACGCCTTTATCTTCCAAGCGTAGTATCCCTTCATCGCGTCAAAGAACTCGCTGTCTTGAATCGTGATCCGACTGCAGTCGCCCTTGAATGAAATACCGATGTCATTGATACCGAACGTGCAGTGATCGATTACGATGTCGTGACAGTTCCTCAGGTCGAGAGCGACGCCTGCGGGTGCGAGGCCGAAATGTGCGAATCGCAAGTTCCTCAGCGTGATGTGCGACTGTTCCACAATCGACAGGCCACGATTAAAACGCGTGACGACGATGTCCTTGTCATCAGGATCGCCGTTATCACGGAACTTGACGTACAAACGACTTGGCGAGCGCCAATCGCCATTGAGCAACGGGTTCTGACTTGGGTTGCGGTAGAATCCGTCCAACTCAGAATCGAATCGCACCTTGCCCTTGATATCGAGCCCAATAGCAATCTTGTGGTCCAGCAAATCTTGTAGTGACTGGTGCGGATAGAGTCGCTTTCCATCGGCCAACACGAGGTTTGGATTGACTGCTTCGGAGCCCGCCACATAGAGCCCTTTGTGCCGGGACGACGCTCGCCAAGAGAAGCGTTTAGTTTGAGCGCCGTCGATGACAACCTTGCCCCCCTCTTCTCCTTCAATCTGAATCGGTTCGTCAGCCGAACCACTCTGCGCGAGCTTGAGATTGCCAACACGATAAGTCCCCTCAAGCAAAAACAGTCGTTGGCCAGCCAACACCCGTGTAAGCCCGTCTTTCAGCGCCCCCGGATTCGATCGGGTGAAAGCCGCGCCTTTCCCATCCGGACTGACGAAGAGCGTTTTTGAGGGGCGAGGAAAATCAGGGTCGCGGCGAGTCGTCACCTTGCCTTTGAGCACGAGACCATTCAGGGCTGGTGTCGTTTTGTCATGCAGTGTTACACGTACATGATACGTCGCGCCCAATCGGCAAAAGAAGACACAACCCGACAGTCGCTGAAACTCGTTGTCCACGCGCGACAAAGGGAAGCCGCGACGCAGTTTGCCTTGGCGAGGCCGTACTCAAGCGACGCCCACGCGTCCTTTTGCGCATCGCCAACCGCCAAAGCGACATTGACGCCGATCGTGTTGTAATTCGGAAACAGGTCAAGTTTCGCCGGGACTGGCGACTCGCCGAAGCACAGAGGAGCGAAATGAAATGAAACAAGTGAGCAGGCAAGCCAGGCGGCAACATAGTGTCGAAGGTTATAGTGTCGCATGTTGGATTTCATCGGTTGGTTCAGATCATGGGTGAGCATTGGCGCGACTTGCGTTCTTCATTATGTACCTTGGCAGCAGCCCCAAGTTTCACACAACTCTAAATAGTCCGAGCAGAGTTCATTCTTTGATAACTCGTCGCCCTCGAACTTGATGCGAGCACATTTTCTAGACTGCTTAGAGACTCGCGCGATTTTGAAATTTGTGATGGCCGTGATCAGCTGCTTTTGGACAGATTGGAAGCGAATTCGCGAACGACTGGGCGTTTGGCTAGACGGGGGTTCACGTGGGGGCGTTTGTCCAGCAGCAGGCGCTGAGCCTCTTCCGCTGTTACTCCACGCGAATGCATGAGCCAGCAGACGGCGATCGTAGCACTGCGGCCTCGCCCGGCTTTGCAGTGAATGTAACCAGCGCCGCCAGCCGCGACGATCTTGTCCATGAAAGCCACGCCGCGATTGACCGACTCGATTGAAGGATGGGTAAAGTCGATCGTCGGTACCCAAAGCTGCTCGATCCCCAAACGCTCATATTCCGCGGTCGGCCCTGCGTACTCGATGCACGTGTTGACCACTCCTCGAACGCCTTCCGCGTGCAACTTGGCTACGTCGGATGCGAAGGGCAAAGCGCCGAGGATCAGGTCGTCGTCAATCCGCGTCCACCATGGGCGCACGTTCAAGATCCGCCCCAGCAACACGTTGTAGGCTAGTGTCGGATAATAGACGCCGAGCGAGCGGATCTTCATTGCCAACGAGAGCCGGCTGAACTCGGTAGAGGCTGCTTCGTTCATGGCCACAATGTATCAGTCGAGAGGTAGAGTATGCGATGTAACGAACTGTAATAGACAATGTCGGCGTTCAAAGAGACGCACCATCTCGCGCCAGCAATCGATCGAGCGCTGTCAGCGCCGTCCTCCACTCGACCTCGTCTTCGCGGTAAGTCCGCCACCAGACGGACAGGATGTCGATCGCGTCCGGCGGCGGCGACGGAATCCAACTTTGAATCGCCAAATTCCAACTATGCGGATCGTCGCGGCAAACGCCAATGACCGCGCCGGCAGCGATCGTCGGCGGAATCATCGCCAGCTTTGAGACCAGGAGGAACTGAGGCCCCGGTATCAGCTCACTGTAGATCGGCAGGTCGTTATTTAACTGGGCTGCCATCCAGGCGATTCGCAGCGTCTCCGGCAACTCGGGAACCGGATGGGCGAGTACGCCTTCGATCAGAATCGTATTGAAGTCCAAGTAAGGTTCGCCGCCGCCCTTGATTGGCTCAACCACTATCGCTCTTGCCGACTCGACGAACAAGTCTCCGTCCGTCCTCAGCGACATTTGCTGGATTAGGCCAGGCCCAATCGCCTCCCACGCCTCGCGAATTGGGCGGATCCGATGCTCGAGTTGCTTGGCCATCTCCGGCGAAGCCTCAAGGGCTGCCGACTCCAGTCCTTCCAGGCCGCGGATGAGCGATTCAACGCGTGACGGAAGAAGCGCCGCTCGCCCGGCAACTCGAGTAATCAACGCCTCGGCCAATTGACGATGGTCGGGCGCTTGGTTTGCCAAGGGCGGAAGAAGGCTCCAGGCCCGACCTTCATTCTCCGTCGCCCTCGTCATCGCCGTTCGCAATTCCGTCAATTGGCCTGCGATGGCTTTCGCAAGCGGCGATCCGCCTCCAAGGGCTCCCTGGGACGCGCGCCACGCCAGGTAGTAGCAACTCGTCCGCCAATTTGAACTCCACTCAAATTGCATCTCGCCTGCTCAGTTCAACGGGAATCGGTCGTCCGATGATGGCCTGGTTCACATCGTAACAAATATCCCCTGCTCGAACCCCGTTTGGCTTGTGGACCCGATTGTCGTAGGATTCGGCGGTCAACATTGTGTGTTGAGCGATCACCTCGGCTACGGATCTTAAGATGTTGAGATCAAAAACTGAAGCCTGGACAGCAGCGGATTCCGAGCAGTTGTACGGAATGAACCGTTGGGGCGATGGCTACTTCCGCGTCTCGGCGGACGGGAACATTCAGGTCAGCCCGACAGCTGGCTGCGACCATGGAGTTTGTCTGTTCGATCTCGTGGACCGGTTGCAAACGAGCGGCGCGGACCTGCCCTTGCTGATCCGATTTAACGACCTGATTGAAGCTCGCATGGAGCACATTCGCGACGCGTTTTCACAATCCATGGAGGATACCCAATACCACGGCGACTACACCGGAATATTCCCCATCAAAGTCAATCAACAAAGGCATGTTGTCGAGCGAATCCTGGACTGCGGACGGCGGCTAGGATTCGGGCTGGAAGCCGGCAGTAAGCCAGAGCTGCTCGCGGTCCTCGCCATCGCGGATGACCGGACGCCGATTATCTGCAACGGCTTCAAGGACGCCAGCTTTATCGAAACCGCCGTGCTCGCAAAGAAGATGGGGCGGCGGATTACCACGGTGATCGAAAAGTACACCGAACTGGAAACGCTGCTGCGATTTTCCAAGTTGCACGGTGTGGCGCCGACGCTGGGCATGCGAGTCAAGTTGGCGGCCCGCGGCGCTGGGCGCTGGCAGGCAAGTGGCGGATATCGCAGCAAGTTCGGGCTGACCGTGGGCGAAATCCTCAACGCACTTGCTCGCCTCAACGCAGAGGGATTGAAAGACTGCTTTCAGCTACTCCACTTCCACCTCGGCAGCCAAGTGACTGACATTCGCCATATCAAGGCCGCCTTGATCGAGTCGTCGCGAATCTACGCCCACTTGGTCGAGCAGGGCGCAGGGCTGAAGACGATTGACGTCGGCGGCGGGCTTGGCGTCGATTATGATGGCAGCCAATCCGATTGCGATTCAAGCGTCAACTACTCGCTACAAGAGTACGCCAATGACGTTGTCTACTACATTCAACAAGTTTGCGACGACCATAACGTTGCCCACCCAGACATTATGTCGGAGAGCGGCCGCGCGATCGTAGCCCACCACAGCGTGTTGGTCGTCAACGTGCTCGGCGTGGCAAGTCAAGTTGACTGCGAACCTCCTCCTGAACCCGCCGCCGCCGGCGACCCTCAACCACTTCGCATCCTGCAAACTTCGCTCGACGCTGTGAACGCAAGCAACCTCGTCGAGTCCTACCACGACGGCCAGCAGGCGCTCGATATGGCGATGACGCTGTTTGGCGTCGGCCATCTGACCATGGCCCAACGAGCCACCGCCGAACAGCAGTTCTGGTTGCTCTGCCGAAGGATCCAGGAATTCCTCGACGTCGTAGATCATGCGCCAGCTGAACTCAACGCGATCCAAGAGTTGCTTACCGACACTTACTTTTGCAATTTCTCACTCTTTCAATCTCTGCCGGATAGTTGGGCGATTAAGCAAGTGTTTCCAATCGCGCCCATTCATCGTCTTGATGAACAGCCGACGCGCCACGGAGTACTGGGGGATATCACCTGCGATTCCGATGGCAAGGTTGAGGACTTTGTTGGACACGGAGCGCGGCCTGGCTCGCTGCCGCTCCATCAGTTCGTCGAAGGCCAACCCTATTACTTGGGCCTGTTCCTCGTCGGCGCTTACCAAGAAACGCTCGGCGACCTGCACAATCTGTTCGGCGACACCAACGCGGCCCATGTGAGCATCGACGCCAACGGTGAGACTCGGATTGACGCGATCATCAAGGGCGACACCGTCTCCGATGTGCTCGGCTACGTTCAGTTCAGCCCGAAGGAATTGCAAGAACGAATTCAGATGGCGATCGGAGATGCGGTCGGAAACCAACGACTCGATCGAACCGAGGGCGCCCGCTTGCTCAAGCTCTACGCCCAAGGCCTTCGCGGATACACCTATCTGGCGGAGAGCGATGAGTCGTGAAGGGGGCGGCACGACTTGGAAACGGGCCGGACGAAACTGGCAAGGCGAAACTGACAGGACGAAACTGGCAAGACTGAGCAGAATCAGCCCCCTCGTCCTCCTAGATTGCCAAAGCGAGTCGATATCGGCCGGAAAGCGAACTGGTTGGCGGCTGGCGGCTTTGTTACAATCCCGCCGCATTTTTGCCCAACAGCGATCATTCCAAGGATGGAATCCATGCTGCGATTCGCATGTGTCGTGTTCATCATTAGCACACTGGCTTGCCTTTCGGCAACAACTCAGACAGCAACGGCCCAGACACAGCCCAACAGCGGCGGAAGGTATGGCGATCAAGCCCCGGCGGGCGATGCTTCGACTGGCGGCCGATTCATCGGCGACAACGGCGCGAATCACGGCGCCGGCAATCTGCAAACCAACCCGCATACCTATCCACACGCCGACCCGCCTGGAAACGCAGCTCAAACACGTTCGCTTGTTCCACCCACGGCCCAAGGGTCGGCGCCGCCCAGCGGTGCGCAACCGCTTGGACCGGCGAACGCGCCCGGACGCGGCCCACAAGGCGCCTTTAATGCGCCCCCGATCGCGCCCTTCGGACGCTTGGGGCCGGAGGAACAGATGCGCATCGATAAGCTCCTTCAGTTCTGGGAGTTCTCCAGCAAGAACATCACGCGATACCAATGCAGCTTTCAATTGTGGCGATACGATCCCGTGTTTGGCCCAAAGAACCCCAACGAGCCTGCTGAGTACAGCGAAGGCGTGATCAAGTTTGAAGCTCCTGACCATGGGCTTTACAAAGTCGAGACATCACAGGTCTACCGCCGGCCAAACAAGCCAGGCGATCAGCCGCAATGGGTGGAGGCGAAAATTCCGGGCGATCACTGGGTCTGCGACGGCAAGGCGTTGTTCGAGTTCGACGGAAAGAACAAGAAACTTATCCGCCGCGAACTGCCTCCCAATGTGCAGGGCATTCACATTGCCAACGGCCCCCTCCCGTTCTTGCTCAAAGCGGAAGCGGCTCAAGTTAACGCCCGATTCTGGGTGAGGCACATCAACGCACCCGCGGGACGCAAAGGGGAATGGTGGATCGAAGCGTACCCCAAACGACGCAGCGACGCGGCCAACTTTCAGAAACTCCATATCGTTCTCAATAAGGCCTATCTACCCAAGGCCCTCGTCCTCTTTAGCCCGAGCTACCGCCCCGACAAGCCTTCGCGGACCACGTACGAATTCGACGACATCAAGTTGAATCCAAACAAACCCTGGTTCGGGGCCTTCGTCGACACCAAGCTGCCGTTTGGCTGGAAACTGATTGAAGAGAAGATTCCCGGCGCCGCCCAACCTCCCGCCGGCAACGCGCGCCCCGCAAACAACGTGCGCCCCATCGGCAACCAGAGACCTATCGGCAACCA
>CAZWOU010000134.1:0-9696 GCA_964635375.1 uncultured Pirellulaceae bacterium | reverse complement strand
ATCGGCAACCAGAGACCTATCGGCAACCAAGGGCCCAGCGGCAACCAGAGACCCGCCGGAGGTCAGAGGCCCAACCAACCGTTCAACAACAACGGTTTCCAAACGCGGGGCGTCGGCCGGCCCTAAGAGTCGTGAAGCTTCGAATTGTGATTTGACGCAGCCCCTCCACAGCGACAATTGCTCACCGTCGCTAGGAATGCGCGCGGCCATTCAGGGCTGCGAGACCATTCGCCAGACCCTCGCTGGAAGCTTGAACTGGCGGGCGAATCGGCGCAGATGGCGACGGCACTGAAAATCGCCCGGAGTTTCCTTGCTCAACCTTCTCGCTGCGGGTCGCAAATCGTGTACAAAGTAGGGCTTGGCGTGCACAAGAGTCTCGCTGTTCCGCTCTCGTATGGAAGGATTTGCAGATGCGCACCTTTTGCTTCATAGGAATTCTATTGATTGCTGGCGGAGCACGGGCCGAACAGCCCGCGACACTCGTCGAGTCACTGATGCTCCAGGCTTCATTCGACAAATCCGCGGATGCTGAATACGCCAGAGGCGACAAGCGAATCTACACGGCGACGACGCTAAAGCGCGAAAAGCTGCAAGCCGGCTTGCATGGGGACGCCGTTCGTTGGGACCCCAAGGGTGGGCGCTACGGCGGTTCACTCGTTTTTGTCCAGAAGAGTCCACAAGTCGTGTTCTTTAAGGGCGGAGAAAACCTACCGACCGTCCAACCGGGGTTTGCCGGCGCCTACTGTTTCTGGCTACGATTGGACCCCGAGAAAGACTTGCCGCCGGGCTACGTCGATCCGCTACAGATCACCGACAAAAAATGGAACGACGCGTCGTTCTTCGTCGACTTCACCAAAGAGACTCCACGACAGTTCCGCCTTGGCGTCTTTTCCGACATCAAGTTCTGGAATCCAAATGATCGAAAATGGGACGACATTCCCGAGAGTGAGCGACCGCTTGTCAGCGTTAAACAACCGCCATTCTCGCGCCAGAGTTGGACCCACGTTGGAATCACGTTTCGCGACTTCAACAAAGCAAACATGGAAGGCGTGGCGACGCTCTACTTGAACGGCAAATCCCAGGGCGATATTCGGCGGAAGCAACACTTCACTTGGCGCCCCAAAAAGCTCGCCATCATGTTGGGGATTGGTTACGTCGGCCGTATCGACGACTTGGCAGTCTTTGATCGAGATTTGACCGCCACGGAAATCAAGCAAGTCTTTCAGTTGCCGAACGGAATCAAATCACTGCGTTAGGAGCGAAGGATCCCATCTCAGAACAGCTCGCATTTTTTTCTCCTGCGTCCCGATTCTGCAGAAACACCGACAGGTGACAGCACCGTAGACAACTCTGGAAGTGTTTTTAACATGGGTCCTGCTATGAAACGCCGCACGTTCTTTCAATGCGGGCTGGGAGCCTTCCTCGCATCGCCGCTGATTGCCGCAGTCCAAGACAACGACCTGGATACGGCTGCCAAGATTCTCGCGACCGCCGCCGCCAAGGGGCAAGTCCGAGCGGCCTCGTTGCTGGTTCGGCAAGGCGACAACGAATTCGCTCGAACATTCGGCGAGTCGAAGTCGGTGGACGACATTTTCTTGCTCGCATCCATCACCAAGCCTATGTCAGTCGCTGCGCTGATGACTCTGCACGACCGAGGTGAGTTTGGTCTCGATGACCGAGTGGTGAAGTTCATCCCGGAGTTCACTGGCGGCGGCCGGTCCAAAATTACGATGCGCCATCTGATGACCCATGTATCGGGATTGCCTGATCAGCTGCCGGAGAACCAGTCGCTGAGAAAGCGGCACGCGAAACTCTCCGAGTTTGTCGAGCGGGCCATTCGCGTCCCGCTGCTCTTTCCCACGGGAACACGGTACAGCTATTCCAGCATGGCCATCCTGTTGGCCACAGAAGTCGCCCGTCGCATTAGCGGGCAGGGCATTTTGGAGTTCGTCAACAAGTCAGTTTTTGCCCGATTGGAGATGAAACACTCCACGCTCGGACTGGGCGAATACAAACTTGACGAAGTACAACGGTGCCAAGTTGCCAGCGCGGCTCCGGAATCCGGAGCAGGCAATCCGACGGCCAAATCGTGGGACTGGAACAGCCAATATTGGCGAAGATTCGGCGCGCCCTGGGGCGGTGCACACGCCTCTGCCCCCGATGTCGCGAGATTCTTGAGCGAGTTCCTGCAGCCTTCGGGGAGACTGTTCAAACCGCAGACAGCTCGACTCATGCTGCGCAACCACAACCCGCCCGGGCTCAGGCCGCGAGGCCTAGGTTTCGGCGTCGGCGTGATAGCCGGCAGCCCCGGCTGCTCACCGCGCACCTTCGGGCATACAGGGTCAACCGGCACCCTGGCCTGGGCCGATCCCGCGACCAACCGCCTTTGCATCGTGCTTACGACGTTGCCTGGCAGCGCCGCGAAGCCACATCCGAGAAAACTGGTATCGGACGTTGTCGCCAAGGCAGCCCTGTGATCAGCCGCGTTGGAACGACGCTGGGTCCGCGCAGTTCGGCCATCCTCAGCCATTCCAATCCGTTCGGATCGGCGAGGCGCACGTGGCGGATTACCGCCAGGAAATCCATGCTAGAATGACTGGCGGCGATCGCTTCGTCGCCGCTTCTTCAATCACTCCAATTGCATGCTGAAATCCAATGAAACCGATCTGCCGAGTACTAAGTCTGGTTGTGGTCCTCTCCACGTTTCTTCCGCTCGACGGCGCCCAGGCAGCGGACAAGCCGAACATCTTGTTCATCTTCACGGACGATCACGCTTACCAATCGATTGGAGCGTATGGGTCGAAGATCAATCAGACTCCAAACATTGACCGTTTGGCTCGCGAGGGCATGCTGTTCACGCATTGCTATGTGACGAACAGCATCTGCGGCCCCATGCGCGCCGTGATCCAAACCGGCAAGTACTCGCACCTCAACGGGTTTCTCGTCAACGGCAACAAGTTTGATGGGACTCAGCAGACGTTCCCCAAACTGCTGCAGAAAGCCGGCTATCAAACGGCGGTGATTGGCAAATGGCATTTGGGCCAGCACATGAAGCCGCAGGGATTCGATTATTCCGAAGTGCTGATTGGCCAGGGGCCATACTACAACCCGCCGATGTTGCGAAACGGCAAGCGAACCAAGCATGTCGGCTACACAACCGAGATCATCACCGACCTGGCTCTTCAATGGCTGAAGGATCGCGAATCGTCGAAGCCTTTCATGTTGATGTATCAGCACAAGGCGCCTCATCGAAACTGGCAACCGGGGCCAAAGTACTTGAACATGTTTGACGATGTTGAGATCCCCGAACCGGCGACACTGTTCGACGATTACGCGGGACGCGCCGAGCCAGCGCACACTCAGGACATGACCATCGCCAAGACGATGACTAGTTCCGATCTAAAATTGACGGCGCCCAGAAACCTCACGCCTAAGCAACTCGCCGCCTGGAATGCGGCTTATGGCCCGAAGAACGACGCGTTTCGCAAAGCCAATTTGACTGGCCGTGATTTGGTGCGGTGGAAATACCAGCGTTACATTAAGGACTACTTGCGGTGCATCGCCTCGGTCGATGACAACATCGGTCGAATGCTGGCCTACCTGGATGAAGCGGGCTTGGCCGAGAGCACAATGGTGGTCTACTGTTCGGACCAAGGGTTCTACTTGGGCGAACACGGCTGGTTCGACAAACGATGGATGTACGAGGAATCTTTGCGGACGCCGTTCATCGTCCGCTGGCCGGGCGTTGCCGAGGCGGGATCGGTCAATAACGATATCGTCTCGCCGCTGGACTTTGCCGAGACGTTCCTGGAAATGGCGGGCCAGGAGGTTCCGGGCGACATGCAGGGCCGCAGTCTGGTCTCGCTGCTGAAAGGACGAACTCCGGACGATTGGCGGCAGTCGTTCTACTACCATTATTATGAGTTTCCCGGCTGGCATGATGTCCGTCGACACTACGGTGTGACTGATGGCCGATACAAACTGATTCACTACTACGAACCAGACGTGAATGCCTGGGAGATGTTCGACTTGAAGTCGGATCCCCAGGAGATGACCAGCGTCTACGGACAACCCAAATTTCGTCAGGCGCAAGCCAAGCTGACCCGGGAATTGGCCAAACTTCGGCGCCAATACGAGGTTCCCGAGGTCGATCCTGCGGCGTCCCGGGCGGGCGGCAAGGATAAGCCGACCTCCACCACCATTCGGGCCAAAGCCAAACGTAGTTCGACGGAAAAGCGGCCCTAACGCGGCAACGACCGGCGTTCCGTCCCCCCGCGCAGCTCTCATTTTCGACGCCCATATCGTTCCCATGCCGTTCTGCAACCGGGCGGCGTGGGTCAAGCACTGCTCAAAAAATCCCCGCTCAGTCCGCCATTTGCGTGTCCAAAACGGCGATACTCGCCGGGCAACTGCCGACGACAATGGACCTCACCGGGAAAAATACTAGGGGAGGTTCCCGTGGAATCGGAATCCGCAATAATGGTCCGCGTGAGCTACGGTTGATTGGCTGTTGGGCGAAATCGCTGAAAAAAAGGGAGAAGCACTTTGACCGTCTTGTTGGCTGATACCGGCTATCAGCGAGTCGTCGCCGGCGAGGGTTTCGTCATCGCAATGACCGGAATGCTGGTTGTGTTTGCCTCCCTCATTCTGATCAGCGTTGCGATTTCTCTGCTGGCGAAGCTATTCAATGCAATATCGGACTACCTGCCCGATCTTGAGAATCACACGGCGGGAGCGAGTAATCTCGCCGCTTCGGCCCAGTCCAAGTCGCCACAACCTACGGCGGCTGCAGCCGGTGCTCCTAGCGAACGACTTGTGGCGGCCATTGGTTTCGCCCTGCATGCACGCAATTCTCAATAGCCACAAAGGGAATTGTCGACGCGAGTCGCTAGGTTGAGATTGGCCTGAACCAGACTGCTCGAACTGGATTGGGCACGCGGTAGCCACAGCTTTCTCGCACAACTAAAACTACCCACATCGTAATCGGTTTCAACAGACAGCCGAGCCGGCGTCTAACCGGTCAACGGCGATTCGATAGGACTTTCGGTGCTTTTCGAAATACTCAACAACACCGGCTTCGCGAACCTGACCCTGCAAAACGGGATCATGATCGTGATTGGCATCGTGTTTATCACCCTGGCGGTTGTGAAGGACTACGAACCGTTACTGCTGGTTCCAATCGGTTTTGGAGCCATCGTCGGTAATATCCCTGAAATACCGGGCATGCCTCTTCACTTCGACGATCCGGGAAGTGTTTTGTCATATTTGTACTTCGGAGTCGCCCAGGGCGTTTACCCGCCTCTGATCTTCTTGGGCATCGGAGCCATGACGGATTTCTCCACGATGCTCTCTAACCCCAAGCTCGTGTTATTAGGCGCGGCCGCCCAAGTCGGCGTGTTCTTGACCTTGATCGGCGCCATGTACATTGGATTCTCGCCGAAGGAGGCAGGGGCAATTGGAATTATCGGAGGCGCCGATGGTCCGACGGCGATCTTCCTGGCCTCGAAGTTGGCGCCCCACTTGTTGGGTGCGATTGCCGTTGCCGCTTACTCGTATATGGCTTTGGTTCCCGTGATTCAGCCGCCAATCATGAAACTGTTGACAACGCGGGATGAGCGCCGAATTCAAATGAAGCCGGCAAGGCAAGTTTCGCGCATTGAGCGAATCGTCTTTCCGATTGTGGGTTTGCTCATCTGCACGCTGATGGCGCCCGGCGCCCTGGCGTTGCTGGGCATGTTATTCCTGGGCAACCTGCTCAAGGAGTCAGGCGTGACCGAGCGTCTCGCCGCTACGGCTCGCACCTCCATGATCGACGTGGTGACGATATTGCTGGGTTTTGCTGTGGGCACGAGCACCAAGGCGTCTACGTTCCTGCAGCCCGAGTCGATTCAGATTTTCATTCTTGGCGCGGCATCGTTTGCGGTCGCCACGGCGGGAGGCGTCCTGTTCGCCAAATTCATGAACCTGTTTCTCAAAGACAAGATCAATCCACTTGTTGGCGCCGCTGGCGTCTCGGCCGTTCCAGACTCGGCCCGAGTCGTGCAGATGGTCGGGCAACAAGAGGACCCTCACAACTTTCTGCTGATGCATGCGATGGCGCCAAATGTCGCCGGTGTGATCGGCTCAGCTATTGCAGCCGGCGTGCTTTGGACAGTACTGAAATAGAGAGTCTAGAATTCGGTTCGACGTCATCGAGCGTGCCGCGAAGATTGCTACGGGCTCGCCCGATCCACACCACTGAAAGAACAGCCGCTCGCCGGTTTGAACAACGCAACTATCCGAAGGTGCCGCAGTGCCGAGAAAGATCAAGTTCATGTGCACGGCGTTTCGAGACGGATTCCAGTCCGTTTTTGGAGCGAGGGTGTTTACTGCCGATTTCCTCCCAGCTGTCGAAGCGGCAAGGGATGCGGGCATTCAGTATTTTGAAGCGGGGGGCGGCGCCCGTTATCAATCGCTCTATTTCTACTGCAACGAAGACGCCTTCGAGATGATGGATTCGTTTCGGTCCGCCGCCGGGCCCGATGCGAACCTGCAGACTCTGGCTCGCGGCGTCAACGTCGTCGGTCTCGAATCGCAGCCCAGCGATGTCGTCAAGATGCATGCTGACCTGTTCAAGAAACACGGGATCACAACGATTCGCAACTTTGACGCGCTCAACGACGTCAATAACCTAATCTACAGCGGCCAGTGCATTGTCGATGCAGGACTGAAGCATCAAGTTTGTGTGACGCTGATGGAATTGCCGCCCGGATGCAGCGGCGCCCACGATGCCGACTTCTATATCGACACGCTTCAGCAGATTATTGACGCCGAGATTCCCTTTGACGCTGTCTGTTTCAAAGACGCCTCCGGGACCGCCGTTCCAGCCAAAGTCTATGAGACCATTCGCCGTGCGCGAAAAATGCTCCCGGCCGACGCCTTCATTCATTTCCACACCCATGAGACGGCCGGAATCAGCGTGCTGGCCAACAAAGCGGCTCTCGATGGCGGCGCCGATGCAATTGACCTGTCCATGGCGCCCTGCTCCGGCGGCACTTGCCAACCCGACATTCTCGTCATGTGGCACGCCCTGAGAGGATCCGAATACGATCTCGATGTTGATATCGATAAGGTCATCGAGGCCGAGGATGTCTTCAAGGACTGCATGAGTGACTATTTTCTGCCGCCCGAAGCAACGACCGTGGAGCCAATGATCCCCTGGAGCCCCATGCCTGGCGGCGCCCTCACAGCTAACACCCAAATGCTTCGCGACAATGGGATCATGGACAAGTACCCCGCGATCATTCGCGCCATGAGCGATGTCGTCAGACGCGGCGGATACGGAACGTCCGTAACGCCTGTCTCTCAGTTCTACTTCCAACAAGCATTTAACAACGTGATGTTCGGCCCCTGGGAGAGAATCGCGGAACCCTACGGCAAGATGGTGCTCGGGTACTTTGGCAAGACTCCCGTCAGCCCCGACCCGGAAATCGCCCGGATCGCCTCCGAACAACTCGGCCTGGAAGCGACGACGCAACCACCGTTGGAACTGAACGACAAAGATCCCACCAAGGGCCTCGAACAAGCTCGAAAACAACTCGTCGAAAACGGGCTCGAAGTCAACGACGAAAACGCGTTTATTGTCGCCACCTGCAAAGACAAAGGTCTCGCATTTCTAAAAGGCGAGGCGGAAGTTGGCGTCCGCAAGAACGAACCTAAGTCCGCGGACTCCGCCAGTCCAGCCCAAGTCGGTGCGACTCGCTACACAATGACCGTGGATGGACAGACCTTCGACTTGGAACTTGATGGCGACCAGGCCACCGTCAATGGAACCACCTTCAATGTCCGCATGGATGTGAGCGACTCCAAGGGCCAAGGAAATTCGGCTCAGCCGGTTGCGGCCAAAGCCGCTGCGCCCGTAAATGCTCAGGTTCCAGGCGTTGTACTCAGCGTCGATACCCAGGCGGGAGACAGCGTCAAGGAGGGTGATGTGGTCTTGGTTCTCGAGGCGATGAAGATGCCGGTCCAAGTGGTCGCGCCCGCAGCTGGTGTGATTCAAGCCGTCCATGTGGAAAAAGGCCAGCAAGTTGCCGCGGGCGAATTGCTCGCTTCGATCCAGTAAGTGGGCGCGGCCTGCCCAGGGATTTGCCTAGGGAACGTGGCCCGTTCGCCGAGTCAGTGCTAGCATCGCCGTGACGTCGGGGCGAGACTGCCAGCCAGGATTGATATTCGCAAAACTGCCCATAGCGCGTATCCTTTCCCAAACTCTGTCCGACCGGCAACCGTCGGATAGACGACTCACCATCGCAATTTCGGCTGGATTTTCATATGAGTTCGACACTCCCTGTACTGGAACCTGCTGACGCGTCCAGTCCGCCTCCTCGGACCCTGTCTATTTGCTTGATCAACCCTCGCTTTGACCCGTCGTACTGGGGCTTTGAATTCGCCTTGCCCCTCTACCCTGGCGACAAGCGGAGCACGATGATTTCAGGCTCCCTCTCCGCTGTCGCGGGACTCTGTGGCGACCACAACGTCTACCTGCTCGATGAGAACGTCGAGGAAATCGACTGGGATTCGTTGTCGGAATACGACATCGTTGGCGTAACAGGGATGACGGTACAGAAGGAACGGATTCTTCAGATTCTTGGCCAGCTGCGAGAGATGAAGATTTTCACGGTGATCGGCGGCCCGCTCGTCTCGGTTGACGAGGCCGCCGTTGAGGGCCTGTTTGACGTCAAGTTCGTTGGTGAGGCAGACACGACTTGGCCACAGTTCTTGGAGGACTTCGCCCGAGACAAGCCGACCGAATCGCGCTATGAACAGTCTCAACCGACCGTCATGACCGAGATCCCTCGGCCCCGCTACGACCACCTCAAAGTCGATCGATACGCGACCGGCGCCCTGCAGTATTCTCGAGGCTGCCCGTTTGAATGCGAGTTTTGCGACATCATCGTGATCTTCGGGCGGAAGCCGCGAGTCAAGGATCCGGAGCAATTGGTTTCCGAGTTGGACGATATGCGCCTGGCCGGATTTCACTCCGTCTTCATCGTCGACGACAACTTCATTGGAAACAAGAAGAAGGCCAAGGCTCTGCTTAACAAACTGATCCCCTGGATGGAGGAGCACAATTACCCGGTGCGATTGACGACCGAGGCCAGCATTGATTTGGCGAACGACGCTGAGCTGATGGACCTGATGTATCGAGCCAACTTCCGCAGCGTGTTTATCGGCATCGAAACGCCGAGGTTGGACTCGCTTAGAGAAACGAAGAAGATGCAAAATGTTCGCGGCGATTCGATTGAGGCCAAGCTGTCTCGAATACGCGACGCGGGCATCGACATTAACGCTGGCTTTATTGTCGGCTTTGACAATGACGACAAGGACATCTTCGAGGACCAGTTCAACTTCATTCAGGAAAACGGCATCACTCTTGCAATGGTCGGCATGTTGCAGGCAATTCCATCCACGCCGCTCTATAAACGCCTCGAAGAGGCAGGGCGGTTGGTCGATGACCCCAATCTCAACTTCATCCCCAAACAGATGAATCGCGATGAATTGCGGGAAGGGTACTGGAAACTTGTCGCTCGACTCTACACGCCAGAAGCATTCTTCGAGCGATACTTCAAGGTCTACGAGTCGCCCGAGTACCTAACGCGCCGCGCCGCCATCGGCAAGAAGGCTGGAGAGGGCAAGACGCTGCCGACGTTAGGCTATGGC
>CAZWOU010000133.1:0-20189 GCA_964635375.1 uncultured Pirellulaceae bacterium | reverse complement strand
CGGACCAGCTTCTGGCTTGACGCTCCGCCAACTCGCCAGCGGCTGAGCAGAATCGTGCGGCTGCCGGAAGCCATCATGCCGCAAATGCTGAGGAATACTTCCGCCCCCGTGCCGCCTCGGCGGAGACTGTTTTCGGCTGAGGTATGGTACCCGGGCAGCGCCAACTGTTGCGGACCGCCCCACGGCAGCGCGAGCCAATCGCCCAGGGTCGATCCCAGCTTTCCACGATCCAATTGGGCGGGCGACCAGGCGTAGGGCGATCGATCGCTGTCCTCGATGTCAGCGAAAACGACCAGTTGATCCATCTGCTTGGCGAGCAAGGCAGAGGGGACGTTGAGACGATCGGGAAGCCTGACCCCTCCCGTCGCCGACAGCAAATCGGCCGCCGCCTCCTCGACGAAAACATCGTCGTCGCGAGGCGTCATCTTGCCAACCACGATTGCAGTTCGGGCCGAGGGAGGGAGTCGGCGGCGATCGGGCTCGCTCAAGGAGACGGTGGGCGAATAGCGAATTCGAACCTTGCTCGACAAAGCCGACTCGCCCGCACCGTCAGCGATTTGCAGCAACTCGAACGGCAAGTACCAGAGCACGCCATCGGGAACCACGACAAGCTCGTCGAACGGTTCCCAGGCGGGGCCCTCGGCATCGGGAATCAGCATGCGCATCAATTCCCTCGCGGGTTGTTTCCATTCGCTGTCGTTCAAGTCTTTTATCTGCACAGCTTGATTCTTGTCGTGCAGACCAATCGATTTCAACAGAGACTTCAATTCAGCTTTGACCTTCGTGGGCGAACCGATTCTCCAGTGGGCATACTTCTGCTTGCTCATCAGAAACGCGTAAACACTTCGGTTGGTCGAATAGAATGAGAGCACGACCTGACGCTCCGTCAGACGGTTCTGAAGGGCCTTTGCGTTAAGCGGCGGGGGGAACACGAAGTCAGCCGCATCGCGTTGCAAAGCCATGGCTTGCAAGACCAGCTCTTGCTTGGAGCTGGTGTCGACGAGCGAGGCGCGGAGGGCGGCGAGTTCTTGTTTGCCGGCGTCTTCGTTGGCGATCAGGGGATGGGCGGCGATCGCGGTGCGAACCTCGGCCGCTCGTCGAGACAACGCGGCGTAGGCCGGATAAAGGGTCAGAATGTCGCGGCGCTGCAGCACCGCTTTTTCGGTCAAAGCCGCTTCCGGCGCTTCCAGCACCCAACGCAGCGATAGCAACCGGCCTCCCATCGGCAACGAACTGTAGAACCGGCGGCGCCGAATTAGGTCGGAAATCTCCAGGGCCTTCTCGTGTTCGCGGCGTTTGAGAGCGACTTCGAACCAATGCTCCATGGCCACCGAGTGGGGTACGAGCACGGAGGTGATCGTCTCCATCGGGTCGAGCGCCCAATCGGCAGCTTGCGGGTCATTCAAGTACGTTTCGTAGAGCCCAATCGCGATTCGATCACTAATGCGGTTACTGGTGTAAAGGCGGTCAGCCAAGCCGGTCTGAAATAGCCGCAGCGAGGATTTGCGCTGAAACGCCATCGAGGTCTGAAACGCCCGCGAACCGGCCTGAATATTTCCTCGTTGGAAGTTTGCTAGCGCCATCAAGTAATTCAGACGAGCTCCGTCGACTCCGGCTGACATCTCGGAACGCCGCATCGTGCCCCGAGCTTTCTCGAGCATGGCGTACCCTGGCGCGGTTGCCCCGCCGTGGACCAGATTGGCCCCGGCAACCAAGTACATCCGCGACTCAAGCGAACGAGAATTGACGTGGGCCCAGGCGGCCATTGGACCAAGTGGCGGATACACGCCGCGTTGACCGCTGACCATATGGGCCAAGGCGGCCGCTGACGCCGCATCGCTCATCAACTCGGTCTGGCCGTAGGCCGCCGCCGGAAACGTCGCCTCGTAGAAAAAGTTGATCGCGGTGTTGTACTGCTGACGCCCCATCGCGACTCGACCCAGCGTCAACAGGGCGATCGGCGTCAGAGGGTGATCATATTGGCCCAGGATCCGCAACGACTTGCTCAGTTCCGAGGCCGCTTGGACCGGCTTGTTCGCTGCTGCGTAGCTGATGCCAACCAGCGCGTCGATCCAGGCTTGCGACCAGTGGTTGGGAGGCGCCGGCCGGCGAGAAACGACGTCGAGCAACTGGCCGGTCAACGGGTCGTGTGGGCAAGTCGCGCCCATGATTTCCATCCGCCGGTACATCGCCAACGCCGTACAACGAACAATCTCGACCGCGTCGATCGAGTAGTTTTCTGATTGGTTGACCAGCACGCCCCGGCCCGCCCCCACCGCGGCTCCCGCCTGCAGAATCAGCAGCTTGCTGGGAAACTGGCCCGGACGAGGCGATCGCTTGCTGACGCCCCAGGAAACGTCGGGCCGGATTTGGCGTTGAAGCGGGCCAACAACCTGGGGAAACTCGACTCGCAACATCCAATTGCGATGCACGATGAACAGTTGCAAGGCGGAATTGAAGTGATCCAATGCCTGGGCGTGCTCACCCATCCGGTACAAACTCTCGCCGATCATCGTGTGGTAACAAATAGAGTCGATCCAACGCCCCTCGGTGCTCCGCACAGCGCTTCGACTGGCGTCACGAAATGCCTTGGCCGCCGTGCCATAATCCCCGTCGGCATAGGGGCCGAATGCGGCGTAGTAGCCCTGCCCAGGGTAGGAACCTCGTTGGGCGAACGAGACGCTCTGGAAAACGCCCAAGACGAGACTCAGGGCCAGCATGCAGATCGTGGATTTTCCACGCCAATAGGGGATCGCTCGCATGAATCCGCTTCCTCTCCATCTCAAGGACCACAACCTCAAAGGGGTTGCGGTTGGACCCGCTGAATTGCGAGTTATTCGCACGATAGTGCTTGCCGATGCAATGATCTTCACGATCCAATTCGGCCCAGTGTGGCTGGCGACAGGCTGACTGGCCACAGCCAGTTTCTAGCGGTTACAGCAATGCAAACTGCTAGCAGACCGAGATTCTGATGCAGCAAGGCCATGATACCCAATTTGGACGCTATCAGCCAAGTTTCCAGCCCCGACGAGTCGCTTGAGAGGAAAACTCGGGCAATCGAGCGGAAAAGTGCGAGTTGATTGAAAGTTGCCGGATTGGGCGGTCGATATCGGCCGTGACGCTTGTTCCGAAAATGCAAGAGCAGCGGCCTTCGCTCCGCCACATAACCTCAGGCCAAGTAACCTCAGGGCCCCATACTTTTGGTGTTTCTCGAATCATGAGAATCACAACCGGAGACACGGGAACGATGAACGGCAAACTTTGGATCAACAGTCTGAATGGCCTGTTTTGCGCAGTGACGCTTGTCATGGCACTCGGCGCCAGCGGATGCCAAATCACAGAATCCGGTCAGAACCTGCCGAGCCCATGGTACGTCGGCGACGATGTCCAGCATCATGCGCCGGGGAGCGAATTCAAGCTACCGCGCGAAGCGGCGGCGATGGCGGCGGCCGAAGCCGACGCGACATCGCGATAGGTTGCCGGATTGGATCGTGGGCGGACGAGTCAACTCGTAAGCCCGCCGTGTCGGGTGGGCCAGCGGACCGGGTGGGCCAGCGGACCCAGTCCAGTCTGTCGTCGATTGACTGCCGATGGTGCCCGCGAGCCATTTACCGGCCGATTCCGGCCGCTGTGAGTCACTTGAGAGGAAAACTTGGACAATCGAGCGAAAAAGTGTGAGTTACGTGAAAGTTGCCGGATTGGGAGGTCGATATTGGTCGTGATGATTGTTCCGAAAATACAGAGGAGCAGCGGCAATCGCTCCGCCAAATGACCTCAGGGTCCCCCATACTTTTGGTGTTTCTCGAACCATGAGAATCACAACTGGAGACACGGGAACGATGAACGGCAAACTTTGGATCAACAGTGTGAACGGCCTGTTTTGCTCGGTGACGCTTGTCACGGCACTCGGCGCCACCGGCTGCCAAATTACAGAATCCGGTCAGACACTGCCGAGCCCATGGTACATCGACGACGATGTGCAGTATCATGCGCCGGGCACCGAATTCAAGCTACCGCGTGAAGCGGCGGCGATGCAGGCGGCCAAAGCCGACGCGATATTGCGCTAAGTTAGCCGCGGCTTGGATCGAGGGCAGCCGAGTCAACTCGAAAGCCTCCGGACCCTTCCTTGGCCTACGCTCGGCGTGGGCCTATGCGCTATCTTCGACTCGCTGCCACCCACTCTCCGCCAGCCCCAACCTCCCGCACTCTCCCTGGCGCCTGAAGACTCAAATCATCATGTTTTTGGCTCGGATGATTTGAGATCCGCCCACTCGGCAAATCAATCGTCGCATCTCCAGTGCGCTGATTGCCGCCAAGACTTGCGGCGTGGGCAGTTCCGACCGGTCAATAATCTCATCGATACTCGTCGCCTCGTCTTTTGTGTGATCCAGCACAGCTCGTTCGACATCGTTTAGTTTGAGCTCCGCTGGATGTCGAATGGGGGTGCTATCAATCGTCCGCCGAGTCGGGTGGGCCAGCGGACCTAGTTCTTCCAGTATGTCGTCGATCGACTCGACCAATTTGGCGCCGTCTCGAAGCAACCGATGGCACCCACGAGCCGTGGCGGTATCGATTCTCCCGGGCACTGCATAGACCTCTCGTCCCTGCTCGCCTGCGAGCCTAGCCGAGATGAGAGCGCCCGACCGGAATGAGGCTTCGACCACGACGACGCCCAACGTCATGCCGGTGATCAAGCGGTTGCGCCGTGGAAAGCTGCCGGTGCGAGGTGGATGAAACGGCGAGCATTCGCTGATCAGCGCGGCGGATTCCGCGACCTGGTCGGCCAAGCCAACGTGTTCCGGCGGGTAGACGTTGAGCACGCCTCCGCCGAGCACAGCGATCGTTCGGCCTCCCCCATGCATGGCGCCGCGATGGGCGGCGGCGTCTATGCCGCGAGCGAGCCCGCTGACCACGGTCATCCCGGCCGCCGACAACTCGCCAGCCAACCGTTCAGCGATACGGCGGCCATAGGGGGAAGCCTGTCGAGCCCCGACGATGGCAATCCCCAGCCGGTCAGCCTCTGCCAAATTGCCACGAACGAAGAGAACCGCCGGCGGATCGGGGATTTCGCTGAGCAAAGCTGGGTAGGCGTCCGAGTCCTCGGTTACGACCTGGACCCCATAGCGTTGGCAGGCGGACAGGAGTTCGGCCGCATCCTCGGATTGGGCCGACCGCCTCAGAGCGTCTGCGACTTTCGCACCCACGCCGGGAGTCCCGATCAAGTCGGCCCTCGACGCCTGCAAGACGCCCTTCGCATCTCCGAATCGCTCGAGCAACGCTCGATAAATCAGCGGCCCTACGCCGACCGTCAGCGAGACCCGCAGCGTGTCGAGTATCAGTGCGGATGAATAGTCCGGCGCCGAAGCTGAAGTCATGGTCATTCCTCCTTGAGAGTCATGCCAGACCTTCAGCGTTGGGCTCGTGAGAGCGAACGCCCGGCGATGGAGCAGCGCGGCGGTTCGACGCGAGATCAGAGAACTCTGGAGCGTTAAGGCCCCAGAATCCTGTCGCATCGTGCGACGGCCGGAGAGAGCGGAAGACCAGCGCGCTTCACCAAGTCTAGGGACGGGCATCCTGAACGTCCAGTTTGCCAATCGCCCAAACATTGCGGAAAGATCCAAACAGTCGTCTTCCCCGCCATACTGTTGTCATCGCGCGAGGTTGCCGGCGAGGTTGCCAGGCGAGGTTGCGTCGTTTGCGCGTGAGGGCCAGGCGGTTTGATCTCGCCCACTACTGATCTTCGATGTATCGCAACTGAATTTCCGTGTTCTTCAGTTTCTCTTTCAGTTTGGCGACGCCCGTTTCGGTAACCGCCGTTCGAGTCACCTTCAGATCTTTCAGCGACGTCAACGCGTCGAGGTGCACGAGTCCGGCATCGGTAATCTGCGTCGATCCCAAGTGGAGGAAAGTCAGCTTATCAAGGCCTTTGAGGTGGTGCATGCCGCTGTCGGAGAGCAGCGTGTTGTCCAAATTGAGCCATTGCAGATTCGTCAATTTCGCCAGCGGCTCAACTCCCGCGTCCGTAATTTGCACACGCCACAAGTTGAGCTTCGTCAGCTTCGGCATCTGTCCGAGCGGCGTCATCGCGTCATCAAACAGTTGCGAGTTCTCGCTCAAGTCGATCTCTTCGAGCTCCGTGAGGTTTGGCAGATGGGCAATCCCTTGGGCATCGATTTGATTGCGGGCAATCCGCAGCTTCTTTAGTTTTGGGAACTCCGCCATCAGCTGCAGAGCGTCGTTGCCGATGGTGGTTTCGGCCATATAGAGTTCTTGTAATTCATCGAGTTCCTTCACCGTCTCCAGCCCCACTTCGCTGACCCAAAGCAAGTCGAGTGCTAGTACTTTGAGTTTCCGCAGTTTAGCGACATGCACCATGCCGTCGTCATCGACGGAGCAGGCGCCGCCTTTTCCGGACAATCGCAGTGCTTTCAGTTCTTGGAGTTGGGCCAGCGGCTGAAGGCCGTCGTTGCCGATGGCGCATTCGCGGAGGTCGAGATTTTGCAGTCGTTTCAACTGACCCACCACTTTCATGCTGGCGTCATTGACGTTTGTTCCAGCCAGCAACAGTGATCGCAAGCGGGGTAGTTCCGTCAACGGCCGCAAAGCCTCGTCGTCAACGGTCTGACCGCGAAAGTCGACTTCCACGATCAGCCCATCTCCGTCGCGGCGGATCTTCTTGGTGAGAAATTCGATGGCGGCGACCGCTTCGGCGGATTCGAGCGGCAGTTGCGACTCGCTGCTGGTTGCGGGTTTGGGAGGCCCCATCGGACCGGCGGCAGGTCCATCGGAAGCTCCGCCGCAGCCGACTGCAAACATCAGGCAAACGCACAGGGAAGCCGAGAGTTGACGATTCACCTTGGGTATTCTCCGCATCCGCTAGGAGTCGATTGAGAAGCAAGAAAAAAACCGCCGGCGGAACCGGCGGTCGTGGATTGCCGAACTAGCAGGTCAGACGATTTCCCAGCCCTTGCGATACTGTTTAGAAATGAACTGATCTGCGGCGGGGCAATTCGTAGCTTTCAACGCCGCCGCGTCCCATTGCAGCTCCTGGCCGGTGCGATAGGCGACGTTGCCTAGCAACACAGATTCCGTCAGCGCACCGGAATAATCAAAGTTGCAAGTTGTCGGCGAACCATCTTTGCAGGCCTTGATCCACTCAGCATGGTGGCCGATGGAGCGCGGAATCGTCGGCTCGGGTCGCTTGTACCCCGCGAACTTCTCCGCCGGGAAGAACTTATAGCTACCATAGTTGGCGTACATCATCCCTTCGCTGCCGACGAACATGACGCCGCTTCCGGGAACTCGTTCGCCCTTCACTTCGCGCGGGATCTGGTTGCCGTCGTACCAGGTAAACTTGACGGGTGGCTTGCTGCCGCGTGCTGGGAATTGGTATTCCACCGTCAGTCCCAACGGGCACGTTTCGGGGTGAACGGTCGGGCCTTTGGCTTTGCAGGAAACGGGATGCCTCAGTTCGAGCGCCCAAAAAGGCAGATCCATATAGTGGCAAGCCATGTCGCCCAAGGTGCCTTGTCCGAAATCCCACCAGCGGCGCCATTGCGCGGGGTGGTAGCGACCGGGGAAGAAGGGACGTTCCGGCGCTGGACCGAGCCACAAGTCCCAGCTCAGGTTGGCTGGCGGATCCTGCCCGCCCTTAGGCCGATCGCCGCCTCCCCACCCCTTGCCAACCCAGACATGCACTTCGCCCACATCGCCGATCGCGCCTGATTGCACGATCTCCACCACGCGGCGGTAATTCTCGCCAGCGTGGATCTGCGTACCAAGCTGGGTGGCCACGCCTTTCGCTTTGGCGGCGTCGGCGATCACTCTCGCCTCTTGCACAGTGTGTGTCAGTGGTTTTTCACAGTAGACATGCATGCCTTCGTTGATCGCTCGGATCGACGCGGGAGCGTGATTGTGGTCGGCGGTGGCGATGACAGCCGCGTCCACTTTGTCCGCTTCGGCGGCAATCGCCTCTCGATAATCGGCGTAGGTTCGAGCGCCTTTGAAACGTCCGGCAGCGCGATCGAGATAGTTCTTGTCGATATCACAAAGGGCGACGATGTTTTCCCCTTGGACTCCGGAGATGTCCGCAGCCGCACGATTCGCTGTGCCGATGCAGAGGACATTCAGTTTTTCGCTGGCGGCCTTCGATTCCTGGGCGGCGACTTGGCTCCATACGCCCGACGATACGACCGCAGCACCTGCCGCCGAGGTCTTCAAGAAACCACGTCGATCAAAAGCGGATTGGTTTGGCATGATTGGTATCCGTGGAGGGAAAGTTGGAAGGGACATTTGGGGAAACAAGATCCATCTAGCTCTAATCGTACCCCGAATCGGTCCCGGCTGCATCCTTCCAGCCGTGCAAGAGGGGTCCGCAGCCGATATTATCCGCCCCGCCATCAGTCTTCCTGCCTGCCCACAACAGGGGTAACGAGCCAGGCGCCCATCGCGATTTCTCTTGGGTAGGCGGTGTGCGAGGCGTCTTGAATCCACAGCAAGACGACCCTAAAGTGACTCGGTCGCATCGTGCTTCGGCGACTCTGGCGATCGCGTCTTACCGTGGAATGATCATTGGCGGAGGAGCCGAGTCGGTGGAACGTTCGATAGAAATCCTCACGGCTTTGTGCTTGTTCGTGTTTGGCGTGTCGCACATCTTGCAGCCGCGACTGTGGGCGGAGTTCTTCATTGCACTTAGGGCCAAGGGCGATGTTGGCGTTTTCTGGAGTGCCTTTATTCATCTTCCTTTAGGCGTTGTCATCGTTGCTTTCCACTCTGTCTGGTCCGGCCTTCCCCTGCTCGTTACTCTCCTGGGCTACAGCTGGACGATCAAGGGATCGCTCTATTTCTGCTTCCCCAGTATCGGTCGCCGAAGCCTCGATCGAGTGTCGCTGGAAGGCGCGTGGGGTTTTGTCGTCGCCGGCGCCGTGTTCGTGATTCTCGGCGCGGTGGTGAGCTTCTCCGTCGTTACCGCCTCCTGAGATCCTGTCGCCCCCCTGAGACCGCAGATTTCACTCGACTCGCAACGCCCGGCGAGCGAGCTCCATGGGGACATCGCCTACGAGTTCGACGTGGCCGATGCGATCGGGCAGGACGAAGCGAAGTTGCCCGTGCTCGACCTTCTTGTCTTGGAGCATGGATTGAACTAAGGCATCGTCATCGAGACCTTCGATTTCGAGTGGCAGTTGCAAGGCGGCGAGCAACGCCCGCTGACGTTCGCTCACGTCAGGATCAACTCGCCCCAACAGTTCGGCGAGCCTCGAGGCGCAAAGCATGCCGATGGAGACGGCCTCGCCGTGGAGGTACCGACCGTAGCCGGCGACAGATTCCACCGCATGGCAAAAGGTGTGGCCGTAGTTCAGAATCGCTCGGAGACCTGTCTCTTCTCGCTCATCGTTCTCGACAACGTCCGCCTTCAATTGGCAGCATCTTTCAATCATGCGGCAAAGCACGTCGGGCTGACGCGAGTTGATCGCATCGGTGTTCTGCTCAAGATAATTGAAGAACTCCGAGTCCATGATGACGCCATACTTAACAACTTCGGCGAGTCCGGCTCGATACTCGCGGTCCGGCAGAGTGTCGAGGGCGGCGATGTCGATCAGCACTCCGCGAGGTTGCCAGAAGGCGCCGACCATGTTCTTGGCCTGCGGCAGATTGACTCCCACTTTACCGCCAACGCTGCTGTCAACATGGGCCAACAGCGTGGTTGGAACCTGAACGAACGCCACACCTCGGCCGAACGTTGCGGCGATGAAACCGGCCAAGTCGCCGACAACGCCTCCGCCCACCGCAATCACCACCGACTTGCGGTCCGCTCCGCAATCGAGCATCTGTTGCCAAAGCGATTCGGCGACATGGGTGGTCTTCGTCTGTTCGCCGGGCGGAACCTCAAACAGATCGACTCGGACACCCTCTGCTTGCAGGCTGGCTCGGACCGTCTCGGCGTAGCTCAGTACATTCTGATCCGCGATCACGACGGCGTGAGTCAGCTTGAGCCAACCGCGAATCCGCTGGCCGGCCTGGGAGAGAATGTCTCGCCCGATGCAGATATCGTAGCCGCGATCGCTGAGCTCCACGCGTACGGTTAACAGGGCTTGGTTCATAACAGGGCTTGGTTCGCGGAAACCTCGTAACCGTCAAACGGAACTTGCGAGCAGCAGATACATTTTCAGCTGCCCGCCGCGGGCTGGAAGGGCCGTCAATCGCCTGAGACTCGGTCGATGTCATCTGGCGTGACCGTGACGACTCGGCAGAAACCCGTGTGCATTCGCACGTATTCGATATCCGAGCAGTTCTCTGCGTCGGCGTGCAGTCGGTGTTCGATTTGGGGCCGTTGCGACGGACTCACCTCTGGACCATCATCCGGCCAGACGGTTTTGGTCTCCATCACGAGTGCTTCGCGATACGCGTCAAATTTGTCGGACATCACGGATACTCCTGGGAGCGTCGTTGCTCCACTTAGGTTGGGGGCGGAATGACAGTATACTTTCTGGCTACCGGGACGAGAATAAGGCGTCGAGTCAGTTTGGTCTTAGTCGCAAACCGCGGATTCACTTCTAAGCTCCCTTAGCCCTTGAGCAGAAGCTGTCGCTCACGAGGATCCAGGCCCCATGGCGAATCAACACGGGAAGATAGTGGTGGTGGGGATCTTCCTTGTCGCCACGGCGATGGGAGCTTTCTCCATTTGGTATCTTCGCCAGCTGCGTACGGAGGCGATTGAGTTTTGGGGAGCTCCGATTGCATTGTCGATTCGAGACGCGCCGCGTGTCGAGCTACTCGAGATTGTCACGGCAGCCGAGTCCGACGCGGGCTCGATGAGACTCGATGGCGGTGAATACGCGATCGCATCGGCAACAGAGATCGCCGGCAAGTCTGGCTTGATTCAGATGCGGCACTTGCTTTTGGATAACGGCACGTTTCGATTCGCTGAGCAGACGCCGTCGAGCGCAATCTGGGACAAGGGTCTGCGTTTTTCCGGGCCAAATCAGCCAGCCGTGACCCTGTTGTTTGCGACTGAAGCGGGTCAGCTTTGGCATCTCGAGTCGGGACGCAAAGTCGACGTCGAGCCGCAACGTCTGTTTCTCGCTCACTTTCTTCAAGATGCCGCCCGCTAATCCAGCGTCAAGCTTTCCCTAAACTGCCCAACCGGCGCGGCGCGCGGAACCTCAAGGGCAGGGACTGTTGTAACCGATGGATCGATAATACGGGATATTCCGTTTGAACGCCCTGTCCGAAGGCACTTTCCTGTTGCCGACCGACTCGGCGATCCATCGACAAAGAGGTTGAGATGCGCGCGAATTCCATTCGGTTGATCATCGTTTTGACCGTGGCGGCGGTGGCCACGTCTGCGGACGCCCAGCGCCCTTTAGTTCCTGGCACGGGTCAGCGAGTCGAGGACGTGGGTGACAGCTTTGAAGAGCCGGATTGGGCCTATCACTTTGCCCTGCCAAAGAGCTCCAAAAACTTGAACGACTTCGGGGGCGGAACGGCTGGCGAGTCGGCGAATGACCATTGGTACGAAGGCCAGAAGCGAGGTCAGCCCGACATCATCAAAATAGTTCCCACACCCAAGGGCGGACTCGCTGGGAGTACTCGCTCACTGCTTCTCCGCTCGTTGCACACCGGCGTGCGTGGACGCCCGAGCCACCGGATGCAGCAGGATGATTTCATTGCCAACGTCAACTACCGCCTCGGCGGCGCCATTCCAACCTCCCGTTCGCCGAATGTAACGACACGAGTCTTCCTGCCGAAGATCGCAGAATGGGAACGCCGCAGCGGGCCTCATTTCGCCTTTCGAGTTGCGGTCACGACAACGGTCAGAAAACCCGGCACGTTCCTTTTCCCAGGTCGGACTGAAGACGAAACCTACTGGCCTGGGTTCTTCATCGAGTTCAATACGAAGGAGGATTCGGGGTTGGAATACGACACCGCCCATTTGCGAATTCGCGCCGATAGCGACGGCGATGATTTCAAAGGCCCGCAGATCACGAAGACGGGTTGGTGGACTTTTGGCATGTCTTGCACTCCGGACGGCATGCTCCACTACTACGCCCGTCCTGGCGTCGAGGAATTGACCGACGAGGATTACATCACCTCCACCTATCCCTACGGCGCCCGCGCTGAGAACTTCCGCACTTTCTTCTTCAACGTCTGCAACGGCGATGACGGCAAGACTTGGTCCACCCAGTGGATCATTGACGACCCCAAGGTTTACTACAGGTAGGGCTCTTGGGATTGCCAAGCTACCCGTCTGTGTCGCCGACGTCGACCTGCGACCAATCGATGTCAGGTCCGCCACGCTTGAATTCGTCGAGCACCTTGTCGGCTTGTTCTTTGTCCTCGCTGCGGACGATCACGTGAACTTCTCCGGGCGCTTCGGCGCGGAACCCAGCAGTGAAACCGCCGGTGGTGGAAGCTTTGATTCCACTCGCGGCCAAAGCGTTGACGAGCGCGGCGGCTTCAAAATCGCTGGCGAAATTGGCCAACGTTACCGGGTTGTGCGGGTCGGTTGTCATGGTTCAATCTCTCTTTCGTTGACGACTTGCGCCTAGTGTCTGGTGTAATGGTTTCGATTGCTCTCGAATCTCGAACATAAACAGACACAAATCGAGGCGAACATGGCGCCTATTTGCGTTTGGCGTACGGCCGCAGGGGAAGAACGTTGGCTCGCTGGGCGTAGGCTTCCCATAACTTGACCATCTCGCTGGCGCGGTCGGGTTGTTTCGCGGCCAAGTCAAATCGCTCGGTCCGATCTTTTTCCAGGTCATACAGTTCCCAGGCGCCTTTCTCACCGGCGGCGACGAGCTTCCATTTGCCCACGCGCACGGCTCGATTGCCTTCGTGTTCCCAATAGATGGCTTCGCGCTCCAGGCGACCGCCCGAAAAAGCGGGGACCAAACTCACTCCTTCCATGGGTTTGATTTGCTGGCCGTTTCGCTTCTTGGGGTATTTGGCGCCGGCCAACTCAACGCAGGTTGCCATGATGTCGATCAAGTGACCCGGTTGCGTTTCCAACTCGCCAGTCCGCCTGACGCCTTTCGGCCAATGAACAATAAGAGGCGAGCTGATGCCTCCTTCGTGGACCCAGTGCTTGTAGAAACGAAATGGCGTATTCGAGACGTTGGCCCATGGTTTTCCATAGGCGATATAGGTGTGGGCCGGGCCGGGCATAACTCCTTTGCCCGTCTGTACGGGTCGGCCTGAGCGAGTGATCGGAGGCCGCATGGCGGCTTGCAGGTCGTCCGCTTTGATCGGTTCAAGTTTTGCTGCCTGCTCAGCGTTTGGACGGACCGGGCCGCGACTGCCATACTCTTCGGCGCAGCCGCCGTTGTCGGCGAGAAACAAGATCAACGTGTTGTCCGACTGTTTTTCAGCTTTCAGCTTCTCAACGATCCTGCCAATGCCTTGGTCCATGCGGTCGATCATGGCCGCGTAGACTTCCATTCGCCGAATGTTCCATGCCTTTTCTTGCTCCTCTCGCCAGGAGCTGACTTGTCCGTCTCGGGCAGTCAATCCCCATTCTCGTTTGATCAATCCCAGCTTGAGCATTCGCATGTAGCGTTCGGAGCGAATCGCGTCCCAACCCGAATCGTAGCGACCGTCATAGCGGGCGATGTCTTCCGGCAACGCATGCATCGGCCAATGGGGAGCCGTGTAGGCCACATAGAGGAAGAACGGATCGTCGGGCCGCGTCTTGCGGTGTTCGCCGATGAACCGAATCGCATGATTCGTGATCGCGTCCGTGTAGTAATAGTCCTTTTCGTCTGGTGGAATCTGCTCGTTCTCGCGAGTCAACGTGGCTGGGTCAAAGAAACTGCCGGCGCCCGTGATGGTTCCGTAGAAGTTGTCGAAGCCGCGTTGTTTTGGCCAATTGTGTTTCGGACCCTCAGGCTTGGTATGTCGAGTCACATGCCACTTGCCCGCCATGTAGGCGCCGTACCCCGCTGTTCGCAAAACCTCTGCGATCGTCACACAGCGATTGTTGAGGTCCCCTCGATAGCCATCGTGGCCGTTGTCCGACATCATCCAACCCACGCCGGCTTGGTGTGGGTAGAGCCCCGTCATCAGGCTCGCTCGAGTCGGACAGCAACGCCCTGTGTTGTAGAACTGGGTGAATCGAAGCCCCTCTTCGGCCAGACGATTGAGCGCCGGCGTGTGAATCTCGCTTCCGAAACAGCCGATGTCAGAATAGCCCATATCGTCCGCCATCATCAAAACGATGTTGGGGCGAGAGGCGGGATCTGCGTTGGCGGTTTGCGTGTACGTGAGTTGCGGAATGATGGTCACGATCAGGGCAGCAACGGCGATTGATCGGCGTCGTAATTGGCGTCCGGTAGACAAGCGGAAATCGGCTCGTGGCGTGGCAAGGGGCTGGCACACAAGGGGCTGGGACATGCTGGAGGTTCTCTTTCTCAGAGGCGAAACCGGCTGACTTGGTGACAAGCTGCGGACTCATTGTCCATGCCCTGGTTTCCCAGGTCAATTCCCAGCGACAGAGCGTGTTCGCGAGAGGAGTGCTCGACCATAGCGAGACAATCGGGCGCCCGCTGTTAAGCCTGGCACTGGCAGGCAACCGTTTGGGGGCACTACACTGGGCCGCTATCGAGAGACGACTCTGCCGCGATCTGTCCCTGCCAATCAACGACTGCTGCGAGACTGACAATGTCGCAACCACCAACAACTTCACGCACCACGCGTCAGGTCTATCTTTCGGGCCAACTTGTTCCCGAGTCGGAGGCGAAGATCTCCATCTTCGACGCCGCCGTTCTTCTCGGTGACAGCATCACTGAATCGACTCGGACGTTTCGACATCAGCCATTTCGGCTTGGTGATCATATTGCTCGGCTCTTCAAGTCACTCAAAGTCGCTCGGATCGATCCGGGTCATTCGCCAGAACAGCTGACGCAGATCACGTTGGAAACGCACGAGGCGAATCGGAAATGGTTGCGCCCCGAGGACGACTGCTGGATCGTGCACAATATCTCACGAGGATTGCTCAGGTCCGGACCGAGTCCCGTTCAAACGAACTCAGCCACCGTCATGATCTACACGGATCACATGGACCTGCGAGGCTGGGCGGAGTACTACACGAAGGGTTGCCACGCGGTGACCGCGATGAGCCGCGCCGTGCCGGCTCAGTCACTCGACTCACGGGTAAAGAACCGCAGCCGATTGTCGCTGACAATTGCGGATGCCGAGGCACGGCTCGTCGACCCAGACGCTCAAGTCGTGTTGTTGGATACGAACGGCTATGTTGCAGAGAACAAGGGAGGCAACTTTTTTGTCGTCAGCGACGGTCAGATCTTGACTCCCATCGCGGACAACTGCCTGGCGGGCATCAGCCGCCAAACCGTGTTGGAATTGGCCGCAACGATTGGCGTTCCAGCGAAAGAGACTCGTCTGCAACCGTATGACATTTACAATGCGGACGAGGCGTTCTTCACCAGCACCCCGTACTGTATGATGCCGGCGACCAAGTTCAACGGGCTGCCGATCGGCGCCGGTCAGGTCGGTCCCATCACGAAACGGCTGCTGGCTGCGTGGAGCGAGTTGGTCGGCATGGATATCGTCGCTCAAGCGGAGAACCAAGGCCCCCGGGACTCGCTCTGACTCGACCGAACAGATCGCGCCGCCGGGCGCAGATCGGTCTTCCGCGAGATTGCCTTCCGCCTTACTGCCCTCCGCCTATCGCTCGGACTCGGGAATGTGAATGGCGGCGAACGCACACAAGCCAAACCCATTGGGTCTCATCTTCTCTGGTCGAATGTCGTCCGCTGGGTGCCCGTTGAAATTGACGTAAAGCGTACCTCCATCCGCGCTGATCTTCACTCCATAGCTACCCGAAGGCACGTACTGGTGCCTTTTCTCAAAAACAGGCGCCAGAAAAGCAATGACTTTGCGTTGACCGGTCTTGATCTCGTATTGGACGACCGGCGTACCGTCGACGTAGGCCTTGCCGTGGGAGCCTGGCATGTAGTACAGAAAACGTTCGTCGGGCGACAATTCACAGACTGTGGTGTATTGCCCAAGTAGCCAATTGGTTCCGAGAATGGTGAGTTTGTCCTTAGCGGCTTGGTAGCGGAAGAGTTGGTTGGTCTGATGGGTCGTGCCGAAGATCGATCCACGTTTTGACTCGCGAGTTGAGGATCGCATTCCCTTCGAGTTGGGAAATGTCGAGGCGGTTTTCACTGGCCGTTTGCTAGCCGCGTCCAACTTCCAAATGCCGCCTTTGCCGTTAAAGAAGATCGACCCGTCGCCGGTGATCGCGAAGTTGCGATTGAAATCGATCAGACCGTCGGCCGATTGGTAGATGACTTTCTTGGTGGTCAGGTCGAGCCCCCAGAGAGCGTTTCCTTCGCCCGCTTCAAGATTGCACCACCAGATGTTTCGTTTCCGATCGACTCGGGACGTGGCGCTGCAGCGCCGCGGCGGCAAGTTGGCGAAGACGGCGGTCTTGCGAGTCTTGGGGTCGTATTGATAAATCTGCCCGCCGGGCAACGAGTCATTCCAGCCGTATTCCGGATTCTTGGCTCGGTCTCCGCTGTTCAAGGTGCAATTAAATAGAATCAGGCCGGTGGGCCCTTCGTCGATCTTGGCGTGTACTTTCGACCAGGCGGGCTGCCCGGGGCGCGGCGGAACAATTTGGTTCATGTCCACGATCTGTTCGAGCTGCTTGGCGACAGGGTCCCAGCAGTAGACGAAACATCTCGCATCGCCTCCCACGGCATTCCCATGATCGCCGATGGCGCAGTAGACTTTTCCATTTCTCGCCAGGCAGATGTCCCCCCAAGACGACCACAAACGGCGTTTGGCGGCTTTGTCGCCGAGCTGGCGATGGAAGGCCATGTGAACTTGCGGCGCAGTCTTGGCGACGGAAAAATCAGTCGCCTCGTCGAGCTCGCGTTTTGCCTGGACCGCAGCTGGCACGACCAGGAAATCATCGCTGGCCACGAGCACCGCGCCTCGTCCGACCCCTCGCATGTTCGGCGGCCAGGGACCGGCGTCCTGAACAGCGGCGGGCGGGGTGTCAACGACTGTAACAAGCAGCAAAAGAAGCGGGAACATAATGACCTCGTCTCGTTGAGCTGGGCGGTCGAAGCTTTGGCGCGATGAAGCGCCGCCCGAGTCTGGCTGTTGGGCATCGATCAATGAGCTTGTGCTCGTGCGACGATCTGCCGAATGGTGCATGCTACCACTTCATTCGTGCTAGAATCTACGGTTCGCCCACAGAAAGCCTCGCCCATGACACCTTCCTCCACTTCGCTCCTTTGGTTGATGATTGCGATTTGCCTGACAACGGCATCGCAAACGTGCTTGGCTGACGACGACTTCTCAGCTCGCCAAATCGAGTTCTTCGAACGCCGGGTCCGACCGGTGCTAGTTGAGAAGTGCGTCTCTTGCCACGGCGAGAAGAAGCAGGAGTCGTCGCTCCGATTGGATACTCGCAGCGGAATGCTCGACGGCGGCGATCGCGGTTCAGCGATTGATCTGGAGACGATTGATTCAAGTTGGATCATGCAAGCCTTGGAGCATCGCGACGACTTGACCATGCCTTCATCCGGCGACAAGCTCTCCGCGAATGTGATCGCCGACTTTCGCACCTGGGTCGCTGACGGCGCTGCTTGGCCGGCGTCCGTCCGACTCATCGCCTCCTTGGCCAGGCAGAGTAAGGACCACTGGGCCTTTCAGCCGCTTGTCGACCCACAGCCCCCGCCTCATGATCGCCAAGCTGCCGATTGGATTCGCTCGCCGCTTGACGTCTTTGTCTGGCGAAAGCTCCGCGAAGCCAAGTTGGCTCCGTCGTCGCCCGCTGATCGACGAACACTGGCCCGCCGACTCAATTTCGACTTGCTGGGGCTGCCGCCGACTGAGCGAGTGATTCGCGAGTTCGAGTCCGACACGGCGCCCGACGCCTACGAGCGATTCGTCGATCGCTTGCTTTCCTCGCCCGCCTTCGGCGAACGCTGGGGTCGATACTGGCTTGACCTGGCCCGCTACGCCGACAACAAGGGCTATGTGTTCTTTGAAGACAAGAAATTTCCCTGGGCCTACGCGTATCGAGATTATGTTGTCGAGGCACTCAACGCCGACAAACCCTACGACGAATTCATACGGGAACAGATCGCGGCGGATCAGCTTGATTTGACCGACCGCTCCGCCCTGCGGGCGATGGGCTTCTTAACCGTCGGCGCCCATTTCATGAACAACACACACGACATCATCGACGACCGAATCGACGTCGTCATGCGGGGTGTGATGGGCTTGACTGTGACTTGCGCGCGATGCCACGACCACAAAACCGATCCGATTAGCCAGGCCGACTATTATTCGCTGTACGGCGTCTTTCGCAGCAGTCGTGAACCGCTGCTCCCTCCGCTGTTTTCTCAACCGCGCGACAGTGAAGCGTATCAAAACTTCAAAGCCGGCATGCAGCAGCGACTCGGCAAACTGCACGAGTTCGTCGATCGACAACATGAACAGTTGGTGACTGGCGCCAAGACTCGGGCTGCTGAGTACTTGATCGCCGCCCACCAAGTTCGAAACCATCCGCCAACCGACGACTTCATGCTGCTCACCGACAAGGGCGCACTGAACCCGACGATGATACGGCGTTGGCGAATCTATTTGGAAGATCCGAAGAAGAGTAGCCCGCGAGTTTGGGCGGCGTGGCGAGCCGTCGCGGACCTCAGCGAGGCGGCATTCGCCGCCCAGGCGCCGAAAGCAATCGAGCGAATCTTGAAAGCGGGAATGCTCAATCCGCTGGTGGCCGAATCGATTGGAACTTGCAAGTTGACCAGTCGGCGGAACTTGGCCGACTGCTACGCTGAGTTGTTGCAGCAAATGGAGAGGAAACATCAGGCGACCGCCGAGGCCGCTGGCGCGGCGGGCATTCAAGACGAGGATGAGCGTGAGTTGGTCATGGCGTTCCGCGGGCCAGCGGCGCCGCCCAACCTGCCCAAGGTCATGGGGTGGGGATTTCTTTCGTTGCTGCCCGATCGCCCGACACAGGGTGAATTCAAGAAGTTGCTCAAGGAAGTCGAAACTTGGAGCGTGTCGAAATCAGCGCCCCCACGGGCGATGGTCCTGGTCGACGCGAAGCCGCTCTATGAACCGCGAGTCTTCGTTCGCGGCAACCCCAACCGACTCGGGCAGCCGACGCGACGGCGCTACCTGGAGTTCTTCAACGCGAAGAAGACGGCTTTCCAAGATGGTAGCGGGCGGCGAGAACTGGCGGATGCGATTGTCGACGTCAATAATCCACTCACCGCTCGCGTCGCCGCGAACCGAGTTTGGTCGCGGTTCTTTGGTTCAGGCTTGGTCTCGCGAACCAATGACTTTGGTCTGCAGAGCGACCCGCCGAGCCATCCCGCAATGCTGGATCTTCTCGCTCGTCGACTTCAACGCGATAACTGGTCGATCAAGGGACTTATACGCTCGATCGTCGTTTCCGCAACCTATCGCCAACAATCTCTGGAACGCCGCGATGCGATGGCAGTCGATCCAAACAACCGTTGGTTGTGGCGGATGAAGGCGCGGCGATTGGACTTTGAGTCGATGCGCGATTCGATGCTCGCCGCCGCAGATCAACTGGACCGACGGATCGGCGGTCCGTCCGTGGCCCTACTCAAACGCGACGCTTTTGTGGCTCGACGGACAATCTATGGTTTCGTCGACCGCATGGATGTCGACCCGCTGCTCACAGCCTTTGACTACCCGAACCCGGTTTCCGCCAGCGGCCAACGCGTTCAAACCACGACAACGGCCCAGTCGCTTTTCTTCATGAACAGCCACTTCGTGCGTCAGGTGGCTTTGCGAGTCGAGCAGCGCGACGACCTGCGGAACCTGGACCCCACCGAGAAAATTCGACGCCTGTTCCAGGTGTTGTTCGGGCGAGAACCATCGGCCGCCGAACTACAAATCGCGGTTGGGTTTCAAGAGCCATTGGACCAGGACGGCGGCGGTAAGAGCGAGGGGTCGAAGCTGGTCTGGATCCGGTTCATCCAAGGGCTCTTGATGAGCAACGAATTCGTGTTCATTGACTAGCGCCCGCCTCACCTCTAGGAATTGGCTGAGAATTCTCCTCCTGCACCGGCGGCGATGGCAAGTTGAGCTCATTGGCTCAGCCCGCTGAGGCCCAGACCTGAAAGGGCGCAACACACCAGCCCAGGGGAAGCGAAGCCGCGAAGGCGGGA
>CAZWOU010000132.1:7987-20215 GCA_964635375.1 uncultured Pirellulaceae bacterium | reverse complement strand
CCCCTCGTACTCCTGCTCCTCGTACTCCTGCTCGTCGCATTCCTGCTCATCATCGCCGCTGGAGTCGAAGCCGGCGGGTCCGTCGTCGTAGGCTGGCGAAGATGCCGGATCTTGAGCGATGCAAAGGGCGGGTTTGTCGTGTTCTGGGTCGTCCTGGAGGTCGCCTTCTTCGTCCCAGGGCGTATCAGCGTTAGTAGGGCGCACAATGTTCGAGCGTCTGGCAGTGCCGTGGCGATTGGCCTTGGAGGGGTCGGGAGTACGAGGCGAGTTGGCTTTCGTTTTTCGTGGCTGGGAAGTAGGAGGTTTGGTGGTTGGCCGGCCGTTGCCAACGACAAGCGGTTCGCCTGCCTTTATTCGTTCCCAGTCTTCCATGGTGAGAACAACTTCCCTGGCTTGGGAGCCTGCATAGGCCCCAACGATCCCGTCCTCCGCCATGAAGTCAACCAGTCTCGCGGCCCGGCCGTAGCCAATTCCGAGCGCCCGCTGAAGCAGCGAGAGGCTCCCTCGCCGTTCGCGAACGACAACGTCGATCGCCTTTTCGTAGAGTTCATCCCGCTTGCGAAACTCAGCCAAGTCGCCGGACTCCTGATCGTCATCGACTTTCAGATTCACCAGCTCGTTGACAAATTCTTGTTCGCCGGTGCTGACCGAATCGACAACGGCGTCTATCTCCTCGTCGGACAGATACGTGCCTTGGCCGCGCAGCACGGTGCTCGTGCCAGGCCAGAGAAACAGCATATCTCCATTGCCCAGCAGTTTCTCGGCGCCCATCTCGTCGAGAACGACTCGGCTATCCGTTCGACTTGCGACTTGGAAAGAAAGTCTCGCGGGCAGGTTGGACTTGATCAGGCCGGTGATGACGTCCACCGTCGGCTTCTGCGTGGCGAGAATCAGGTGGATCCCGACAGCTCGGCTCTTTTGCGCCAAGCGAATAATATGCTGTTCCACTTCCTTTCCCGATGTCATCATCAGGTCGGCAATTTCGTCAGCCACAACGACGATGAATGGCAAGCGGGTGGGAATACCACATTTTTCGGCCTCATCCTCCGGCTGCAAGCGGCGGTAGACTTCGGCTTCCCCAAGTTGATTGAAACTCGAAATGTGTCGAACACCCGCCTTGGCCAGCAGCTGGTATCGCTCTTCCATCTTCTCCACAGCCCAAGCCAAGATCGCCTCAGCCTTTCGCATATCGGTCACGACGGGGTGCATCAGATGGGGAAGCCGACTGTATCCGCTCAGCTCGACCATTTTGGGGTCGATCATCAGCATCCGCACTTCGTCCGGTCGGCGCGTCATCAGCATCGAAGTAATAATGGCGTTGAGGCAGACGCTCTTGCCTGTTCCGGTGCGACCGGCGATCAACAAGTGGGGCATGGTCGAGAGGTCCACGACCAAGGGATTCCCCGAAACGTCCTTGCCTAGATAGATGGGGATCCGCATCTTAGCCGCCTTGCCATTGGCTTCCTCAACGACTTCGCGCAAGCGGACCATCTGTCGAGTCGAGTTGGGAACTTCGATCCCAACCGAGTTCTTACCTGGAATCGGCGCCACAATGCGCACACTCGGCACTCGCAGAGCAATTGCCAAGTCATCTGCCAAGCCCGTGATTTTGGAGAGCCGCAGTCCCGCTTCGAGTTCCACTTCGAACTGCGCGATCACGGGGCCAGTCTCAATTTCGACGACCTTGACGTTGAACCCAAAGTCCTGGAAGGTCTTTTCCAAGACCTTGGCCTTACGGCGAACTTCACGCGCCTGCGTATCAAAATCGACAGCGTCACTCGACTCCAGTAGATCCAGCCCGGGCAGTTCATAGTCGTTCGCATCGCGGCCATCTTCATCAAGCTGATCGCGGACAAGGTCATGTTCCGACTTTGCCTGGGATTTCGATCGTTTTCGAATGGTCGGCTCATGAGACTCGTCGGTCCTTTGCGTCTTCTCTGCATGGTTCTTTACCGGCAGCGCAAGATCCGCCTCAACAGATTCCTCCTCGTCGTCCTCCCATTCGGATTCGTCTTCGCCTTCATCGAGCGTCTCTTCGCCCTCTTCAAACTCTTCGTCCTCTTCAAACTCGAATTCCTCTTCAGATTGGTCCTCATTCGCCCCATCTCGATCGACGCTGCGTCCGCGAATTCTCACTGACAAAGGCGTCTCTTCATCGCTCTGCTCGACATCCTCCTCAACATCTTCTTCCCATTCCTCTTCCCATTCGTCATCAGCTTCGTCTGCTTCGTCTGCTTCGATTTCCTGCCCAGGCCGGATGCGTTGCGAGACCGATCTTCCACCGTTCTTTGCCACAACGAAGATCGCTCCACCAAGCGTGGCGGCGACGTGCAGCAACGCATAGTCGGAGCAGAGCATCAGCCCGCCGATGATCAGGCTCAGGCAGAGAATCAGCCCACCGGCCGTGGCAAAGTGCAAGCGGACGACGCCACTAATCATCGCGCCAACGTAGCCGCCCGATCCAACCACCGGGCCAGGTGACCAGGCTGGAACAACTAGACTGAATAGAGTAACGACGCCAAGAACGGAGAGCACCCAACCAGTGGTCCGCATGAGGAGCGAGTCGACTTTGGCGCGGCGGAGAAGCAAGTAGTCCAAGACGCCAATCGAGACCACGAAGTAGTAAGCGCCAAGCCCCAGGCTATTGAGAAGTGCGTCAGCGGCAAGGGCGCCCCAGCGGCCGCAAAAATTGGTCGCTTCGGCTGGCTGCGGATAGACGAGTTGGTCGGGCGTGTAGACCGCATTGAAGGGAGCGATCAGCTGGGGGACGGGGTCGGCCGGGTTATAGGTCAGCAGAGCCAGACCCAAGAAGACCACTGAGGCCAACAGTCCTATCGCAAGCAAGTCGAGCCGGAGATTGCGGTTTTCGAACATGGACACACTTTCAAACGTACGCCGACCGTTTGCCGGGGTCGGCATCCCGTGGGCGTGTCCGTGCCCGAGATTCTTCCTTACGAAGTGATTTTCGACGAAAGTTGCCGCCACTCCACAATTTGATTTCAGACAGCCGCCGCCTTTGCCTCGTCGAAACAGCCGAACCATCCGGATGAACCGGTTAAGCCGTCAAAGACTAGGCATTGCCAATCAGTTCTTCGCCAGAATCGCAGGCGCTCGGCGACTATTGCGGATTGCAGGGGAAGTTTCGCAGGGGCCGAACCTGGTTCGCGTCCGAACATGCCACGATCGCAGCGAGTCGGCCGTCAGGGGCAAAAGCGGCGGCTGTCTCCCAGGAATCGCCGAAACGATTGGCAACTCGTCGACCATGGCCTAGAGAGGCGGCCTCCTCTTCTGTGAGGTCGAGGCGATAGAGATCGGCCACAGCCACGGAGAGTGGATAACAGAGCGGAACCAACGCCGACGGGTCGGCCGACGGGAGGTCCATCGTGTCGAGACAGATCGCGTCGGCCAGGCGAAACGGACCGACGGCTGTCCGGCTGAGTTCCGACATGACGGCGGACGTTCCCAGCGAATCGGCGATATCTCGTCCCAGCGAGCGAACATAGGTGCCGCTCCCGCAGATGATGCCCAGCTCAAACCGCGGATATTCGTACCGCACTAACTCACAGGAGTCGATACGCACGAGTCTCGGCTTCAGCTCAGCCTTGATTCCGCGGCGGGCCAAATCGTAGGCGCGTTTTCCGCGAATCTTCAGGGCTGAATACTGGGGCGGCATTTGTGATATTTCGCCAACCATCCGTTGGCAGGCCACCCGCAAATCGGCTTCGCTCGGCTCATGGGGATTGGCAACTTCGATGACCTCGCCCTCAGTGTCTTCGGTGTCGCTTGAGCGCCCCAAGAGGAATTCTCCCTGATAGCTCTTCGCCGTCTGCTGGATCCTCTCAACAAGCTTCGTCGCTTGGCCCACGGCGACGACGAGGACGCCGCTGGCGAGCGGGTCAAGCGTTCCAGCGTGGCCGACTTTGTGAGGGCGAACGAGACGTTGAATCCGGTTGACCACGTCTCGCGAGGTACAGCCCTTCGGCTTGGCGACGTTGAGAAATCCATCCACGCTTGCGTTCCTATGGTCTGGGCCGATCGTTCGTTCGTTTTGGATTGAGGAAATTCGCTGCGACCGCCACCACTGCTCGCCGCAATCGGTTCGAGCAGATAGACTAACGGCATGACAGATTCACCAAAATTTCCCGCTGTGCGAATGCGGCGTTTGCGTCACCACCCGCAGGTCAGGCGTCTCGTTCAGGAGACGTTGCTCGCCCCCTCAAACTTCATCTTGCCGCTGTTCGTCCGCGGCGGCCGAAACGAATCTCGGCCCATCGGCTCGATGCCCGGACATTCGCAGCTATCCGTTGATCTCTTGCAGGCAGAGGCCAAGGAGGCGGAAAAACTTGGCTTGGGGGGAATTGTACTGTTTGGGATCCCCGACACGAAGGATGCCGAAGGTTCCGATTCCTGTCAGCAGGACGGGATCATCCAACAGGCGATACGGGCAGTCAAGGACGCGGCCCCCGATTTGTTGGTCGTCACCGACGTTTGTTATTGCGAATACACGGATCACGGCCATTGTGGCGTGATCAACGAACGGACAGGTCGAACCGACGTCGATAACGACGCCACGCTTGAGATGCTCGGCCGCCAGGCAATTAGCCACGCCCAAGCCGGATCGGATTTGGTCGCCCCGAGCGGCATGATGGATGGAATGATCGGCGCGATTCGCACTGCGCTCGACGGCGAAGGGTTCGAGCATCTTCCAATCATGAGCTACGCGGTGAAGTACGCCAGTGCCTACTACGGCCCTTTTCGAGACGCGGCGGACAGCACGCCTCAATTTGGCGATCGGCGAAGCTATCAAATGGATCCCGCAGGCGGTGTTGGTCAAGCCATCCGCGAAGTCGCGCTCGACCTGAAAGAAGGAGCGGACATCATCATGGTCAAGCCGGCGCTGGCCTATCTCGACATTGTGGCAACCATGCACGATCGGTTCCCCGAGGTACCAATGGCGGCATACAACGTGTCGGGCGAATTTGCGATGGTGAAAGCCGCGGCGGCCAACGGCTGGGTCGATGAGCGGGCTGTTGCCCTGGAAACGCTAACCGCGATCAAGAGGGCCGGCGCCAATATCATTCTCACCTACTGGGCAAAACAGGCCGCCCAATGGCTCGCTGACGGCTAGCACTCGTCCGAGGCGCCTGAGTCCGCCTCGGCAAGTGATACGCGGGCCGCAAACAACCAGCGACCACGATAGCGAGCGTCATTCATTGCTACTGGTGCTAGCAGGGTCGCCGAGGTCGCACTTCAGCTGAGGCGGCTCGCGCGTTATGGTATCATGATCGCGTGTCGACTCGCTTGTGATCGCAAGCCCCGCCAAGTGACCGCCCCTTATTTCCGACTTTGGGAGGCTAGGATGAAGAGAGGTTTGTTCTTGAGAGGTTTCTTCTTGATGTCTTGTACTTTGTTGGCGTTCAACTTTGCAGGTCTGGCAACTGCGGACCCCTTGTTCGGCAAGTATTTCTCCAAGCACTATGCGGATGAAAACAAGGACAGCGATTATGCCGCGAGGGTCAAAGCCGAGAAGTGTCTCATCTGTCACTTTGGCAAGAAGAAGAAGAACAAGAACGACTTCGGTCTCGCACTGTCAAAATACTTGGACAGGAAGAACTACAAGAAATCCAGAGTTGCCGGTGAGCCCAAGAAGGTCGAAGCGGAGCTTACCGAAGCCTTCAAGAAAGTTCTCGTAATCAAGAACAAGGAAGGCAAGACCTTCGGTGAACTAATCAAGGGCGGCAAACTGCCAGGCGCGCCTGCTAACGCCACTCCACAGGCCGGCACTGAATAGTCGCGTCGAGAAGGTTGGCGAACTGATTCACGGCTGGATCCCCTTGGACGGGTTGGAACCAGCCGTTTTTTCTTGCGCATCACGCCGCCGGTCGGTCAGGCGAACAAGGGGCTTACTCTCCGCCTCCGCTCAACTCCACGATCACCTTCGCGGACCATGACTCGCCTGGAGCGAGAACTTTCCAGCCGTGCTGAAAATCCGTCCGCGCGGCTGCCCCAGGAACGCAACTGTAGGGCTCAATGCAGATCGCTTCGCGGTGGGGCGGAGTGTAGACGACGCACTCGGAGAACGACTCGTCAAAAGAAATATTTAAGCGACGATTCTCGCTCGGGTCGAGAATCTCAGCACGAAACCAACCCCGATCAAATTGAAGTGAGGTAAACACGTTGTCCAGCGACAGGGACTGAAAACTAGCACCGTCCGCCAAACTGCGATCCACATCCAGTCGCCGACCGGTTGGCAGCATCTCAAGGAGCTCCCATTGTGAGCGTACCGGCAGTCGCACATGGCTCCGGCTCGCGTCTCCGGCGCCCAGCGGCAGGCGGAAATACGGGTGGGCGCCCAGCCCGCACGGCAAGGGCTTCGAGTCTGGATTGGAAACCGTCAACTCGCAGTCAAGCCGATTCCCGCTCAGCGAGTACTTGGCCTGGATGCAGAAATCGGCCGGCCAGCGGCTGAGTAAACTGGGGTCATCGATCGAGGCCTGAAACTGGCCAACGACATGGGACTCGGTCGCCTCGAGCACTCGCCACGGACGGCAGTGAACGAATCCGTGTATTCCGTTGCCTCTTCCGTCGTTGGATTCCAGTGGATACTCAACACCGTCCCACGAGAAGACCATTCCAGGCAACCGTCCTGGAAACGGAAAGAGTAAGGGCGTGCCGCTCCCGGACGGCCGTTTGTCCCCCGATTCGAAATCCGCCTCCGCCCACAACAGTTCCCGCTCGCCCTGTTCATCGCAAGCCACAAACGAAAAGCAGTTGAAGCCGAAGCCAACGAGCACCTTGGCGCTCGAGCCGGTCTTCGTGTCGCGGATTGCAATACAATCAACCATCGTTTCCCCACTTCGGACCGACTGCCGACTCTCCCGCCCGCGAAAGCGAAGTTTCCGAGTGAAAGGCGGCTAGTTGCCCCTGTTCCCAACCATGTTATTCGCCCGAGCGATGCTGTTCTGCCGCTGCTTGGGCGACGCCGGAGTGCTTGATGCGCTGCACAACACCGCACATCAAAAGGACGACGATCCCCAACACCAAGGCGGCTTTCGACCTGCCTTTCTTGTCCGATTTCCCCAGAGCCACCATCGAGAGAAGATGCATCAGCCAAAAGGCGAGCAACACGGACACGACCAAGCAAATGGTGGCGGTCAGATCTTGCCCCATCAGCGATCTCATGGCCGGGCGCGGCAGGCGGATGATAATCCACAAGCCGACAAGAATCTGCAGTAATGTCGGAGTCAGCCCAATCGCACCGCCCCAACGGATCACTTGGTCTCGCTGTTTGTCATCCTTAATCCGACTCGCGCGAATGAACATCCAAACGCCGGTTACCGCAAAACAGGCAACGATGAAATGCGCAGCTCGGGGAAGCACGTCGCCATCGATCATCAGCGAACGAAACGCAGAGGCGTCGATCTCGCCGGCGTGGTTGAGCAGTCCCGATGCCGCATTTCCCAGAATCAAGAATAGGAAGGGGAAATGGTAGAGCAGATTCGTACCGGCCAGTAACAACACAAAACAGCGGAGGAGTGTCATCTCCTTGGACTTGGCGGGCCTTTTCCAGGCGAACGCATGAAGCCCCATCAGGACGAGTGAGAAGAGGTACTCGATCGCACCATAGTTGATCTTCGAACTCATCAAGCCAAAAGTTGTCCGATAGGAATCATTCCAAACGATCACAAACACGAGGGCGCCAAGCAACCCACCAACCAAGAGGGCTGTGAAAGCGTCGCGACTCAGTGTGCGGCAAGCTGTCTCGGCCGCCCCGCAACCCTTACCAGCTCGGTACTCCAACCAGATGCAGACCATAGGACCGGCACAAGCGACATTCACTAACAGCAGATGGGCGGCCATCAAGGGCGCCAAAACGAAGTCCATAACAGCAATCACTCAATTTGGGGCAAGGGCGGAAAAGCGTACAGTTTAGCGAACAATCTGCGGCGAGCGATGTCCATTGATCGGGAAGGCGGCTTGCAAATCGTTTTCGAACGACCTAAGTTGCTATGTGGTCGTTGAAGCTGGAATCACAGTCCTACAGCGCTCTCATCGCGAGCTTCTTAGAGCCGAAGAGAAACCTTAACTTCCAAGCCCAGCCGGGGCCGTTAGCTCAGTTGGCTAGAGCGTCGCGCTTACAACGCGAATGTCGGGGGTTCGAGCCCCTCACGGCCCACTTTCAGACGACACAAACGCTACGAAGACAAACGCTAGGAAATAAAGAAACGCACGTCAGACGATTGCCTGACGTGCGTATTCTCTTATCACGTCTGCGCGAAGCATGGCGATGTTACAGCGACCAACCGTCGCGGTACTCATGCTTGATGATGCTGGCAACCTCGGGCGCGTTGGTGGCCTTGAGGTTCTTCGCATCCCACTCGATCTTCTTGCCATCGGCCCATACAGCCAAGTTTCCAAGAAGAATCGTCTCGGTCAAAGGTCCAGCATAGTTGGGGAAGTTCGACATCGCTTCCTCGCCGCCCTTGATCGCCTGAACCCACTCCTGAAAGTGGCCCGGGGAACGTTTGTATTCCACGTCCGGCAACTCTTCAACCTTGCCGTCAGCGGTGTAGACTTCGAATTTCGCGGCGTAGTCGCCGGGGGAGTAGAGCGAAGCTTTGCTGCCGACAATCAAGGTGCCGCTTTTCTTCATTGACAAAGTGGAGCCTTTGATGAGGTCTTCCGGCGGCAGCTTGCCGCCATCGTACCACTTCAACGTGATCGGCCCGCGCAGCTCGTTCTTGGGAAACTTGAAGTCGATGATCGACCAAGAGGGATAAGTTTCCTTGTTGTGTCCAGAGGTCTCGGCGACCACGGACAACGGGTGGGCCAGCTTGAGTGCAAAGTAGGGCATGTTCAAGGTATGGCAAGCCATGTCGCCCAGAGCGCCGGTGCCGAAGTCCCACCAACCACGCCATTTGAAGGGCTGGTAGACATCGTGGTAGGGGCGAAACTTCGCGGGACCGATGAACTCACCCCAGTGGATGTGGGAGGGTTTCGGCGGCTCCTCGGTCGGACGATCTATGCCTTGCGGCCACACTGGCCGATTGGTCCAGACATGCACCTCTTTCATGTCGCCGAGGATCCCCGTTTGGATCAAAGCAGCTGCTCGCCTCAGACCTGGGTTGGCGGTGCCCTGGTTTCCCATTTGGGTTACGCAATTGTGCTCCTTGGCCAACTCGCCCAATCTGCGCGCCTCGTAAATCGAGTGGGTCAGAGGCTTTTGGGTAAAACAGGCCTTTCCCATCCGAAGAGCCAAGGCAGTGGCTGGCGCGTGGCTGTGGTCGGGCGTACTGACCGTGACCGCATCGATCGTCTTGCCCACTTCATCGTAGAGTTTGCGGTAGTCGTTGTACTTTTTGGCCTTGGGCCACTTCTTCGCGGCGGCTTCGAGGCGAATGTCATCGATGTCGCAAATCGCAATCATGTCACCGCTGCGACCAGCATCATTCGAGTCGCTGGTGCCTTTTCCGCCTACGCCGATGCTGGCAAACGAAATGGTCTCGATCGCAGCGAGGCTCTTCTTCGGCGCTACTCCGGCGGCAACGAAGTAGCCGGCGCCAATCGCAGCTGAGGTCTTCATGAATTTGCGGCGATTCTTCATCGAAGCAACTCCTTAATCGTGTTATCTATTTGTGAAATGTGCTTCCCGCCAAGAAACGGGAACACGAACCATGTCATGGTGGGTTGATTCGAGGCCAATATTCGCGCAAGAATCGCTCTCCAAGCCCCTTAGAGCGTACGGGAAGTCACGTTCGAATACAAGAATCGATCGGGCAAACAGCCGCAAACAGGGCTTTTGGGCCCCTATTCGATCACCACGTTCTCGAAATTGCCTTCCGCGGCCGGGAACTGCGGGGCCATTCGCACCATTGTATCAAGCACCAACTGGCTGACAGCAAGATTGCGGTACCACTTCCTGTCCGAAGGAATGATATGCCACGGTGCATGGGCCGTGTTGCAGCGATTGAGCGCGTCTTCGTAGGCGGCCTGATAGTCGTCCCAACGCGCCCGCGTCTCGAGATCCCCGGGGTTGAATTTCCAGCGTTTCTCCGGGCGGTCCAAACGAGACTGAAGCCGCTCCCGCTGCTCCTCCTTACTGACATGGAGAAAGCACTTGACGATCGTTATGCCGCCCTGAGTCAGCAGTCGCTCAAACTCATTGATTCTCTCATAGCGGCTTCGCCACTCCGACTCGGGCGCGAGTTCCTCCACGCGGACGATCAAGACGTCCTCATAGTGAGACCGATTGAAGATCCCCACTTCGCCATGCCGAGGCGTCGCGTTGTGAACGCGCCAAAGAAAATCGTGGTCCAATTCCACATGGCTGGGGGCCTTGAACGAGGCAATGCGGCAAATCTGAGGGTTGATTCCTCGCAGCACCGTTCGAATCGTCCCGTCTTTGCCGGCGGTGTCCATCCCTTGCAGCACCAATAACAAGGCCTGTCGGTTCTCGGCGTAGAGCCGATGCCCCAGTTCGTCCAACTGTTTGGTGTTCTCTCGAATGCGGAGTTTTGCAGACTTCTTGTCAAATTGTGGATCGTGATACGATGCATCGAAATCACGGAGCCGAATAACTTGCCCGACCGGAAGGTTCAACGGTTGCCTTGACATTCAATTGCTCCTCAGCGAGGTAGGCTACTTGCCGATGCAAAATCGGCTAAAGACACGATCCAGAACATCATCGTTGTATATCGTTCCGACGACGCGACCAAGCTCATCAAGCGCCAGTCGCAATTCGGCCGCAACAAGTTCCTCACCGGCAGACTCCTTCGACGCCGAGCGAGCTCGAGCGAGCGCCTCGCCAACGGATCGCAAGCTCCCGCCGCAACGCGTAGCGACGCCTTGCTGAGCGTGGGACGCAGAGACGCTCTGCAGCGCAGAGGCAATTCGCGTACGCAGTTCGTCAATTCCCTCGCCCGTGGTTGCACTGGTTCTGACCGGAGCCGCACCCAGAGCGATGGTGGGCGACTGGCTGGCGCTGGTGGGCGACTGGCTGGCGCTGGTGGGCGACTGACTAGCCTTCTCGCTGGACGACGACTCCTGTTCGTTCGAACTCCCGTTGGGCGCGTCGCGTTCGCAGCGTCTCAGATCCGCCTTGGTCAAAACCAGGATCACGCTGGACTGGCTCGCGGAGGCCGTATGGTCCTGGTCGGTGCAGAGCAGCCGAACCGCTGCCTGACGGCTTGCTGATTGCGAAGTTTGTTGGGCGAGGGCGTCGGAACCTTGACCGCGACGGTCCGCGCCGGCCGTGTCAATTAGCGTGCAGGAGCGGGTCGCGTCGAGTTGCAGTTTTTGCCCCACGTAGTCCCGCGTCGCCCCTGCTGATGCTGAGACGATCGAGGCATCTCGCCCTAGGAGCGCGTTGAATAGGCTGCTCTTGCCGACGTTGGGCGGACCACAGAGGGCAACCATCGGTCGCTCAGCGAAGTCTTGTCGCGTCTCAAGCTGCCTTTGCAGGGTCTCAAGTTCATCGAGAGCCGCCGCCAGTTGGGCCTCCAATTCACTGGCCGTAACGAACTCAATGTCCTCATCAACGAAATCGAGGCCAGCTTCCAACTGGGCCAGCAAGTCGAGTAGGCAATCGCGAATGCTGTCCAGCGGAGTGGTCAAGCCGCCTGCCAGTTGTTCGAGCGCGACATCCAGGTCATCTCGCCCCGACGCGTCAATCACGCCGAGCACCGCTTCAGCCTGGGTCAAGTCGAGGCGACCGGCCAGAAACGCCCGCAGAGTGAACTCGCCGGGCTCCGCCGTTCTCGCCCCGCGGACAGCCAACGCGGCGTGAATCGCCTCCAAGACAGGAGGAGCGCCAATCGTGTGCAGTTCGACGCTGGGCTGCCGAGTGTAACTGCGTTTGTCGGGCCATACCAAAGCCCTCGCAGGCGCGGAGGATTCCAGTTCGCTCAGTCGCACGGTCACTGCGACCGAAGCGGGGAAGCTGAGGTTGCGAATCGCGTCGGCCGGCTCGCAGATCCCGGCCACAATCCGAACGGCGTCCGGGCCGGAAACTCGAATCACGCCACGGACCCCGCCGCCAGGCGCTGACGCTCGAGCGACGATAGTGTCTTGCGAGTCCCAGAAACTTGCAGGCATCGAGCTATCGGCCCTTTTTCTTGCCTTTGCGTTGCTTGCGGCGTGAGGCGTTCTCGGCTTTCTTGATGTCCTCAGCGGATCGCTTAGGCCTTTCCTTGGCGACCGGATCAGGCTTCGCGCTCTCTTCATTATGTT
>CAZWOU010000132.1:0-7977 GCA_964635375.1 uncultured Pirellulaceae bacterium | reverse complement strand
TCCTCCAAGGTCTTCGTCGGCATCAGTTTGCGTTCCAGCACACCCCAAAGACTGGAGATGATGATATACAAACAGAGCCCCGATGCGACTTTGTAGAACATGACTCCAATGAACAAAGTCATCACCTTCATCATGTTGTGCTGCATTTGCTGCTGTTCATCCGTCGCTGGCGGCGTGAACATCTTCTGCTGCACAATGAACAACACAACACTGATGAGCGGCAACACGTTGAGGTTTGGGCCGAGCCAACCGGTGTATGCCGTCAAGAATGGCCAAGCTTCCGGGCCCCACTCGTACAACATGTCAGGGCCAGCCAGATTGGTGCACCAGTTTAGGCCGGGGATCAGCGCCGCGTCTCGCAACTCAACGTCAACCGACAAACACCGGTAGAGACCGATGAAGATCGGGAATTGGCAAAAAGCCAACAAGCAGCCGCTGAGTGGGTTGAAGTTGTGTTTCTTGTAAAGCTCTTGTTGAGCCGCCATTTTCTTTTGAGGATCGTCCTTGTATCGCTCGGTCAGCTTCTTGATTTCCGGCGATAAGGACTGCATCATCTGCGTGTTCTTGTGGGCCTTGCGGCTGATGGGATGCACGCAGGCACGCACCATGATGGTCATGAACAGAATCGCCAGACCATAGTTGGCGACGAGCCCGAAAAAGAAATGAAGCAGTTGGCTAAGCGGCCAAGCCACCCACCAAAACCACCCCCAAACAATCGTCTCATCCATCCCATAGCGAGCCAGAATCGATGTCCGCTTCGGGGCGGCGAGAATGGCGTACTCATGCGAATGGGATGCGCCCGGTTTGAGCAGTTCCACTTCGCTGATCATGCGAAACGAGACGTTGCCAAGTCGGATCTGCTTCTTGGGCAATGTGTTGGCCGGATTGATTAGATACGGCGTCAACTCCTGAAACGTCTGTTCACCAAGGCCGCTTTCCCCACTGCCCTTGGGCAGGATCGCAACATTAAAATACTGGGTGTCTACACCAACGAACTTCACCGTGCGGCGAACCGACGATTCATTGCCCAGAAAGGCTGGCTCTACTGGCGCCTTCTTATTCCCATTCTCGCGCTTCCAAATCTGGTTGACGCTTCGCAACTCATAATTCGCACCCGTTCGCCAAACAACGTCACGAGCTCCGCATGTACCCCAACCCGGATGCACCTTGTAGAGATACCACCAGCCTTCTTTGGGCAGACCATTGGGACCATCCAATTGATAGGCGACCTGCAGCGCCTTTCCGCCTGTGTTGCGAATCGACACATCGAAATCGAGATGATAGTCATCCGGTCCTGCGGCTGTCGTCGGCAGCTGGAACGTTTTGACGATTTCCAACGCCCCATCGACTCCAAGTTGCCCAAGCTCATCGCGCGAATAGCTCCACCTAAAAGTGGCCTTTTCCGAACTGGCTTCAAGTATTTCCCAATTGCCAGACCGCATCGAAGGCAGATTGCGAATTTCCAGCTCACCCAGCTTCACGCCCACACTCGCTTGCCCTTCATTGCGGATCGAATTGATCGACATCAAGAAGGACGCTGGGTGGGCAAGGCCGCCGCCAAGCAGGTCGTATTCGTCGCTGATGATTGCCAACGGTCGCTCGGCAAGAACAACGCGGACGACTCGCGACGCGCCGTTGGCGCCGAGAATTTCAAGTTCTATGTCGTCATTCGGTTTGGTCTCCCCAAGCGCCTCAGCTAAATCGCTTGGTTGAGCGATCGCGGCGGCGTTGACCGAGACCAACGTCTCGCCCGCCTTGATCCCCGCCGAGTCAGCTGGAGTACCGGGTCCCACGACTTGGATCCGACAACCGCCATTCAACTTTGCTTGGAGACCAAGGTAGCCGAGATATCCTGACTTATTGACCAAGTCGCGGTAACGCAGTTTGCCGTTCGCTTTACGCTCCACGAGCTCGACACGGCGGACCGCAGCTCCCTTGTTAATCAAGAAGGCCAAGTGTCGACCAGTCTTGTAGCTACCCAAGACCGTCCACTGCCTGGCGACGGTCGCCCGCGGCAAGTCCTCGCCGATCTTGGGCTCGCCCTTCAGCAGCTGCGGATCGTTTGGCTGACCATTCCCTGGCTCTTTGGGTTTGTCCCCGTCCGGCTTGGACTCGTCCGGCTTGTCCTCGTCTGGCTTGTCCTCGTCTGGCTTGTCCTCGTCTGGCTTGTCCTCGTCTGGCTTGTCCCCGTCCGGCTTGTCCTCGTCTGGTTTGCCTTCGTCCGGGTCCAACTCGCCGTCCGCCTCAACAACTTCCTGGGGCGGAAAGAACGTGGACATGATCAGTTGATGGCTAACCACCAACATGAGTGAGAGCACGATAAACGTAACGTAGCGCTTTTCCACGGTCCGGCCTTAGATTTCATGAACGAGATGGGCCCAACGGGGCCCGCGAGCATCAAGTTGGGCAGCTAACAACTATTCTGAGCAAGTGGGGGAATCTTGTATCGAACTAACGTCCCTCCCTCAATCGATCGCCCAAGAAGTTATCGAGTTGAGGGATATCGTAGATCTTTTCCACGGTCGCATCGGCTGAGTAGTCAACGCGATGAAAAGCGACCGATTCTCCATCGAAAACAACGTAGCATGGGCGTGGGTCGCCATCTCGAGGCTGACCGACGCTGCCAACGTTGACCATCATTTTTCCTTCCGCGGGAAACTCATATTGGAAATCGACATCTGAGGGGGACAAAAATCGCCCACTATCGAGAAAAACTCCGGGTACATGGGTATGCCCTTGAAAGCAGAAACGCTCTACCAGGCTAAAGATCCGTTCGATCTTTCTTTGATTGTAGATATCCTCGGGGAACACATATTCGTTAAGCGGATTACGGGCGGATCCATGGACGAAGAGGGCGCCGCTCTCCCGGTGGCTGCGAGGAAGTTCACAAAGGAAATCCCATCGCCGACGGCTTGCCTCTGGATCGGACTCGGGTGATTCGAGTTGTTGGCGAGTCCAGAAGATGGCACGCTCGGCCCCGCTGCTGAATCCCTCGGGATCGAACAGAGCCGCTTGATCGTGATTCCCTAGGACCGTGAGGCCGAAGTCCATGACCCGGTCAATGCACTCGCAAGGGTTGGGCCCATACCCAATAACGTCGCCCAGGCATAATACCTCGTCAACATTCCGGGATTTGATATCTTCCAGGACCGCCTCGAGTGCCTCAAGGTTTCCGTGGATGTCGCTGACAATGGCTCGCTTCACGACGGGGCCGGGTCCGTATCGAAGAACGGTTCACGACGGATTGTCGTAAACGCAAATTGGCAAAGAACTAAGGTGACCGAAAGAGTCTAAAATCGGGCTGGCTGAAGGTCAATAGCGGGCGCGAACTAGCTGCAGCATCTAGCGGCCGCTCTTTAGCCGATCACCGAGCATATTGTCGAGGTCGGGAGCGTCGTAGATTTTCTTGGCGGTGGCCTCAATATCGTATTCAATCCGGCGGAAATCCAGGGTTTTTGCCTCCGTGTCTAAGACAACATAACAGCAGCGAGGGTCGTTATCGCGCGGTTGTCCTACGCTACCGACATTGATCATCAGGGGCCGCTCATCCATTTGGTACCGATAATCAACTTCATCGGGTGTGATGAATTCCTGTTCCTGGGTGAATATGCCGGGAATGTGAGTATGTCCCTGAAAACAATACCGTTCTATTCGCCCAAAAAGGGCGTCCATTTTCTTCTGGTTGTAAACATCTTCCGGAAAGACGTATTCGTTCGTCGGTTCGCGGGGGGAACCGTGGACGAACAGCAATTCGTCGTTCTTGTGAGTTCGCGCCAATTCGCCAAGAAAATCCCAACGCCGGTTTACGGACGCTGCAGCGCCGATGCTGTCCAACTGGTCACGGGTCCAATAAACGGCTTGCAAAGCAACCGGATTGAACCCGTCCGGATCGAACAGGGCTGCTTGGTCGTGGTTGCCCAGAATCGTGACTTTGGCCACGCGGATAATCGTGTCGAGACACTCGCACGGGTTGGGTCCATATCCAATTATGTCGCCCAGACAGTAGATTTCGTCGACTCCGAATTCACGAATATCATCGAGGACCGCATTGAGGGCCTCAAGATTCCCGTGAATATCGCTAATCATCGCTCGCTTCACACCCACACCTCTCTAGCGTAAGCGATTTCGAAGCAACAAGTTACGACGAAAACACGCCCAGTCTAACCAAATCTCAAACCCTGAATTTTACCTCTCGATTCAACCTTCGTCCATACGCTCCTGAGAGTTGGGGGTTGCGAGCTCCAGCACGAGTCGATAACGCGCCACGATGAGGTCAGTTCTGCGGATTACTCGGATCTTTCCCTGCTATCTTTTCTTCGGCGGCACTGGCCCGAACGTATCGAGGCGAGAGGGTCCACAGGTCGCCTCGCTGACCATGCAGAAACGCGAGGATTCCCAAACGGCCGACGGTCTCGGCCCGAGGGCGCCAGGCGTCCTCATCAGCCACCATCGCCCCGACCGGCAGGCGTTCGCGAATTCGACCAAGGCCCTCTCCAATCAGGCAGCATCCTGTCAACTCCTGCGCGAGCCAAGCGTCCACGTCGACAATGGACGCCTCACCTTGGGGAGCATACCGACCGTCGCTTCCTGCAAAAGACTGAGAGAACAGCTGCCCTCGCTGTGCGTCGCTGACCGCGATGATGTTGGCGGCGCCCTGCGATTGAGCCGCCTGAGCCGCGACGACTTGTAGACTGCTTACTGCAGCGACATCGGCTGAGACCGCATAGGCAAGTGTCTTTGCGGCGACGACGCCAATTCGAAGACCGGTAAAAGAGCCCGGACCGACCGACACGCAAATCAGATCAAGATCATTCGGCGTCCAGCCAACTCCACACAGCTGGTCGCGACATGCAGGAATCAGACTTTCCGCCGTCCGCTGTTCGACGGGTATCTCTAAGGCCTGCACGAGCTGAACGCTGCCCGCTTCGTCCGAATCAAGCAACGCGATGGAGGCTGACCGCGTGGACGTTTCCAAGGCAAGGGATCGCATATCATTCTCCCCTTTGTCGCAGCTCTTGTTGTCGCAGCTCTTGCGGAAGCACTTTCAGCGAGTGACTTCAGCGAGTGCTTCACGGGCGGCAGCGATCGTTGTCTCAATGTGGGCTTCGGTGTGTTCAGTCGAGAGGAAGAAAGCTTCGTACTGGCTGCAAGGCAAGTAGACGCCCCGATTCATCATGGCCCAGAAATAGCGGCTAAAGCCAGCCGTGTCGCACTGGCTCGCTTGATCCCAACAGTGGACCGGGCCGTCATGAAAGAACAGCGTCGCCATGCTTCCGACTCGGGCGAGCGAGTGGGGGATGCCCGCGTCCGCCGCCGCTTGCCGCAGCCCCTCTTGCAGTTGTTCTCCGCGAGCCTCCAGTTGATCATAGGGCGGGTTGTCGCGAAGCTCTTTGAGTGTCGCTGAGCCGGCGGCAGTGCCCAACGGGTTGCCACTCAGAGTGCCAGCCTGAAAGACCTTGCCGACGGGCAACATCTGGTCCATGATTTCCCGCTTGCCGCCGAAAGCTCCGATCGGCATGCCGCCTCCAACGACTTTGCCCAACGTCGTGATATCGGGATCAATGCCGAATCGAGCCTGGGCGCCGCCGTAGGCGACTCGGAAGCCCGTCATCACTTCGTCGCAGATCAGCAGCGAGCCGTACTGTTTCGTCTGATCGGACAGCGCGTTGAGGAAATCCGTTGAGGGAGAAACACATCCCATGTTGCCGACAACAGGCTCGAAGATGACGCCCGCGATGCGCTCGCCAGATTTCTTGAAGCACTCTTCCAGCGACTGTGGATCGTTGTAGCGAAGCACGATCGTATCTTTGGCGCAGCCGATCGTCACGCCGGGCGAATCGGGTGCCGAGAGCGTGGCCGCGGCGCTGCCAGCGGCCACAAGCAGGCTGTCCACGTGACCGTGATAGTTCCCGGCAAACTTGACGATCAGTTCGCGCCCTGTGGCGCCTCGGGCGAGTCTGATCGCGCTCATCGTCGCCTCCGTTCCCGAGCTGACAAGGCGGACTTTCTCGATCGACTTGACAGCGTCGATAATTAGCGAAGCGAGTTCGTTTTCCGCCTCGGTCGGCGCGCCAAAACTGAATCCTCGCCGCGCTGCCTGTTCGACCGCATTGAGCACAGCTGGATGGGCGTGCCCAAGAATGCACGGTCCCCACGAGAGGACATAGTCGAGGTATCGATTGCCGTCGACATCGATTAGCTCGCAGCCCTCGCCTCGCTCGATCACAATCGGCTCGCCGCCCACCGCGCCGAACGCTCGAGCCGGACTATTGACGCCCCCTGGCATCAACTCCATCGCTCGTTGAAATACAGAACCACTTCGAACCCTGGTCATCCGTCTCGCCTTACTTGAGTTCACAATAAACAGAAGCGGACAGGTCGACCTGTCCGCTTTTTGCCCCGTCCCTCTTGCTCCAGATGGAAAGCTGGCAAGAAGAAATCGTCCGCAACGGTTAGTGCACGCCGTGCATCAACTTCTTGAGCACTGGGGTCAGGCAGGCGATCAGCAGCCCCGCTGCCAGCGGCGCCAAGACAAGCATCAAGTAGAACCCCGGCAAGCCTTCAATCAGGAACGTCCACTCGGCCTCCCCGCCAACTGTCTTGGGCACAAACCGCTCGGAGAACCTGGCCACAAGCCCGGCCAGCAAGTTCGACAAGGCAAAAGTGAAGAACCAGAGCCCCATCATCAGGCTCTGCAGTCGCTCGGGTGCGAGCTTGGTCACCATGGACAGTCCAACGGGGCTGAGGCAGAGCTCCCCCCAGGTGTAGACCACGTAGGTAATCAACAGCAAGTGGGGCCCGGCCAGGCCGGTCCTCGCTTCGGTTGCTGCGACGACCATCGCCAGAAAGGCCAATCCCAACAGCCATAACCCCAGGGCGAACTTCATCGGCGTCGATGGATCCGCTTTCTTACGATCCAGGTAGAGCCAGAGCCAACTGAACGCAGATCCAAAAATGAGGATGGTGAAGGGATTAACGGACTGAAAGAAGGAGGCGGGAATGCCGCCCTTGATCAGGCCCCATAGCGTTAGGTCGGTCTGTTCCTTGGCGAATACGTTCAAGGAAGATCCCGCCTGTTCGAAGGCCGTCCAGAAGAAGATGTTGCCGAGGAAGGCCAGAACCAGAATCACCGCCAGCGGCCCGCGTTCCTTCGAGGGCTGGGCGAATAGGAATGCGAACGATCCAAACATGACCGCCCCGACAATCAACCCAGTCATTCCCCATAACCCAAGAGAGTCAGAGAACCAGGTCCATTGAGCCGTCACCCAATCCAACCCGCCGCCGACAAATATTAGCAAGGGAAGTAGGGGAACGCAGACCATGGATGTGAAAGCAACAACCACCATCAACCGATCCTTGGGAGAACGCTCACCGCTTGGAGGCGATCCAATGGTTCCAAGATAGCGGCCGCGGGCCGCCTGGTAGGAGGCTAGCCCTAGCAACATACCGATGGCGGCGCTGCCGAATCCCCAATGCCAGCCAATCTTCTCGCCCAGATAACCCGCCACTAGCGGCGCGAAGAACGCACCGAGGTTGATGCCCATGTAGAAGTAGGTGAAACCTGAGTCGCGCCTCGGGTCATTCTTCTCGTAAAGCTGCCCGACCATCACACTGACGCATGGCTTGAAGAGTCCAGTGCCTATGATGATGAGTGAGCAGCCGATCAAGAAACACAACAGCGTGCTGTAGCCGTGGTCTTGGCTGACCGTCGTGCCCAATTCAAACGGGAAGAACGCCATGCAGGCGAGCGCTAGGTGGCCCGCGACGATGATCAGACCGCCAAGAAGCATGGAGCGGTTTGTGCCAAGCCATCGATCCGCGACGATTCCCCCAAAAATCGAAGTGAAATAAGCCATGAACGTGTATATGCCGTACAGCGCGAACGCATCTTCCTTCTGCCAACCGAAACCGGGGTTGGCATTCTCGTCATCGCCCAGCGCCTGCGCGGACGCGAGGGCGGCCACCTCCCCAACGGTC
>CAZWOU010000131.1:0-20383 GCA_964635375.1 uncultured Pirellulaceae bacterium | reverse complement strand
ACGTCGATATCACCTTCGACCTTACGATCGTACATGCCCTCCTGATCCTTGCTGAGCACCGTGACGTGACCACGACTGCAGAGCACGAGGTCGCCAGTGGCCGGATCGATGGCAGCCGCATACGGCCGCGTTAGGAGAACTGCGCGTTCGGGTCCGACCGGCTTGAAGGGGCCCGTGGTCATATCCGGAATGAAGCTGCGGAGGGTCGAGAGAATACCGGTCTCGCTCTTCTTCGGTTTGGCCTTCTTGGTCGGGTCGCCCGTCAATCGGTAGAGATTGTAGTAGGAGACGGCGAGAACGCCGCCATCCGGCTCCCTCAACAAAGCAGTCGTGGCTGAAGGCGGTGCGACGCCTGTCTTCGGGTCCCAGTTGTCTTCCCTCTTGCCCACCATGACTTTCGGGCTGCCGCCGCCGCGTTGCATGTCGCGGGAAATGTTCACGAGGCGATCTTCTTGAGCATCGTAGACGGGACCAATTGGCCTAAGCTCAGCGGGAACTTCCGGCATGACAGAGAAGATCATCTGCATGGCGCGCTGACCCTCTGACGCAAAAACCTCTTCCCATTCATTCTCGTCGCCATTCCACTGTCGAACAACTCCCGCCTGATTGACTCCCAGAAGCGAATCGCCCGCTTGATGGATTTGTGCGAACTGAGTGGACTCAAGAGCGAACTGCTCGTATCCACCCTTGAGGTAGCCCATCAAAAGGCAGATAAGCCAAAACAAGATACTGAGGGCGATGCTGATCAGCGGATGACGCCAGATAACGCCCGCCAGAGCTGAAACGGCATAGTAGATCGCGAAGACAAAAACGAACAGCGGGATGCAGTACAGCAAACTGAGTTGCCAGATTCCAAATCGAATGCCCAGCAGGAACCACATGCCTCCGACGAGATAGGCAGCGCTCAGCGAAGTAAACGCGCAGCCGCCGATGTACTTCGACAAAAACAACAGCGATCGTGAAATGGGGTTGCTCAAAAGCAAATGCAGCGAGCCGGGGTCGAACATTTGCGGGATAATTGAGGCAGTGACCAGGATTGCAATCACCACGCCAACCACACCCACAAACCACTTCATCACCCAGGACGCCCATTGCGTTACGATTTGGTCGTAGTCTTCTCGGCTGATGGGAAAAGGCGGGCCGACTGGAGAATTGATGTACGTGAATTGCAGTGAGGTGGGCATTCCCGTGCGAATGACGTCGGGAAAAGCGGCTTCCAGGGCCAGTCGATTCAAACGCCCGTTTTCATTCTTCGATAACGTCTCGCCATCCTCCAGTCGCTTCAACAGATCGCGGCCCTCCTCAGAACGCAGGCGCGAATCGGCCCAATATTCGGCGTCATAGAAATCATCAGATTTGATCGACTTGTTGAGGCTGCGGATGAAGTTGCTGGCAATCTTCATCATGTCAAAACCGTCGGCGTTCTCACCCGGCTTGAATCTCGTCAACGATTTGCGCTCGCTCGCGCCCAACCTCTCCCATATCCGGCGAGCCGGCGTCTTCTTCGATTGCTTTCCAGCCTCGTCGATCTTGGCCACGAAATCGGCGAAGTTAATCAGATCGCCATCCTGCAGCGTGGTCGTCGTACTCTCCGAGTACCCCCATGGCGAAAGCAGCGCCAGCACCAAGGTGATGATGACTAACAACACCCAGAGTATTCGCGAAGCCATGGCCTCGCGAAATGAGTCTTTGATTACGGCCAGGTAAGGGCCCATGTCTATGCACTCGTTGGTTTGATCACGTCGAGGAAAACATCTTCCAGCGAAAGTCGATGACGTGTGAGGTCGACGATGCTGATATGCTGCGAACGCAAGAGATCCACCAGGCCGTCTACGGCGGGTTGATCGGCAAGTCGCAATCGAACTTGAATATGCGAGTTGGGTCGGACTTCGATTTCCGCCTGCTTGTGGGCCAAGAGGACCTCGCGAATCTTCAATTCGTCGCCCGCCAAGGACAATTGCAGTCGCAGCCCCTTCTGGTCTGGAGGCGCAATCTCTTCCACCGTTCCTACTCGCATCAGCTCGCCCTTGTCGAGGATCGCAACGCGATTGCAGACGAGTTCGACTTCTTGCAGGATGTGGCTGTTAAGAAAAACGGTTTTGCCTTCTCTGCCAAGCTCGGAAATCACCTGTCTCATTTCCGCGCGACCGCGCGGGTCGAGTCCATCTGTAGGCTCGTCCAGGATGAGAAGATCGGGGTCGCGGATTAGCGCTTGAGCCAATCCCAAACGCTGAAGCATTCCCTTGGAGTACTTCTTGATCGAGTCCTTCTCTCGCCCTTTCAGGCCGACTTGATCGAGCAAAGACATGCGACGATCGCGGATTTGCGCGTAGCTCATGCCGCCAAGCCGCCCGTAGTATTCGATTGCCGTCAGCGCGGTGTGGTGTCGAGGGATACGGAGGTTCTCGGGAAGATAACCGATCCGTTTGCGGGAGATCCTGCTTCCCGCTATACGATCGAGCATCGTCGCATCGCCACCCGACTTTCGGACGATTCCCAGGAGGATCTTGATCAGCGTCGTCTTGCCGGCGCCGTTGGGACCCAAGAGACCAAAGACTTCCCCCGGCCGCACCTCAAATGAAACATCCTTGAGGGCCACAAACGGCCGTCTCAAGATCCCGTCACGATATGTCTTGCAAAGATCGTTTACTGCGACTGCCGTCTTATCACTCATTGGCTGTCCTCGGTCGAAGCCGAACCAGGAATTCGGTTTGGGGCAATTTGCCTAGCATAATCAAGATTGCCCCGGCTCGTCATTGGTCCTGGCGATTTTGCTTGATCGAGGTTTCACATGTCGATCAGGACGGTCCCGTTAGTTGTCGCAGGACGCGCATCTTGCCTTTCCAGGCGTCTTGGAGCGCCCGCCTAGGCGCGCAAAACTGGCCGCAAGCGCCAGAGATGCCCAACAACCATTCGCCGGTTAGGCTCGAGTCTTGCTGAGAACTTGACCCGGCCTTTCGGCTCCCGCCCGCCCCCCTGCCGCGCGAGGCGCTAAATGGTCAGTTTTCGGTCCCTTGCCGCCACCATCCACTGCTCTGCGACCTGACCATCTTTGATAACGTATACGCTCTTGTGCAGAGCCGATGTGGGGCAAGTATGCCGCGGTATCGCGAGCAGCCAATCACCTGGCTGCAGGTTTCCTCCTTGCCGAGTTTCAATCACCAAGTGCTCCTCGTTTTGCAGCACCTCCTTCCCATCAGGCAGAGCGGGAAAACGGACCCGCTGTCCAGCTGGCGGGTCCGAGGCGACGGCCTTGTAGCCGAGATCGAGCGTTACTCGATCGCGAGTGGGCCGGCTCACGACACGTGTAAACAGAAGAGCTGCCGGCTGAAAAGGCAGATCTGGGAACGCTTCGGAGTATCCAATGTCGTAATAGACAACCGTGCCCGGGCTCAACTCGATGCACGCATCCGACAATTCGGCAAAAATCGGAAACGAGCCCGTCCCCCCGCAGACGATTCGCGGAACTGGCAGGCCCTGCGACTCGCAACTCGCCTTGAATTCACTCGCCTCGCGCCAACAAGACTGCACGGCTTCCCTTCTCTCTTCCACATCCGCCTGATGATTCTGTCCGTCATAGAGGTGGAAGCCGCTGGCGAACAGGCCGCTCGCCTCATGAATCTGCCGATAGAGTTCTAGAGCCGAGTCGTTGCAGGGGACACCCGTGCGATGCTGGCCGGAGTCCAAATCGAGAAGCACTCCAATCTCGACCCCGAGCTCGCTTGCCGCCTCGGACAACAAGCGGATCGAACGACAATCGTCGGCGGTCACGGAGAATTCCACAGCGGAGAACTTCTTGCGGAACTCACAGGCTCTCTGAATATTGGGACCGACCATGTTGTAGGCCAGAAACACGTCCGTAGCGCCGGCTTGAACTAACATCTCCGCTTCGGCAAACGTGGCGCACTTGTGCTTCGTGATGCCTTGACCGACTTGTATCTCTGCGATCTCTCGGATCTTGTGAGTCTTGCAGTGCGGACGGAGTCGCGCCACGTCGCCTGCGATCTCGACCGTCTTCGCCAAGTTCCTCCGCATCACGTCGTGAAATACAAGAATCGATGGGCTGAGAATGTTCTTCGCGTCATCGAGGCGGTAGTCCATAGTTATTGCTCCGCGTCACAAAATCGATTCACCACAGCCAACCTTGGCACAGGCAATTCAGTATATCGACCGTGGTCCGGGTCAACGATAGCCATCGCGCGATCACCGCCGACTCTCGTTTGCGGGGTTTGAGGCCTTCGCCGCGACCTCGTCCACGCGCCCCGATTGCAATACCGACCGTCTGACGACAGAATGCTCTTGTCGTCATCACTTTGCCCGCCTGCCCACCTTACCCGCCGGATTCACGATGCCAACAGTCCTGATTGTCCCTGAAGCGATGCGCGAACGGCCTGATCATGACTACGTTTCCGTTTTCCGCGACGCTGGTTTCACCATCCGCTATCCGCGCAACGTAGAATTGGCTCGAGGCCGTGGGGGAGCCGAGGAATTGACGGCCGAATTGGAGGGAATCGACGCGACACTGGCGGGCGGCGAGCCCTACACGGCAAGCGTGATCGAGGCGAATCCGCAACTCCGAGTGATTGCTCGAGCGGGTGTGGGCTACGATCAGGTTGATGTGGCCGCGGCCACGAAAGGGCGAGTGCCTGTCACGATCACGCCGACCACTAATCACGAAGCGGTCGCCGAGCTGGCTTTGGCCCTGTTGTTCGCCGCCAGCAAGTCGATCGTCGCCAACGACAAGCGAGTCCGCGCGGGCGAATGGCCTCGAGAACTGTTGCGACCGATCCGAGGAAGAGTCATGGGACTCGTGGGGCTCGGTCGAATCGGCCGCAGCACTGCCGTTCGCGCTGCGGCCCTGGGCGCTAAAGTGATAGCCCACGAGCGGTTCCCGGACGAGGCCTTCGTTTCACAGCACAAGATCGAATTGGTCTCGTTGGACGAATTGGCGGCGAGGAGTGATTTCGTCAGCGTCCACTGCCCGCTCAACGATGAAACGCGAGAGATGTTCAACCGCGATTTCTTCAGCAAGATGAAACCCGATTCGATTTTTATCAATACCGCGCGAGGTCAATTGGTCGACGAGGCCGATCTTCTGGCCGCTCTTACTGAGGGTCCGTTGTACGCCGCTGGACTGGACGTACTTTCCCAAGAACCGCCGGCCGCCGATAACCCATTGTTCCAACTCGACAACGTCGTCTTTAGCCCGCACCTCGCCGGAACCGACCTCGTCTCCCTTGAGGGAATGGGCGTCGAAGCCGCCCAGTGTATCGTCAAGCTTCACCGCAACGAATGGCCTTGCGGCGCAGTTGTCAACGATGAGCTGCGAGATCAGTGGAGCTGGTAGCCACGATCACATGGCTGCGTCTGCCGATACGCCCCTGCGGGCGAGATGCTCGGCGACAAGTTCTTCGGGAACCTGCTCAAGGTCACTGCCTCGGTGGTAGTCCCCCAGTGAGCTGCCGGTGGAGGCGTCGTCGATGTTCGGCGCTCCTCGGTCGGCAATCACGTCATCCAGATTGATGGTGCGAAAATCGATGCTCAATCGTGTTCTTCCCGTGGTGTTGGGGACCGTTGAGTGCATCTGGGCGCCGGAAAAAATGATCACGCCGCCAGGCTCCGTGACCACTCGCAATTGCGGCTCCAACTCCATCGACTCGGTCGGTCTCGAGAACTCGCGCACGTCCTTCTTGACCTGTGCGGCCGCGATCGTGCGCTCGTAATTCGCCCAGTGCTTGTAATTGAACTGGGCCGACGAGTTCTTCACTGGAACGTCCCAGTAGTTTGGATGAAACGCCATCGCGCTGTCCGCTTCGATCTCGTATAGCGGCATCCACCAGACGAGTTGGCACTCGGGAGGTGAATACCAAGTGTCGCGATGCGGCGGGAAGACCGTGCCCAAGCCTGACGTGAGGTAACCGCTGTCCGTCATCGTCCGCAATCTTGGCACGTCGAAATACGTGCTCTGCATCTCACACCCCAATCCCTCCAGCAGGACCTGGATGTGCTTCTTGGACTCAGGGTGGTGAATGAACTTCGGCTTAAGTTCCGCCAGGATTTCCACATACTGCTCGACAGGCATGTGATGCTGGGCATCCGTAGGATGATACGGAGCAAAAGCTTCTTCGCTCATTGAGCGCGCAAAATCGCACAGTCCGCGAGTGCTCGGGCTTTCGCCGTAAACAAATAAGTCACCGCTATACAGGCCCTCGCGCCGCTCAGCGTCGCTGACGCTGGAATTGAAGTACAGCCCGCTCATGATCTGTCGCCCTTATGTGCAAACAACCTGACGATGCCGCCGGTTTTGGCAACGGCATCTGCTTCCGATCGGGAAACGCTCGTCTCAAGCGTCAGAATCCGTTCTTTCGGCGCAGTGGATCGCAGTTGCAAGTTCGATGCGAAGATACTTGTCCCGCCGGCTCAGTGCGACGGAACCGCTCCGGTCGTTGCGATCAACGCCCCCAAACACTACGTCGCAGAACGCTAATTCGCCAATCCGATGTTGTTGATGCCGATAGGTTTTCTGTTTCTCGGAGCGCTCCGACCGTTTCCCGGGCGAGTCAGTTCTTTCAAGAGCGCCTGCATCTCCTTCCGCTTGGCTGACTCAGTAAAGAACAAGTTGGTCCTCTCGCCAGGGTCCTTGGCCAAGTGGAAGAGTTGGCCGCTGGCTTCAGGGGCAAGTTCAGGCAAGGCATATTCCTTGAGGAGACCCTTGTCGTAGTTGTTTCCTCCCGACCCCATGTGGGCGAGGTATTTCCAATCTCCTTGTCGAAGCTGGAATTCCCCTCTGAAACTTTGAGTCAGCATGTGGGGGCGAATCGACTCCTCTTCATTCTGGGTTCCGAGCATGGCGGGCAACATGTCGTAGCTGTCGACTGCGACATTGTCGGGCAGCTTATAGCCGACCACGGACGCGAGGGTCGCAAATATATCGGTCGTATTCGTCATTTGCTTGGAGACTTGCCCGGCCGGAATTCGGCCTCGCCAGCGGGCGATAAAGGGAACACGATGTCCGCCCTCCCACCCGTCGCGTTTCATCCCACGGAATCCGCCTGCCGCGTCGTGATCGTGATCCTGTCTCATCCAAGCCGTGTGGACCGTTTCAGGACCATTGTCCGAGTTGAAGAGAATCAACGTGTTGTCATCGATCCCCAGGCGATCGACCGCGTCGAGGAGACGGCCAGTCAACACATCGAGCTCATGAATAAAGTCACCTCGAGGTCCGCCTTTGGTCTTGCCTCTGAACTCGGGAGCCGGCAGAACGGGAGCATGTGAGATCTGAGTTGAGAACACGGCGAAGAACGGCTTGTCGGGAGACTGCTCTCTGTGTCTGGTGATAAACTCGAGAGTCTTTTCATAGAACAACAGATCGGCGTCCACGAATCGATAGTCAGGCGCCATCCAGCCTTCGTCGTTATCCCATCGCCATTTGCCGCCGGGATTGGGTAGCTTGTCTCTCTTGTGTCTGAGACTGGCTGGAACAGGAACCATGCCATTCTCAATGTAGACATAGAGCGGGTCAGTCGTGGGACAGTTTGGAGTGATGAAGGACTCATCAAAACCTCGCTTGTTGGGGCCGTCCTCAAGCGGTGTGCTTTTCTCATAGTCGATCAGCAGAGAGTTCTTGAACCCTCCTCCCAGCCGCTTTCCGGAATCGTCGTACCAAGTGAGTCCCACATGCCATTTCCCGAAAACTCCCGTTCGGTATCCCTGCTTTCTAAGCATCTCTGCAATCGTCAACCCGTCTGGGGCAAGATAACTTGGCCCACTGGGGCCTTCGAAGGCTGACGATCTTCGGCCGGTTCTGCAAACCTGTTGGCCCGAGTAGAGCCCATAGCGCGAAGGCGAACAGATCGTTGAGGGACTGTGGGCGTCCAAGAACTTGATCCCCTCAGCAGCCATTTGGTCGAGCCTCGGAGTCTTGTAAGCCGCCTTTGGGTTGTAGCTTGATAGATCGCCGTAACCCAAGTCATCTGAGTAGATGATGATGATGTTAGGCAGATCCTGGGCCAAAACCGTGGGCGCCTCGGAGAGGGTCACGGAGAAGATCACAGAGAGGATTGCTACTAAACTGGCGCTGCCGAAGGCGTTAAGAAACGGTTTCATCATTTGTCCAGGTCTTGGGGGTCTCGTTGAGGGCGTATCAAGCAAAGGTCGCTGTCTAGAGTCGCCGTACAAGGTCGCTATCCTGACCATGAATTTACTCTCGCGTAGATCCTAAGCGGAACCGACGCCTGGCGACAGTGTTGCAGGTCCCGTGGGCCATGCTCAACGATCATACACAAGCAGCCCGCGATAGCCGGCTGGAATAATCAGCACACCATTTCGCACGATACACCGCGATGCGTTGCCGGGTAGTTCAAACTGCTCAATCAGTCTCGGCCGGTTGGGATCGGTGATGTCGGCGACGGTGACCAAGCCGGTGCGCCGGTTGACGGCATACAGTCGATTCCCAGCGACGGTGGGTTTGCCAAGATGTTCTTTTCGGGCGCCGATCCGAAGTAGGGGCACATCACTCAGCTTGCGCCGCTCGCTGCGGTCAAGCAGTAAGTAGCCGCCACGCGTCATTGCCAGAGTCTTGCCGGCGTGGGCGATCATACCATTGCCCGAACCAATTCGAGCTGGAAAATTGTCCGTGGTGTAGCGAGGCCCGCCTTCGGCCTTGAGATCGTACCAATGCAATCCCGATACATGCCAGAAGACACAGGCGTATCGGTCCTCGACCAATCCTCGCATCAATTGGTCGCCGTACAGCAATCCGGCGTGGTGATCCTCCAGCACTTTCCGCGGGGCGCTGGGATTCGTCACATCGACAATCTGGATCTTGTGCACTCCGATTTGCACAATCGCATACTTCGCGTCGCCGGGAACTTCGACTTGCCGGATCGTGTTGTTCCGCACGCGGTAACGCCCGATCTCGGCCAATTCGCCCGACTTGAATTCGTAAATGCCAAGCCCTGCCGAGCCTTCTGCAACGTAAATGCGCTCACCGGCCGCGCACACGTCGGTCGCCCGGTCAGTCGTCTTGAGCCGCGTTAGAGTTTCAAACTGTGGAGTGATGTTCAGCACCTGCAAGCCGGCCGTGCCGCAGGCAACGATCGTCTTGTCGCCAAGGGTGTCGACAGCGTAGATCTGCCCATCTGTGCGGTAGGAACGGAATGACGAATCGGCTTCCAGTGGTCGTCTCGCCGGGATAACCACCGGCTCTTCCTTTGTGGCTGGCGGGATTCTCGCGATGTTGGTCGCAGCCAGGACATGCAGGTCGCTTGCGCCGCCCGCGACGTAAACATGATCTTGGCCAGGAACCAACCCGCCCACGAAATTGGGCAACGCCTGCCCTGCTCTCTTTGGGGGCTTCCAATGTCCGACGAACTCGGGTTGACTAGGATTCTCGACGTTCAGCACAAAGACGCCGTTCAGCGTATCCGAAACGAATGCATGTCCATTGGCGATCGTCACACTCCACATGTCGTTGCGGATGTTGTAGGTCGCAGGGAATTTCACGCGAGTCACAGGCTTTGGCGAGGCGGGATCCGTGATATCCAGCACTTCTAATCCATGCCCCTGCCCATACCCAGGGTCGCCAGGTTTTGCGCGTGGACGAAGACGCGAGTGGTGGCCAGTTGCAGCGTAGAGGTAGTGACCGAAAACATCGACGCCATCGCCGAACCCGTCCAGCGGCGTGCGAGACGCGATGGTTGGTTTCCATGGGTTGCGAACATCGACGGTCACCACCTCCGACGTACCCCACACGCCAGCGTAGACGTAACCGTTCCTTGCGATAACCGATTGCGCTTCGCCGGTCCTCACTGTGCTTAGGTGCCGAGGTGAAGCTGGGTTAGACACGTCGATCAATTCCACGCCAAAGGAACGGCAGGCCACGAACAGCACATCGCCGGACTTACATATCCCGGTCGCAAACTCGATCGTGTCGTGGCGCCCAACCAACTTGGGATGTTCCGGATCACCGACATCGACGATAAACAGCCCGTCCTCGCGCGATGAGATGTAGGCGACATTCCTCTCAACGATGATCTGCCGCACGCGACCCAGCCCGCCGAGTCTACTGACGGGGCGAGGCTTGTCGGGTTGACTAATGTCCAACACGTGTAGCGCGCCGCGGCCGATGGCGTACGCATAGGCGCCCTCGATTGCGACGTCCATCGTCGGGCCAAGCTGAGCGTTAAACGTGTTCTCAAGTGCTGGTCCGAAACGGGAGGATCCGTCGAATAGATTCGGATGCCGGTGGTAGTACGCATAGGCGTGCAAGGCGACCGTTGTGAACAAGTAATGCGTTTCCGCTGCGGAAATCTTCTCTAGGTCGACGGTTGTTAGCATCTCCCAGATCGTCGGCAAGTCGCGACGGATCAGCTCGGCTCGCTCGGTCATCAACACCAAATGATAGCCGCCGAGCGGAAAGCGAACATGGGCAAGTGCGGCCAGTCCGCCTTTGTCATCTAGCATCTCAGGACGGAACCGCGTCCACGCCGCCATGGCTCCCTTCAACTCCGAACCGCTCCAACGGTGCGTCTTGGCCAATTCCGTCCAACGCTCTTCAGTCTGGTATTTTCGGTAGAACGGACCGGGGAACTCGCGCTCGAGCTGCATCTGAGCGCTTTGAGCCAGAAGGTTGCTGATGACAGAACGTTTCTTCTCGTCCTCAAGGAAGTGCAGGTAGGCGTTGAGGCGAAAACCGTTCTGGTTGGCGTAGATCGGATGTCCATTCAACTCGACGTGATCGCCGGCATGAAGCTGTCGCCACCGCAGCCCATCGCGTTCGGCCAGCAAGTCGTCGTGCAGCTTGAGCCAGTGCTCGTCACCAGTCCCTTTGTAGAGCGCGTACAGAGTCGGTATCAGAATCGACACGTGGTTGTTGCGAAAACTCATCCATGAAAACCCGACGTGCGATTGGGTCACGCCGTCAGCCGCCTTTATCGAGAAGCTGTTCTTTTCCAGCCGGCGCCCTATCGCACCCAGCTTCTGGGCGATCCACTGCTTGTCCTTCCCGCTGGCGAGATCGCTGTTGGCATAACGGGCCAAGGCGATGATATACGTCGTATGCTGGTCCATTGAGGAATCGTCGTAGTAGGCCGAGCGGTCATCGGGATGAGGCCCTCGGGGGACGAGCCCTTCAACGGGACAGATTCCTCCGATGAATTTCAGGGCCGAGAACAGCTCCTCGGCCTTTCGCCGCAAATAGGGATGAGGCGCTGCATCGTGGGCGTCAATGAGTGCGACCAGGGTGTGTCCGCAATGCAAAGCTGTATCTGCGATCCTCGACCCATAACCCCAAGGCTTTGGCTTGCCCGCCTTGATTTCCTCTGGCGTCGTCCAACTCTCTTTCGTTGAGAGTTTGGCGCCGTACAACACGCGGGTCTTCGGGTGCTGAAACTGATCAAAGTACTCTTCGGCCAACGCGAGAGTGACTTTATCGAGTTCGTCAAGTTCGATCGGCTCGGCGCTCACACGCAAAGCACTCGCCGCCGTCGCGATGACCGCGATGACCCCATACAACAACACGCGATAAAAGCACATTTACTAAGCCCTAGGCACGAATTAGATCTGTCCAGCGCAGTATTCAACCAGTTAGGGCATGAACCGCGCCGCGGCCCAGATTCTAGACAAATATGGCGTGCAATGGTGTTTATCGACTCGTCAGCTTTTCGCGGATGTACTCCGTCGAGCGTTTGAAAGCTCGCTCGATCAGAACTCGGTCACCGCCCCAGAGGCTGTGGCCGCCGCCTTCGATCGTGATGATTTCGTGTGCGACGCCGTGCCGTTTCAGCTCGCGCGCCATTGAGGTGGATTGTTCGACGGGGACGTCTTTGTCCGCAGTGCCGTGCAGGAACAACGTCGGCGGGAATGTTGGCGAGACATTTCTGATTGGGCAATACGGCGTGATCTTCTCGCGATCGGTTGCCGGTGCGAAACCACCCACTGCGTTAATCCATCGACCCGTCTGTTTGAGGTAGAGGAAGAACGTCGCTCGCCCTCGCCCGTTTTCTTGATTCGTGCTTGTCAAGACGCGATCTCCAACACCAGCCCAGGCATCCTCCTTCGCGATCAGATTGCCTTTGCGATACGCCTCACTCGGCTTTGTCGTCCAGTCGCCATCCACATCGCCAAAGCCCCAGTACGAAACAATGGCCGTCGGCGGATTCTTCGCCATGCCACTCATCAAGGCGAGATAGCCTCCAGCAGACGCGCCAGCGACGACGAGTCGCGAGGGATCGGCATCGAACAACTCGGGTCCCGACTCGCGAACCCATTTCAGGCCGTCGTTGAGGTCCGCAATGACCTCCGGCAGCTTGGCTTCCGGAGCTAGTCGGTAATCGAGCGACACCAAAACGAACCGCTGCTCCTTGGCTAGTTCTTGTAATTGCTTTGGGACCCCTGCGCGGCTTCCCATGATCAACGCCCCACCGTGAAGCCAGACGATTACAGGGCGTTTGAGGGAGTTTTCATGGCGGTACACATCCGCGAGAATTTTCAACTGATCGACGGTCTTGTATGTGTATGTTCGCTTGGAGAAGGTTGCAGACTTGTCATCGGCACAACTTTGCCGAGGGACGGATAGGAAGACTGCCAACACAAGAGCAAGAACTCTGAGGGTCAACTGCGGCAATAAAATTCGCTGGTTCATGGTGAGTAGTCGCGTTGTGCTTGGGGAATGTTGTGATCGATGCGTGTCTCACCGCGCAAGATAGCAAAATCAACAACGGTTGGGATTCAGCGTGGTCCAATTTTGGAGCAACTGCCAGGTTAGGCGGCCGCCAAGCCGCAATATTCTCTACGGTCGGCGCCGCGTCGACGAAGCGAGAATAACGGGCTGAAAACCTAGCGCCGGGCGCCATTCACACGCCCGGCGCTACATGGTCGATGCGATAGGTTAAACTATCTTTACATCCAAGCAGGAACCTAACCTCGACCGAGCAGCAAACACAGTGGTTCGTCATGCAGCTTCCCTATTTTCGATTTGCTTTCATTCTTGCCATACTGGGCGCCAGTTTGGCGAGGGGCGAAGACGCCACTCCAGCCCAGCTCGCCTTCTTTGAGAAGAAGATTCGCCCTGTACTCGTGACCCACTGTTACGAGTGCCACGCGGCCGATGCGAAGAGTCAGAAAGGCGGGCTGTTGGTTGATTCCCGCGCAGCGCTGTTGGAAGGTGGTGACTCCGGTCCTGCCGTCGTTCCCACCGACGTAGACGAAAGCTTGCTCATCTCGGCGCTGCGGTACGACAGTTTTGAGATGCCCCCCAAGGGGAAGTTGCCGAAGTCGGTGATCGCCGACTTTGAACGCTGGGTTCGCGACGGTGCGACTGACCCGCGCCAAAGAGGCGCGGCCTCCACGAAACGCCGTGAAATCGACATCGACGCGGGTCGCCTTCACTGGGCGTATCAACCCATCAAGGCGACGACGGCGCCCAAGGTGAAGAACAACGCCTGGCCGGTGAACGATGTCGACCGTTTCATTCTTGCCAAATTGGAAGCGGCTGGCCTCAAGCCCGCAGCGGACGCGGACAAGGATGTGATGATAAGGCGGTTGTTCATCGCGCTCATCGGTTTGCCGCCAACACCCGAGCAGATTGAGGAATACGTCAACGACAAGTCGCCGCAAGCGTACGAACGTCTGGTGGATCGGCTGTTGGGCTCGCGCCACTTTGGCGAACGCTGGGGGCGACATTGGCTGGACGTCGTGCGGTTTGCAGAGTCGCTCACGTTGCGAGGCTTCGTGCTGGACGAATCATGGCGTTACCGGGATTATGTCATCGAATCGTTCAACGAAGATCGGCCTTTTGACCGCTTCGTCACTGAGCAACTGGCGGGTGATCTTCTCGACGACTCCTCCCTCGAAGCGCGGCGAAGAAACCTCATCGCCACGACGTTTCTGACAATGGGCAACAGTAACCTGGAAGACCAGGACAAGAAGATGCTGGAAATGGACTACGTGGACGAGCAGTTGGATGTGATCGGTCGCGGATTGCTCGCGCAGACGCTTTCCTGTGCGCGATGCCATGATCACAAGTTCGATCCCATTCCCACGCGAGATTATTACGCGTTGGCCGGCATTCTGAAGAGCGTGCAGTCGCTCACGCACGCGAACATTTCCAAGTGGCTGGAGGTCCCGCTGCCCGTATCCGGCGAAACGGAAAGGAAGTTGAATCAGCACCAACAGACTGTTGCCGCGCTGGGAAAGTCCATTGCCACATTAGAGCGGCGACTTGCGCCGGCGACGGCCAGGCCCAAGACAAGCATCGTCGCCGTCGAGGATTTGCGCGGCGTGGTCGTCGATGACGCTGACGCCCGCAAGGTCGGGCACTGGAAGGACTCGCAGTCCGTCAAGAACTACGTCGGCGAGGGCTATTGTCACGACGAATCCGCAGAAAAGGGAAAGAAAACTCTCTCGTTTCTTCCTCGCCTACCTCGCGATGGACGGTACGAAGTCCGTTTCGCCTACAGCCACGCGGTAAACCGCACGCCTGACGTGCCGGTAACCGTCTTCAGCGCTGACGGCGAAAAGACGATTCGCATCAACCAGAAGCAGCCGCCGCCGATTGACGGGCGGTTCATTTCGCTGGGCGTGTTTCGATTTGAAGTCGCTGGGCAAAGTTTTGTGATGGTAACTACCGAGGGGACGACGGGGTACGTCATCGCCGACGCTGTGCAGTTCATTCCGGTCGGGGATGACGGCAAGGCCCTCGACGCCAAGAACATCGGTGACGCGGATCCAAAGCGAGAAGACGGCAAAGATACCGCTTTGCAAGACGCGGCGTTGCTGAAGAAACAACTCGCCTCGATGAAAGCCGAGTTGGCGAAGATTCGCAAGGATGCCCCGAGCACGCCCATGGCGATGTCCGTTCGGGAAACGAAGAAGGGCGAGGATTTACCCATTCACATCCGCGGCAATGTGCATAACTTGGGTGAAATAGTGCCGCGCGGCGTGTTGAAAGTCGCCACCTACGGCGAGGCTCCCACGATGCCCGCCGATGGCAGCGGGCGGCTGGAATTGGCGCGTTGGATGGTCGATCCACGGCACCCTCTAACGTCACGCGTGATGGCGAATCGCGTCTGGCATTGGCTCATCGGCTCAGGTCTGGTGCGAACGGTCGATAACTTCGGGACGACGGGCGAAGCGCCTTCGCACCCCGAATTGCTAGACCATCTCGCCGTGCAGTTCATTAAGCAAGGTTGGTCGGTCAAACATTTGATAAGAACGATTGTCTTGTCGCGAACGTACCGGCTGTCTTCATCCGTCACGGGCCTCAAGATCACCCCGGAGAACCGTCTGTTGTCGCACATGAATCGCAACCGCGTGGACGCCGAGTCGCTGCGGGACGCTATGTTGTCGGCGAGCGGAGTGCTCGATCTCACGATGGGCGGCAAGACGTATCCCGCGAACCTGGCCAACGATTACGGATTCGCCTTTAACGATCCGCGACGAAGCGTTTACGCACCTGTGTTTCGCAACAGCCTGCCGGAGATTTTTGAAGTATTCGATTTTGCCAACCCCAGCATGGTGACCGGCCGCCGCAACGTCAGTACCGTCGCGCCGCAGGCCTTGTTCCTGATGAATCACTCATTCGTGCGCGAACAGGCTCAACGGACGGCCATTCGGTTGCTCGCCGCGTCTGCTGCCGATGAAAAGGCTCGCATCGACCGCGCCTTCTTGCTCACGCTTGCGCGCCCGGCAACCGACGCGGAACTCACGCTCAGTAAGAAATTTCTCGCGTCCGCCGCTTCAGACAGCTCCCTCGACGAAGCGTGGACGCAGTTCATTCAATCGTTGTTTGGCAGTATCGAGTTTCGATATCTAAGGTAGCATTCCATGTTTCAATCGGTCAGCGAAGTAGACCGCGTATCACTGACTCGCCGCGGCGCACTTCAACGCGCCGCCTGCGGGTTTGGCGGGTTGGCATTGGCGAGTTTGTGCGCTGAGAATCATGGGCTGGCCGACGAGCCCGCTCGGCCCTCCGCAACGAATCCTCTGGCGATCAAACAGCCTCATTTTCCGGCACGCGCCAAACGGGTCATCTTTCTGTTCATGCAAGGCGGACCCAGTCACGTTGACACCTTCGACTACAAACCCGCGTTGGAAAAGAACAACGGTAAGTCGATGTCGTTCGACGATGCTCGCGCTATTGCCAACTCTGGTATGCGAGGCACAGCTCAAAGCGTGATGAAGTCGCCTTGGAAGTTCAAACCATATGGCGAATCGGCGCGACACGCCTCGGACTTGTTCTCCGAGACAGCCAGCCATATGGATGACTTCACACTGGTCCACTCCATGCACACCGAAGGCGTGGCCCATGGACCAGCCACGCTGTTCATGCATTGCGGGTCGACAAATGCCATTCGGCCCTCGTTTGGATCGTGGGTGACGTACGGCCTGGGAACTGAGAACGAAAACTTGCCTGGTTTCGTTGCCTTGAGCCCTCCAGCGGGAAATGGCGGGCCGCGGAATTACGGCAACGCTTTTTTGCCCGCGGTGTACCAGGGCACGGTGATTGGCAAAGCCGGGGGACCGATCAAGGACGCGACTATCCGCAATCTGACGAACGCGGATCTGAGCACCCAACAGCAGCGGCGACAACTTGGATTCCTCCAAAGCCTCAATCGCGAACAATTGCAGTCCGCCGTCGGAGACTTTGAATTGGAGGCTGTCATCAACTCCTTCGAACTCGCCTGGCGAATGCAGAACAATGTTCCCGACGTGCTGCAACTCGACCAGGAAAGCAAAGAGACGTTCGCCATGTATGGCATCGGCGAGAAAGCGACGGACAACTACGGTCGCCAGTGTCTGATGGCGAGACGTTTATGCGAAGCCGGTGTGCGGTTCGTTCAGGTAAATTACGGCGACAATTCAGCCAACCCCGCATGGGACCAACACTCCAACCTGCCGAAACACGAGCAGCACGCGCGCGCCGTCGATAAGCCGATCTCCGGGTTGCTGCAGGATCTGAAGCAGCGAGGTCTGCTGAAGGACACCATCGTCTGGTGGAGCGGCGAGTTCGGCCGCACGCCGTACGCCCAGAAGAACGGTACGGGTCGTGACCACAACCCTGGCGGCTTTACCACCTGGTTAGCTGGCGACTGCTTGAAGTCTGGCTACTCCCACGGCGCCACGGACGAGTTCGGTGCTGCTGCTGTGGAGAGCAAAGTCCACCTTCACGATCTGCACGCCACGATGTTGCACTTGTTGGGACTCGATCACGAGAGACTGACGTATCGATACGCTGGTCGTGACTACCGGCTGACGGACTTAGCCGGTCGTGTCGTCAAAGAAGTCATCGCGTAGGTCGCCTTCGACAGACGCAGGTTCCACGGGCGCGCGCCTGCCCTCCGCGCGGCTGCCCCCCGCGCCTGCCTCTATCGCCTAGCCTGGGACCTAGTGCGGCGGGGACTATTCCGTGGCGTGGACCGGAATCGTTGTCGATTCACACCAGGACGTGTTCGCTGGCCGACTCATCGCTGTAGGGCATCGATTCGTCGCTGCGCCCCTGTGTGTAAAGGGGAGCGTCCGAGTCGGGCTCGTCCGTCTTGAAATGGCGAACCAGATCGTTCAGAGTGCTTGCCTGAGCCCCGAGTTCTTCGCTGCTGGATGCCAATTCCTCGCTGCTCGCGGCCGATTGTTCCGTGACGTTCGATACATCTTGGATGGCTCTTGCCACTTCGTTGGCGCTCTGGGCCTGTTCGAGGGTCGCCGTTGCCATCGAGCCGATCCGGTTGGCCGTATCCTGAACTCCCTCGACGATCTGCGCAAGCGATTCGGAGGTTTCTTGACTGAGTTTGGCGCCTTCTTCGACTCGTGATGTTGACTCTTGGATCAGGGAAGTAATTTCGCCAGCCGCTTCGTTCGAGCGTTCGGCGAGCTTGCGGACTTCGTCAGCTACCACGGCAAAACCGAGCCCATGTTCACCTGCTCGAGCCGCCTCGATGGCGGCGTTCAAGGCCAGCAGGTTCGTCTGGCCGGCAATCTCGGAGATCACGGCGATGATGTCACCGATCTGTGCTGAGCTGCTACGAATCTGATCCATTGCCTCGTTTGCCTTTTGCACAGCCTCTCCGCCTCGTTCGGCCAAATCGCTGGTCGAATTAGCGACGCTACTGGCTGACTCCGCGTCACCCTTGACGGCCTCGATCGATCGAGCTAATTGCTCTATCGACGCGGACATCTCTTCCACTGTCGCGCTTTGAGATTGGGAACCCTCGGCCATTGTTTGGGAGCTCTCGGCGATCATCCGCGAGCCCTCGCCAAACTGGGCGGCGCCGTCCATGACCTCACGAACCACGCCCGACAGATCGGCCATCATCTTGTTGAGCCCCAAAGCCAACTCGTCGATCGCCTCTTCGCCCTGAACTTCAACGGACTGGGTCAAATCGCCTTCCGCTGCGGCCGTGACGACTGTCAGCAGCGCATCGACCTTATTCCGAAGAACCTCGGTCTTCCGAGCTTCCTGCTCGGCCAATTCTCGTTCCCTTGCAGCTTCCTCATCTTTGCGGGCTTGTTCGGCCTCATCGATCTGACGCTGTTGTTCGGCCTCTTGCTGCTTGCGTTCACTCTCGTGTCTTCGTTCGGTTTCAGCAAGTTGTCGTTGCTGCTCGTTCTCCTCTTCCGTGCGTTTCTGCTCCGCTTCAACCCGCAGTCGGTCCTGCTCGACCTTCTCGGCCTGTGCTTGTTTCTCCCTTTCGGCTGCTTCCTTTACCTGTTCCTGATTCGTCTTGAGATTCGCGGACATCTCGTTGAGGGCCTTGGCCAAGTCGCCGATTTCGTCGGCCTGATCGATGTCGACCTGTTGGCTCAAATCTCCATTGGCAATCTGTTGTGCGAAATCTACCGCCTTCTTAACCGGTCCTGTGATTGTACGAGTGATGATGATGCCGAGACACGCACACAACGCGATTCCCACGGCCAGCAGGCCCCATTCCATTCTCACGAGGAAAGTGGTCAGAGCCTTTCCTTTCGCCATGTCGACTGCCATGAGCTGTTTTTGGCTGGCAATCATGGCGTCGAGATTCTCTTTGATCTCGAATGCCACTGGCGCCGCTTTCGTCCCCAGCCATCGGTTGGCCACGTTCCACTCGTCGCCACCGCGAATCTCAAACATCTGAGCTGGGAGCGGCTCGAACTGTTTCCGCGTTTCGGCGAACAGTTCGTAGGCCTCGCGCTGCTCTGGCGTCATGAGTGCGGTGTTCTTGGCGAGCTCGCCGAAACGCTTGGTGTTCTTGGCCCACAGCCTTTCGAATTGTTGTTTGAACTTCTCGTCGCCAGACAATAGGTACGCTCGGAGGGACCCCAGGCCCAAACCAAGCGTCCCGCGAGTGTCGGCCATCATGCCCAACATCGATTTTCGTTTGAGGACGTTGTCGACTAGTTCTTGCGTGCCTTCCGCGGTAACACTCCTCTTCACGCTATCTTCGGCTCCCAGGCTCAGCAGGACCTTCGCTACGTCTGCGTCTTGGGTGACGGGAGCAGAAACCACGAGGATGCCCATCAAGTCGCCCAACTTAAAGTCTTTCTTGCTACTGTCTTCGTGACGGTTGTGACAGGAAACGCAGCCGGCCGCACTGGCGACATCTGCAGTTGCGTAGCGATAATGGACGCCGGAACCGACGGAAACGAATTCAGCGTAGGGTGTCTTGGGATCTTTGGACAAGCTCTCCCACGCCTGCTCCTCAAAGCTGTCGCTGAGACCTTTGCCCTTGTTGATATTCCACTTGCCCAACAGTTCGTAGCCGTACCCAGCGTTCTCGCCGAGGGCCTCCGCCGTCTCGCGCACAAACGTGGCAGGCGGCGGTATTGCTCCTTTGACATCATGGAAGCCAACCGCCACCTTTGCATCGGGGTCCTCCGCCTTTAACTTGGCAACAACGTTCTTGGTGTAGTACCGACGAGTCGTCACGATCTGTTGAGTCGCGACTTTGGCCATTTGGATGGCGCCGACCGCGCCCTGGGCCGCTTCCAGGGCGATGGAAGTGTCGTACGCCGCCTCTGCGTCGATCATCTTCGTTATGTTCTCCGCAAGGACGCTGGCCTTGGGTGCTGCCTGCTCAAGCAGGAGCTTGGTGGCTGGCGTGTTCTCCATCGTATGGGAAATGTCCTCGATTTCCTGTTGGTACTTCCTGAAGTCAGCCAGTTTCGACTCGATGGTCTTCAGCCGCTCAATGTTCGCTGAGTCTGTCCAATTGACCGAGGACTCTCGCATGGTGGCGAGCGACTTGTCGATTTCCTCCGACCACGCCTTGGCTCGCTCTTCCTTGAACTTATCCTTGCCCAGGATCATCCACCCGCGCAGCGCCGCAAGAGAATGGTTCATGCCGTTCATCATTCCCAAGCTTGCTTGGGTTGTCGGTGCGCGCAAATCGACTATGCGATTGGTCACAGT
>CAZWOU010000130.1:0-20474 GCA_964635375.1 uncultured Pirellulaceae bacterium | reverse complement strand
ATCGATTGGGACGGCCCCCTTGATCCGTGCGTCGAGGATACGTTTCGCTGCGCGGTTGCTCAAGCCCGCGACCCCCATCTGCCGCCAAGCCTGCGCAATTGGTGGGCCTGGACGCCTTGCCGCGGCGAATCGGAAATCCGCCCTCCCAAATCGTCCAGCGAGCTTTGAGAGTGCGGACCAAGAGTCGCGCGGCGGCAGCGACGCGAACGCTTGGCCGACCTTCTCTTCCCGCCGGGGCGCCGCATGCTCGCCCCTCGAGGAATCACGCCAAAGACTCGCTGCGGATTCGTTGATTTGTTTACTTGCCGTAAACGCGAATCTCGTCGAAATCGTTCATGTCATCAAATGACCCGATTCCGATCCGACCCTTGCCGAAGGTTGTATCCATAACTTCCATGTGAACCTTGGTCATGTCATCGAAGTAAACTTTGATCACGCCGGTCTTTGAATTTCGAGTCAGTTTCACTTGGTGCCAATCGTCCGTCCACGGCGTCCGGGTCGTGTTCTTGGTGAGAGCAAGCCGCGGCGCGGATTTGACGATCATGATCTGGCCACTGTGCGGGTCCGGACGAGCGCCGAGGTGGCAGTAGTAGAAGTGGGTCGCGTCCTTGTAGCAGAAGAAGACGCAGCAGTCGCGATGGTTGCCAGTATCCTTGGTGCTCCTCACTTTGAAGGTAATCTCGAAGTCGCTAAGCTCAAGATTCTTGATCAGCGCGATGTTGTGTGGACTGCGCACCTTCGGTTGGTAATCGCTCTTTCGCCGGTTCAGCCCAAACACGTTATTGCCAGAGACTTTCCTTAACGTCCAGGCTTTGTCGTCGGTCAATTCCCAACGATCCTGTCCGTGGTCAAAGTCGTCACTAAAGACCAGCGGCATCTTCTTCTTCCCAGGTTCATCTGCGAGCAAATAATTGGCGATCAAGACGCCGAGAAGTGACAGGAGACATGTCGAGGCAACTTTTCTCATCTTCATCATTCCTATCATGAAACCAAAAAGGCGTCGTGAATAACACGGCCAAGCGCGAAGACACGCTCGCGTAGCCATTGCGAGAACGACTCATGCTCGGCTTACAGACATGAAAGCCTAATTCTAGCATGGGTTGCCCGCAAGAACAGCGCGTACCGCCTCTTAAAGGGGCCAGGTGAAGCATTCATAGGCAACATTGGTCTGCACGACGGAGCCAGACTTGGTTGTTGGCCGTTTAACTAATGCAAACCGAAACCACGCTCGCACCATTCACTCCGGTTTGAATTGCACGAACCCGATCGCGTCCAGGTCGTGACCTCGTCGGCCAAATACCGAGACAATTGGGTCGCCGTAGGTGGCGATGAGCGTCTCTCTTCCGCCGCCGCGACCGCCGAGCCAATCCGATCGATATGTATCGTCTGGATTCAGCCGACCGCCTCTTGCTCGCATGTATATCAGTCGCATCCCATCGAGCCTATGCCCATGCTTGGCGACAACGGCCGTCACCGCGTAACCGTCCTTGGCGATCTCGCGAGAGATCTTGCCGTGCGGTGAGCCATACCAACCACCCAACTTGACTCCGCCACGGGTCGAATAAATGGGGCGAATCGACTTCACGGTCAAATGGCCGCCGAACAACCTTGAGAGAGTGTAGTCGAAGCCCACAAGTAGTGTCGGGCCATCCATCGCCGCTTCAAATGCCTCGCCACCGTTTCCGCCAGCCAGCTTGGATTTGACCAGTTCGTCGAATTCGCGGGCGTTGTCGATGGACCGGAACAAGGGTTCAAATCCGCTGGTCGCCGCCATGTTGCGACTTCCTGGCTCCGCACTGGCTACCAAACTCAGCCTGACATCCTGAAAACTCTGCCTCGGCCCAGCCCCATCCATCGGGCCCAGGATCAAGCCAGCATGTCCGGGCTGCAGCCTCGGATTGAAACCATCACCGGCGAACGCGTCGCGATTCCAACCAGACCCACCCCAGACGCGTTTGTCTTCAGGAACCTCCAACACAAGCGGCTTGGCGTTCTTGATTGCGTGACGACAGATCACCTTATTCCTGATTATCAGCTGGTAGTCGCCCTCGGGTGAGAGCTCGCTGATAACGGGATAGGCGATGTCGGGCTGCAACGGCAACAGCACACTTGCGGACGAGTTGAGCTCCACTCGGTCGCTCGTGGCTGGGTTCCCCCAACCGATATCACCCCAAGATCCGCCGCGATGAATCGTCACGCCCCGCGAGTGAACCGACACGATCGCATGGCCTTCGCCGCACGGGTGAATAACTTGAAATCCGTAACCAGATGCGTCGCGTTGAAACTTGAAGGAAAACCGAGTACCCACGCCTTGCTTGGCGGAAACAACGAACCCAGCCGAACCACGGCGTCCATCCCCCCACGGCCCAGTGAATTTCATCGCTTCGACGCGAAAATCTTGCGGCAACTGTTTCGCGTTGATTCGAGAGGCAATGAGTTGCTCAACAGCCCTCGCCCCATTCGCGTTTAAAGTTGAGGCCAACAGCGCAGCAATGACGCTGTAATAAATCACCCGGATTCCCCTCGCTGCGTCTCCAATAAGGAAGCTCACGAATCTCGACATCATCTTATCAGCCCAATCGTCAACAAGTTCAATGGAAATGTACCATTGGGGGCATACCTCCCCAAATGTGACGAACGAACTGGAGGATCGTTCTTTCAAAATGACCGGAATCTCATTGGTCGCCGATAGATCCTCGCCCCCAAAACGGCTGAAGCAATCAGGACGGCGGCACAAGACGTGTAAGCTCCGGTTCAGCTATAGTGATAGAGGTCACGAGCCTCGAGAGCCGGATGGGGGTTAGCATGTCGACGTCAGCTAGACGGTGGCTACTGGTTTTAGTCTTTTGCCTGGTCGGGACCGCTGGGGCCTACCACTTTGCCAAGTCCGAAGAACGCTTTGACGCGCCGCCAGTCGTCAAGACGTTTCGAGTTTCCGGCGCCGCACGTTCTTTTCGCCAAGTTGGGAATCGAGAAGAAATAACTGCGTCGATCGCCACCTTGAAGCCGATTCACACGCCGCTCGGAAGGCCGAAACCGGGTGAATGGTTAGATCGCCACAAAGAGCCAGGACAAACGTTTCAGCAATACCTGCTCGCACGCCCCGTGACTCCCACTGGCGTACGAACAACGATCTACGTGCAGCCATTGGGTGAGTTTGCGGACAAGCAGCGGGAGATCGTCGAGTTGTCGGCGGAGTTCCTCGGACTCTACTTTGGCCGGCCAGCCAAGATACTTGAGACGCTGCCGCCATCGACCGTTCCGACTAGCGCACGACGAACCCATCCGGAGTGGAAGACCAAGCAGATTCTGAGCACGCATGTGCTGGACAAGGTGCTGAAACCTCGGCTCCCCAAAGACGCGGCTGTCTACATCGCGTTCACATCGAGCGACCTTTGGCCCGGACGCGGCTGGAACTTTGTGTTTGGTCAAGCATCCCTCCGCGACCGAGTCGGCGTGTGGTCGATCGCCCGCAACGGAGAGCCAGGGGGAAGCGACGAGAATTTCCGACTCTGTTTGCGGCGGACGCTCAAGACGGCGACCCACGAGACGGGACACATGTTCTCGATTCGCCATTGCACTGCGTATGAATGCAACATGTGCGGCTCGAATCATCGCCAAGAATCAGACCGCCATCCGCTCTACCTATGTCCCGAATGTCACGCGAAAGTTTGTTGGGCCACGAACGTCAAACCAATCGCCCGCCTTCGCCGACTGGCTGAATTCTGTAAGCGTCACGGCCTAGAACGCGAGCAAGAGTACTTCGTCAACGCGGCCGAGACACTGAGCCGCAACGGCAAGAAACCTCGTTAGGCGCAGCCCACTGAGATTGCCGAACCCTTGACATCTTGCCGGACCCTTGACTTGCGAGCCGCTACGCGGCGCGGGAAATCGGTTCATCCGCTTCGAGGAAACGCGGTGCTGTCTTGCTGAAACGGTGAGAGAATTGCATTCCGCTAGCCGTGATGAACTGAACGCGAAACTTCGGATTGTCCGGAACTTCGTAGTCCAGCGGAACATCAAAGAAGCAGGCTGGGCTAAAGGCGATCGTGGTTTCCGGACCGACGTTCCACGGCGGCTTGTCGTCCCCCGAGTAACCCCAGTCGCCACGGATCTCCCCCTGGGCGGTGTGGAGGTAACAGTCGAACAAGACAATTGAATTCTGTCGCGTGCTTTGGTTCACGATCAGTACGCCGCCAGTATCGAGTTGTTGTAAACAGAGGCGCTTGCAATCATCTCGATCGGGGCGCCGTCGGCAAGCAACTCGAAAATCAGACAACTGAAAGAACTCAAGACAGGGTCTTTCTCGGCGGGCCTTCACAAACCAGAAATAGGCGGTAAAGAGAAAGGACGCTCCGCTGAGCAACATGCGAAAGTCGATTACATCCGTCATCGCCGCACCTCGGCCAAGGAAGAGTTGGGGCCGAACCATAGCAGTAACCCACGGCCAATCCAAGTTAAGCTGGGCTATTCCGAGGTAACGCTTAGAAAGGAGTGGGCAATTCGCAACCCGCCAGATCACCCACTCAGCTTCGGCGACCTGGTTGGATCGCCATCTGCGCCCCCAGGCGGCTGCGCGCGACCCGACTACCAGTTCGTAAAAGCTCCATCGGCTCGGTGTAGTCGCGGGCAATCGCCAGGCGTCACCGGGTACTCCGAGACAGCCGACTCGTCGAATTCGATACCCAACCCAGGGGCATCCGAGGGCAGCATATGACCGTGTTCGAAAGCTACCTGCCGAGGAAACAGCTTGGAAAGAACCTCGCCTGGAATTCGGGCGCATTCCTGCACGGCGAAGTTGCTGGTCGCCAGATCGAGATGGAGGCAGGCAGCGGTGGAAACCGGCCCTAGCGGGTTGTGAGGCGCGATCGAAATGTAGTGGGTCTCGCACCAACCAGCGATCTTGCGGGCTTCGGTGAGCCCGCCGACGATGCAGAGATCCATGCGGCAGTAGTCGATCCAATCGTTTTCAATTGGCTCGCGAAACTCCCATTTTGTCGCATACTGCTCTCCCATAGCGATCGGCACGCTCGTGTGCTGGCGCAAGCGCCCGATAGCTGCGGCGTTTTCGCAGCGTACTGGATCCTCAACAAAAAAGAGATTGAGAGGCTCCAGTTGCCGGCAAAGTGAAACCGCGTCGACGGGGTCAAGTCGGGTGTGGGCGTCAATAATCACTCCCACGTCCGGCCCAACCGCCTCAACCACTTTGGCGACCAGTTCGACGCCTTGCCGTACCGATTGCCGCGGCTCAATCTGTGAGTCCTGGGACGGAAGGTTAAAGCGAACAAATCGCCATCCGGCGTCAACGAGATCTCGACATTGGCCGACCATCTCATCGGGCTGAGCGTCGGCGACGTGCGGGTAGCAGGCGACGCGATCGCGCACCAGCCCACCGAGCAATTCGTACAGCGGGACTTCAAGCGACTTGGCTTTGATATCCCAAAGAGCGATGTCAATCGCACTGATCGCAGCCGCGCCGATTCGGCCGCCCGGAAAGAACCCGCATCGCAACATGACTTGCCACAGATGCTCGATACGCCGCGGATCCTGACCTGCGAGTGTCGGCCGAAGCGCGTTGATAAAACCCGCAACAGCATCTTCGCGCCATGTGATTCCAGCTTCGCCAATTCCCTTTATCCCGCAATCTGTCTCAACTACGACAAACAGAAAAGGGCGAACTTCGCCAACGATATGGGTGTGAATGGATGCAATCTTCATGAGGATGTCTTAACGTGGTGGGGCGGTCGCATGTGGAATCCACTGAATGGGTCCCAGCGAAGCCGCTCTTTTGTGGAGGTTTGACATTGAACGATAGAGCCCGCAAGGCCACAGGTAAAGCTCCCACGAATCGCCGTTGGGTTGTTTTCAGTCTCGCCGCCGGGACTTCTTTCTTGCTGTATCTGCATCGTTATAGCTGGTCCATGATCCGGCCGGAGTTGAAAGAGGAGTACGGATTCAGCGAACAACAACTTAGCGGACTATACACGGCGTTCAATGTGACCTACGCCATCGGACAGGTTCCCGGCGGCATCGTCTGCGATTTCTTTGGCCCGCACATGTTTCTGGCGATCATTATCGCACTTTGGTCCCTCGCCATGCCGGCGATGGGGCTGGGCGGGACCATCAACGGACTTGGCGCGTCACGTCTGGCTTTTGGAGCGACACAGGCCGGGTGCTATCCCTCGCTCGCTAAGGTAACGCGACTTTGGTTTCCTCGCAAAGGACGAACTGTTTTGCAGGGTCTGATTGCGAGTTTCTTTGGCCGCAGCGGTGGGGCAATGTCAACCGTCGTGTTCGGCTTCATGTTGGGCGCCGGGCTGTCCTGGAGATCTGCGCTCACCATCCTCTCGGCCGTCGGCCTCGCCTTCGCACTTCTGTTCTATCGATTCTGCAGGAACAGCCCAGAAGAAGATCCGAATGTCAATCAGGCGGAGCTCGATTTGATTCGCGAAGGCGAACTTGAGGGTCAGAGCGACGAGGCGGGCGGCGCTCCGCGAGTTATGCCGCTGCGCAAGGCCATCCGCCATCGCAGCTTGATGATCTTTGTCTTCCAGCAATTCATGAATGCCGGGGCCGACTACGTCTATGGGGCGCTCATGGGCAGCTACTTCATGGAAGCTCGGGACGTTTCCGACAAGTTCATTCTAGGTCTGTTGGCCAGCCTTCCTCTGTGGGGCGGGGCGCTTGGCGGGATCGCGGGCGGTTTCATCAACGATGGGTTGATAGCCTGGACTGGAAACCGCCGTGTGTCGCGTTCGATCGTCGGCTTTTCAGGGAAGACGTTGGCCTGTCTCTGCCTCTACGCCTCGATCACCCACTCGGTTCCCTTAGTCGGCGCCTGGCTGCTCTTCGCGACAAAATTCTTTAGCGACTGGACGCAGCCAACCGTTTGGGGCACCTCGACCGACATGGGCGGCCGCTACTCGGCGACCGTGTTTAGCATCATCAACACCTCCGGCAGCGTAGGTGGCGTCGTGACGCCGCTGCTCGGCGGCTTTCTCCTCGATCGTTATGCAACGCAACATGTCGTCTCAGGCGTCGCAACCAAGATCGTCCACTACGAACCTGTGTTCTTATTAGTGGGCATCATGTATCTCACGAGCGCCGCATGCTGGATCTTCATCGATTGCACCGACTCGCTCGATCAACCGGAGATGTTGGAGAAGGCGAGTGGGGAGGCTACGTAGCGGCAAGGTTGCCAAGATCATGACTCGTGAACAGGAGACACGCTTGCTCGCTCGTATAAACTGCGCCAAGTCGCGGATCCGTCGTCGTCGACGCGCGTAAGATTCACGCCGGAGACAAATGCCGGCAGGTCGCCCGATTTGAACGCGTCCCACAACTGTTGAGCATGTGTGAACCAGCTCTTCGTTCCAGAAGGCCAATCGAGTCTCAACAGCAAACCGGGATGGGGGTACGGTTTGTCCTTGGCTTCGATGGTGTATTTCTCGACCGCCTCCCAGTTGATCGTCACTCCAATCCCGGGTCTGTCTGGAATCCGACACATCCCGTTGGACACCGTCCACGATTCCTCGACAAACTGATCGGCGTACATGTGATTGCAGTGAATCGCGGGCCAGCGCGCGTGCGACAGTCCGGCTTGAATATGCAGGCAATAGGTCGCGGCCAAATCCGAGCCGACCCATTGCAACCAGAACGGCTTGTTGAACTCCGCGCAAGTTCGGCCCCGGTTCATCGCATTGCACGCTCCGCCCTCCATGACAAAACCGTCGCACGTATCGCGTCGAATCTGAGTCTCAAACGGCGGGCGACCGATGTGTTGGGCGATCGGGACGCTCAAGTGATTGCGCAATGCACGATTGCCCTCAACATCTTCCTGCTCGATAGGACTTTCCCAGATCGCGACCTTTTCATACAGCTCAAGTCGCTTGCAGAGTGGCCGGGCGACAGCGGGATCGAGCCCAAAATCATTGAAATCGATGTCTAGCAGGAAATGCTCCGGGACGGCATCGGACAACCGTGCGATTTGATCTTCTAGGTCAAACCAAGGCCGCGCCTTTGTCTTGAAGGTCGTATAGCCTTGCTCGACCGCGTCGCCACATTCGCTGATCCAGTCTTCGACGGGCATGTCGATCGCCCACCAGCCAATATGGGCATGGGAGCGGACTCGATTTCCCAAGAGCGCCCACACGGGTGCGCCGAGCGACTTTCCAACCGCGTCGAACAGGGCCATCTGCAGTCCGGCGCCGAGCGAGTCATCCCACATGACGGTCGCCGCATGCTCCCCTTGGGCTCGTTCGACCGCTTCGTCGGTGACTTCGCCCCAGGTATAGTAGGGCATCGTCTCGCCGACGCCGACCACGCCGTTGCTTAGGGTGACCTTGCACAATTCGAAAAGTGACCAATGCGGAATCTCGCGCACCATGTTACGCCAGGGAACTTCCTTTAGCGGCAGGTCCACCCAGATGCGTTCGATCGATTCGATTTTCATTGCCTTGAACTTTCTGAATTCGCGTTGCAAATGCCTGGCCGGCGCCCGGTTGCCCACGGCTCACTCGTCACATGAGCATAACGCCTGCCGCACCAACTTCGTATGCCCAATCCTCGAACGCGAATATCCGCGATCGCTGGAACCGGACGCCAGTTCGATTGCACTAACGTCGATCTAGTCACTGAGGAACACGTCATGCCGATTCGCATCGAGAAGATTCGTTGTATCACCACGGCCCCGGCGGGAATTCGCCTAGTCGTGGTCAAAGTCGAAACGACGGAAGCTGGGCTGTACGGCCTCGGTTGCGCAACATTCACCCAGCGGCCTCAAGCGGTAATCGAAGCGGTTGAGACGTATCTCGCTCCTTTTCTCAAGGGCCGCGACGTCCAAGAAATCGAAGATATTTGGCAAGCGGCGTACCACAGTTCGTATTGGCGCCAGGGGCCCGTGTTGAACAACGCGCTGGCCGGCGTGGACATGGCGCTATGGGATATCAAAGGCAAGCGGGCGAAGATGCCGGTTCACGAGTTATTGGGTGGTAAGTGTCGGCTGGCCGCGCCCGTTTACGTGCACGCCTTCGGACGAGACTTCCGCGAGGTTGTCGATGCGGCGCGTGAACTGATGGCCCAAGGGTTCCGATACATTCGAGTGCAGGTGGAAGTGCCGGGGCAAGCAACCTATGGCACCGAGTCCGACCTTCGGACCCATTCCGCCGTGGACGGCCCTTGCTCAGCACAAAACATCTTTGAACCGGCCGACTACGCGAGTCTGGCGCCAAGACTGTTTGCCCACGTTCGCGGCGAGCTTGGCGACGAGGTTGAGCTATTGCACGATATCCATGAGCGTCTCCCCGCGCCTCTGACAATCCAACTCGCGAAAGACCTTGAGCAATTTCGCTTGTTCTTTCTGGAGGATCCACTACCTCCTGAAGACATCGGCGGATTTCGTCGTCTCCGCGCGGCTACCCACATTCCGCTCGCGATGGGCGAGTTGTTCTCCAATGTGAACGAGTACCTGCCGCTGATTCGCGATCAACTGATCGACTTCATCCGCGTGCACATTTCGGACATTGGCGGCCTCTCGCCCGCTAGGAAACTCGCCGCGTTGTGTGAGTTCTTTGGCGTGCGCACGGCATGGCACGGGCCTGGCGACACGTCGCCAATCGGCCACGCAGCGAATCTAGCGTTGGACTTGGCCGTCGCCAATTTCGGGATTCAGGAATTCACGCGATTCAACCAATCCACACTTGATGTATTCCCGGGCTGCCCGGAAATCCGAGACGGCATGTTGTGGTCCAACGACCGACCAGGTTGGGGCGTAGACGTCGACGAAAGCCTCGCGAAGAGATTTCCCTACCCCGATCACCCTTTCAACGGAGCTTGGCCAGCAATTCGGCGCCGAGACGGAAGCGTGATTCGTCCTTGAGGAGCAAAGGGTGGGCTGAGCAAGCCATCCACGTAGGAAGGCTCAATGTGCCTGAGTCCGCGGGGCAGGCGAGAACAAAGCGGCGGACATCGAGTCGCCCCTTGTGAATCCCGTTTGAAACCCTAGGATTGTGTTCTCTTTTGCCGACAACCAACGGTCGTGTTTCGATGTGGATCAACGTTCAACTCAGCCTATGTTGTGCCCTGATTGGGGCTGCTTCCTTGTTTGGCGGTTGGATCCCGTCTCTGCTCAAGATGACCCATAACCGACTTCAACTCACGCTGAGTTTCGTGGGCGGTCTGATGTTGGGCGCGGCATTCTTGCACCTGATTCCCCATTCGTTCCACCACACGAATTCTATCGACGTGACCATGTCTTGGGCCGCAGCGGGTCTACTGATCGTGTTCCTGCTGATTCGCTGGTTTCACGTCCACCACCACAGCGATTCGTCGGCGGTCGCCTCAACGGAGCCCACTGCTGCAAGCGACGGGCAACGAGATGACGCACACAACTGCAGCGGGCATGGCGGCGACCACACCCATGGCGAGGACGACATTGACGCGGTCGACCATTGCAGCCAACACAGTTCGCCGCTCAGCTGGGTCGGACTATTGCTGGGGATGAGCATTCACAGTTTGCTGGACGGCGTTGCCTTGGCCTCAGGGCTTCTCGCTGAAGCGTCGCATGGAACAACGGCCTGGCTAGGCTCTCCGGCAATCCTGCTCGCGGTGATGCTGCACAAGCCGATCGATTCGCTCACGATTGCGGCGGTAGTGGGCTCTCACCCTACGGGGCAGAAATGGAAGAGCGTTGTCAACATCGCGTTTGCCGCGACTACTCCGATTGGCGTCTTGGCATTCGTATGGGGTCTTCAGAATTGTGGCAACATTGCCATCGGCGCCGCGCTCGCGTTCTCAGGTGGCGTGTTCGTCTGCGTATCTTTGGCCGACCTCTTGCCAGAAGTGCGATTTCACTCGCACGACCGCGTCAAGCTGACCGCGGCGTTGCTGCTAGGCTTCGCAACCGCCTACGCTGTTGGGATGCTTGAATCCGAGGAAGCCCACCCACCTGGTAACACGCCTCACGAAGAGCATAGCGGGCACAGCCACGAAGCGGCCCATGTGCCGATCAGGCGTAGCGAAGAACATGCAGTGAGAGGAGATCAGGATCAGCAAGTCGCTATCGCCGTTGCTTGTTCTCATGATGAGTCCTCATCTCGCCGCCATTTCTAGTCGACAGCGCACGGAACACGCTCGGATCGACATCGTCAGGAACGAACCTAACGCCGCCGTCCCCGAACGCAAGATTGGCGCCTCCTCGGTGAGAGCTGCTATAGCCGTACCTGACTGAATCGTCGTTGGGCGTAACGGCGCCATGGGCGACAATGCGACCAGGCCCATGTTCGCCATTGGGAAGCAGGCCGGCCCAGACCGCAGTCACCCGATCGCTTCGTCTTTCGCCGACCAGGATCGTATGGCTGGCGCCATCTTGAATCCCCCGGAGCCGAATGAAGCTATTGCGAAAGAATACGCCATTGCCATCGCATGCCGCGTCAGCTGCGGAGGGGTCGCAATCCTCGAATGGACGGGAGCCAAAGTTGCCAACGTAGCTCGACGAGCTGAGCTTTATTTTGGATAGCACCGGGCTTCTCTCGCCAGAGCTCGACGACTTGAGCCAAATGCTTACGTCTTCCAGGCTGCGATCCATGGAGCAGCGGTACGTGTCCAATTCCGTCCGTGAGGTACCCCGATTTGCGGTGCTTGCGATTCCCTCGCTCGCCATCATCGAGTTCGCCAGCCCAGTCTGCTCCATAAAGGGAAGGATGGTAGAGGCCCATCCCCAACCCGGGTCCCCACTTTTCCCCTCGTGCGAAATCCAGCCTGCGGGAAATGTCCCCCTCGCGTCGTGGTAGTTCTGCAAAGCAAGCGAGATTTGTTTGACGTTATTGCTGCACTGCATCCTGTGACTCATTCGCCAAGTCACATTCACGGCGGGGAGGAGTAGCGTAAGAAGGAGAACAACTATCGCGGCGAACACCAACGACTCAACTAGAGTGAAGCCGCTGCGAGATGGTCGATGCGATTGACGACGGAGCATTCGGCGATCCTCATGATTGTCCCGCTCGCGCCGGCCAACGCGTTAGCTGGTGCCATCTAATTAGTCTCGCGTCGCCAACCACCGGCGTCAAGCGATCACGAAGCTCGAGTGGTCGTCCCGGCGAGGATTCGGTGACGATTTCGTGGCCATCGGCGGTCCAGTGATAATGGAAACGCATCGTCTGCGTAGGGACTTCCAGCGAGTTCGGTGATCAAACCCAGTTGAGAACGCGTCCCCCCAGTCAGCACAGTAGGGAAGGCTGCAAGGCCTACTCCATACCTTCAATGGCCTCGGCGACGAGGCGGTGGAGCCCATTGAGGCCATCGACGTCCTGCTTGAGATCTCCATGAACGAAAATTCGCACGCGTTTCACGTAGTCGTCAAATTGTTGGCTTGCCAGCGTGCGCACGACGGGGGAGACGTCGCCCAGGCGCCGGTAGGAATCGTTGGTTTTCGAGTAGACATCCATATTGAATTCGACCTCGAGCCCCATCGGCGGTGCGTCAAAGAGCACTTCGTGCGGAGCAACTCGACGGCCTAATCGCCGGCTCAAGAGATGGGCAAACCGCTCCCCGCAAGCAACCAGCCAAGGAAAGGGCCGTCTTGCCAATTGCTGATGGAGCTCAGGTTCATCGAGAATCGTGAATTGTTCGGTGCGTTTGTACAGACGCCGAGTCGGCCCGAACAGTCCGGACAGCAGGTCGCGAGCTGGCCCATTGCCTGAGGCCTCGAAGAGGGCGTCAATCAGGGCGGTTTCGGACAATCGAAAGAGCGAATCCAGGTCCAGTTGTGCATGAAGGTCGAAGAACGCCCGCTGCAGCATGGAGGTAGCGCTTCGCACCGCGTGGTGCCAATAGACTTCGCCAAACATCACGTAGCGTGCGAACACCATCATCTCGGCAGCGGTACGCCCCTTCTCGGTGATCGCCAGTTCATCGCCCGATTTGTTCAGGCAGAGGCTGGCGATCAACCTTTGTTGATCAAAATTTCGACCATAGGGCACGCCAGCATGCAGACTATCCCGCATCAGGTAATCCATCTTGTCGATGTCGATGGGTCCCGAGAGGATACTATGCAGAATACGACTGCGGATGTTTCGAGGTTTTTCGGAGAGCAACGCGACAACATCGCGAGGCTGAATCGACCAATCCTCGCGCAACGCGTCCGCAATTTCGCCCTCCAGCAAGAAGCTGTTCGCGAACAGCTCGTGCTCGGGAACCCCCGGCAATTGGATGTCCTCGATTGGGTGGCAGAATGGCCAGTGGCCCAGATCGTGCAAGAGCGCCGCGACGATCAACATCTCGGCGTCTTCACGGCGAATGATCGAAACAAACCGCGAGTCGTAGGAGAGGCGTCTCAAGTAGAGCAACGCCATCCGATAGACGCCAAGTGAATGTTCAAATCGCGTGTGTTGGGCGGCCGGATAGACCATCCCAACGAGCCCGAGTTGACTGATTTGTGAAAGCCGACGAAACTCGGTCGAATCGATAATCTGCCTGACGCGATTCGTCAACGGCACATCAAGCTCTGGAGGGATCCGCACCATCCCCAGCCGTTCATCCAGTCCTCGAATCTCCGGAATGTCTCGTATCTCGTTGCCCAACTGAGGCTCCCTCCCGCATGTGTCCAACATAAACACGGCGGTAATGTCGAACTAACCCACTCCAACTCACTGATCGCCGGCACTGCAAGTTCCGCTCGCTCAGAGCGGCATACCCATGATCCAACGAAGAATGACCGTCACAAGCAGATACATGCCGTAGTGGACAAGTCCATTGATGAAGTCGAGATCGAGGCAAGCCAGGCCCGCGAACGCGCCCACCGCGGCGATGGGCGGAACCACAATAGCAAAATGATAGAGTTCCATCTCGGCGCCTTGGAAGACGTACCATTGAATCCCGTATCCGTAGACGCCCCACAAGGCGGCATATACGCCCGCGCAAATCAGAGTTCGCACCCACAATTCTCGCCCATAGAAGGACTCGAGTTCGTCGTCACTAAGGAACCCGTATCCAGCGCGTACAACGGGAACCGCAACCAGAAACGAACCTAGTATCAGGACCAGTTGATGCGGCTCGCCTTCCTGGCCGCGAACGAAGGTCGCCGTCCCTACTGCAACCAAAGCAAACACGCCGTAGACCACAGCTGTGGCGATGGAAAAGGAGGAGTCGGATCGTTCGAGCGGCTTCAGCACCGCCTGTCCCGTCGAGTCGCTCGGACCCGATGCCTCGGGCGCGTGAACGACTACCTGCTCCTCCTTGCTCGGAACGGTGATTTCCTTCTTACAACTTGGACAAGGCCCTTTCTGTCCCGCGAACTTGTCGCTGACGCGAAACCTCTTATGACAACTCGGACATGTAACGGCTATTGGCATTGGGCGTCAAATCAATGGAATGGAAGTGGAAAAACAGCGACCAAAGAGTGGCTCGACGAGGCAGTCGTGCTCCTCCCAGTTTGGCACAGTCGTTCAGTTTGGCACAGTCACTGGCGCCGTCAATGACGCCACAACAGTTCAGTGTAAGGTCGGGTTCGCCTGTGCGTAGCGGCGCCAAAGTCGCGTTGATCCACGATCAAACGCCATTCCAGCGGCCGAGAAATCTCCCGCTCACGACAAAAATCGAAAACGTGAGAGCGTCTGTTTCGTCTCATTCTTTGAGATTCCTTGCATTTCATGGCGATTCGCTCGCTGAATCTCCCTGAACATATTGAACATTCTCCCTGAACATGTTGCTCACTACGACGTAACTGTTGATAATGGGTTTTGCTTGGCCGGCCGGAAAACGGTGTTTTTTTCCCATCGGGATAACCACATATGTGTTTGGCTAATCCTCGTCTCGCCGCCTGCCTGTGGCTGCTACTCGGGCTATTCAACATTCCCCTGGCAGCCCACGGCCAGATAATTCTCGCGCCCCAAGAAAACCCGATTCAGCCCTTCAACGGCCAAATCCCGGGCGCGCCGCCAGGCGTCTCGGCACCGAATAACCCTGCCGCTCCGCCTCCGAAAACCAGCTCGCACCCGGGCGCAAAATCTGCCGTAAAACCGGGGGATAAGGGAAACGCTTCGGGCAAGCCCAGTGAGAAGGGGAAGCCGGGTGAGAAGAAGACGGAGAGCGAGAAGAAAAGCGCTACGACGACTCGACCGGAGAAACCCGAGTCGCCCCCTGACCCAAACGAATTGAAAGTCCGCCCGGATGATGAGGCAAGGTTCAATTTCAGTTCCGCGGCCAGTCGTGGCCCGATGTCGTCGAGTGGCTGGCCGACATTTCCAACATGTCGCTCGACTGGCAAGAACTACCTAATGACTACCTCAACCTGACAACTCGCCGGCCCTACACCGTCGAGGAAACGCGAGACTTGATCAACCAGCGACTATTGACTCGCGGCTACACGATCCTAGAGCAGGAAGAAGGCCTCACGATCATCAAGATCGAGAAACTCAATCCGGCTCAAGTGCCCAGAGTCCAGCCCGAAGAACTCGAGTCGCGTATGGCCCACGAGTTTGCCAAGTGCTCCTTCGACATGAAGTGGCTCATCGCAACTGAAGTCGTCAAAGAGCTGGACACGCTCAAGAGCCCGCAGGGCAAGCTAATACCGATGCCTGGCGCCAATCGGATTGAAGCGATGGATACCGTGATCAACCTGCGGGAAATCTACGACGCTATTCAAGAGCAGCAGTCGCCCGAAAGGCGCAAGTTACTCGCTCGTGAATTCGTCTTGGACCACACGCGAGCTGACATTGTCGCTGGCGAATTGAGAGAGTTCCTGGGCCTTTCCTCCTCATCCTCGACAAGCAGCCGATCGCCTGTGAGTACGCAACAGATGCAACAGATGCAGAAGGCGATGATGCAGCAGATGCAGCGAGCGGCCCAGAGTCGTGCTTCGGCAGGAGCAGCGAAGACGATCGCCGCCAAGAAGGTCGACGTCAAGGTTGTCGCCAATACCCGGCGCAACAGCATCGTTGTTCACGCGGGGCCGGATAAATTGGCCATCGTGGAAGAGTTCATCGCCTTGGTGGATGTTCATTCCGAGCAGCTCTCGCTCGACGCCTACACGACTCGCATGCAAGTGTTCCGACTCGCATCGCTCGATTCCGAAAAATTGATGGACTCACTGAATTCCCTTGGCGGGCTGGAACCGCAGACCAAGCTGACAGTCGATTCGGACAACAACGCCCTCATCGTCTACGGCTCGCTGGCCGACCAAGTCCTGATTAAGTCTGTGATCGATCGGCTCGACGGCAGCGGACGAAAATCCGAGGTCATCCAATTGCGAAGACTCCCCGCCGACCAAGTCGCGGGCAGCGTGACGTTCCTTATGGGTGTGGAGGAGGACGAAAAGAACAACAACGACTACTACAACGGCTGGTATTCCAGCCGTTCGCGATCCAAGAAGAAGACGGACAAATTCAAAGTGACGGCCAACTTGGAATACAACCAGCTACTCGTTTGGGCGAACGATATCGAACTGCGCGAGGTTTATAACTTGCTGGAAAAACTGGGCGAAATATCGACCGAGGGAAGCGGCGGGCGCGTTCGCGTGATCAACGCCGGCGACCCGCTGGAAATGCGAACCTTTCTCCGCCGCCTGGAGAAGCTTTGGCCCTCCGAGAACGAACTGATTCTTCCAGACGAAAGCGACCTGCCCAAGCCGTTGCCACCTGCTAAGGCGAAAGACGACGACGCGGGAGAGGACAGCTCGGATTCGACAAAGAAACCGTCGCCCTTGCTCTACGACGACAATGCGACTACTCAGTTCGGGCCGCCAACGCGGGCTGACTTTGTTTCGGCCGCATCGTCTCCAGAGGAGACGGATGAGCAGGACAAACTCAAAACCGAGGTTGCGAAGCCTCCTGTTGCCCCTCAGCGGTCTGAGACGGACGCCGCGCCCGATGCGAAGAAACAAGCGGGCGGGCAAGCGGAGAACCAGGACGCGATCGAGGATGCTCAGAATCTGCAACTGCTGCAGCGGCTGGAAGCTCTTCGAAGACTACGCGCCGAGGGCCAACAGGCGCCGATGTCCGAGCAATCCGCCGAGTCGCCGGCCCGGTTGGACGCGAAGAAGAAATCGCCTGTTCGAATTAGCGTGAACGCGAATGGCGAACTGGTTTTTACCTCAGACGACAACGAAGCGCTGGCTCTTGTTGAACAACTCGCCGAGAATCTCGCAACTCCACAAAAGAAGTTTGAAGTTTTTCATCTTGAGCATGCGTCAGCTTTCTGGGTCAAGTTCAACCTCGAAGATTTCTTCGAAGAGGACGACGGAAGTGACAACGAATGGATGAGTTGGATGTTTGGCGTCCCGCCGCGAGGCAAGGACAAATCGATGCAGCTAGGCAAACGCCGAGTGCCTCGATTCATCGACGATCTCGACACGAACACGATCCTCGTTCAAGGCGCGACGGCTGAACAGTTAAGAACCATCGGCGACTTGATAGAACTCTACGACGTCAAGGAGCCCGTCACCGCAGCGAACTCGCGATTCACCAAGGTCTTTTACATAAAGCACTCGAAGCCCTCGCTAATCGAGGCCACCATTAAGGAGGCCCTTCGGGATTTGCTGAGTTCAAACGACAAGGCGCTTCAACAGCCGAGGCAGAGCGGGAACGGAAATCCACGGGGGGGCCAGCAGCAACCCCAGCGGTCATCCTTCACCACAAAGGGCAAACTGTCGATCGGCTCCGATGACATTTCCCGCGTAATGATCGTCTCCTGTGAAGGTGAGAATTTGATGGAAATTGTCACCAAGATGATCGACACATTGGACTTGGCAGCCAAGCCAGCTGCGGCAGTAGATGTGGTTAAGATCGGCGGCGGGATTAACCTGGAGGGCGTGCGCAAGGCGCTGCGCTCTTTCGAGACGAAAGGACAACAGCCGGGAGCTAGGCCCGCGACGAATCCGCAACAACCGCGAAACGTCCCCAACGTGAAGAGTCAGCCGCAACCGGCGCTGGGAGGCGTCATCATTAGCAACCAGTGACAAAGGCAGGGGACGGAGGCAAGAGACGACGCATCCGGCAAGCCCGATGCGCCGTCATTGCAGACGCTGACTTTCAACTCGTCCGCGCGCGCAGCCCAGATGGGCTACTTTGCCGCGCCAAGGAACGGCGCCCAACTCGGTAGGCGCGGCCGACAGCGGCTGAACAGCGGTTGCCATTCAGGACGCGTCGGCTGTTTCCGCAAGCGAAGACCGCTTTGCCCCAAGGTTCGAGCAGCCTTGAGGTGGTTGCAAGCCACGCAGGCAGCGACACAATTCTCCCAACTCGTCGGACCATCGGACGCTCGAGGCACGACGTGGTCGATACTCAGCTCATCTAGGCCCGGTTGCTGGCCACAGTACTGGCAGGTGTAACGGTCGCGGCGCAACACGTTACGTTTGCTGAAAGAGACAGCGCAATTGGGGAGCCGGTCGAATCTCGACAGAGCAACGACTTCGGGCGCTTCAATCGCCAAATTGGCTGAACGAATTGGACCGTTATCTCGTTCGTGACGCCAGTCCCGCCAACCGAACAAACGAAAACTCAGCGGATCTACCACGCACGCGGAATCTCTGCAGACCATGACCAAGGCGCGTCGCACGGACGTCACATGAACAGGCTGCCAATTTCGGTTGAGTACAAGCGTGGGCTTGGCGAGAATCGCCTCGTTCGACATTACGTCATCTCCGATCAACCTTGCGTTTTGGATCCCCAGCACGAAGTGTGAGGTTGGATTTTCTCATGGGACACCCTGGTCGGCGGTGAGGTTCGCTTGCAAGGAAGTTCGCCTTAGGCGAACGGTTGCCACGGAGGCAAGTTATCGCAGAGCGCGGAGTCGAGAGCTTGCGAAACGCGGCGACTTGACTCTTAAGTTCTTCTCCAGCGGTGACGCCAGCTACGAGTGATCCTGCTTCGAGTCAAGCCTACACGGACTTGGCCCCGTGAGATTGCGACTAAGAACGCCACGACCCACGCAGTCAGATTGAACGGAGTCTGTAGATGAATGCGCAGCCGAAACCATGTGGTAAACACGGTCTACAAAATGGCCTGTGTTTGACGAAAGGCCCTATTTCCGACGCTCGAACTGAACCGCATCGGCAATCACATACCCATCCGCGCCGCTGTTGTTGAGTTCGACCTCGGCCGGACCATCAAACGAATAAACGCCGACCGATTCGAAGAGATCTTGCAACTTGAGGTGGCGACGCTGATTGAGAATCGCAGTCGACACGCCCTTAGAATGGCGAATGATCACTCGCGTCTTGCTCGATCGATTCGCGGAGGCGGAATAGGAGACACGGACGTAAAACTCGCCAGCTGGCAAGGTCGTGCGAAAGATCGCCCGTTTAGCGCCTTGCTCGACGTTGCCGTCGTGCCGATAGCCGTACTCTACATAGGGCTGATTTGAACTGCTGTCCGACCAGGCCCCAATGAATTTCGCCTTGATGTCATCAACAACGACCCCAGCCAATGTGCTCGCAGCAATGTGCCGTTTAGCGGGCATTCTGCTAGGAAAATCAAGCACTTGTAGATCCTTGCTCAGCTGAGCGCGGAGCTTTGCGTAGGAAACGTGCTGGACCACGCCGTCCCCTTCGATTGCTATCGCCGCAGCGGTTGCAGCCGACTGCCCAAGAACCATGAAGACAGGCTCCATTCGAATCGACCCAAATGCGATGTGCGAAGCAGAAAGGCAAACCGGGACGAGCAGGTTTGAGGCCTCGCTTTCCTTGGGCGCAATGCTGCGATAACTGACCTTGTAGGCGCCGCCCGGCGAGACCTGGACATCACCCTCGTTTTGGGCGAACCCATTCGCGTCGACATACCGCTGCACATTGTGCGAGTCCATATTGTAGGATCCTAGACCAATCGAATCGCGAGCAACTCGCACGCGACGGCAATCGAGTTCGCTCATCACATAACTTGAGACAAGTCGTCGAGATTCACGAACGTAGATCTGCCTCGGCCAGTTTCCGTTATTGACGAATTCATCCTTCGCCAATCCCCAACTTTGGGTCAATCGTCGCAAGTCTTCCGGAACTCGAGGATGGTGGGCAAGCGTCCACATCAGGCCCTTCTGGTAATTCTCATGATCACGAAGAATCTTCTCTCGCTCGGCGTAGGTTGCGTCCGGGTAGGAATAATTCATGCCGATGTTGTCTGTCGAGACGGCGCCGTTGTTATTGGTGTCCGTCTTACCGTTGGGCAACAACCCGGGCGCCAACGGCCAACGGAGATCACCCGCCTCGAAGTTCCGGAGCAGTAGTTCATATCTCTGCGGGTCATAGTGATCGGGCTTTGGAAACGGTGTTCGATTCAAGGCGACTTGAGTCATGCACATTCGGTAACAGAAGGCTTGCAAATAGCGATCGCCCTGCCCATCTCGCACTGGTTCGGTCGCAACGACCCCAGCCAGCAGGCCGCTCTCTGGATTGCCCGGTTCAACGTAGGGGTCCACATTCTTGATGAACCGATGATTGTGGGTGTTTCTAGCTTTCTGCGCGCCGTTGAGTGTCTCGTTGTACTGAC
>CAZWOU010000129.1:0-20540 GCA_964635375.1 uncultured Pirellulaceae bacterium | reverse complement strand
GATTGAGGCGGAGAAAAACATCAATGATGTGTTACACAACGAGGTCGAACTGACACAGACCCTCGTCAAGGCGTCCCAGGGAATCCACGTTGCGCCTGGTCCCGCTGGTCCAATGGGGTATGTCAATGGATTTGCAATCGAACGTTTTGAGCGAAGTTTTCGGCTCTTGACTCGGCGTTCGGACCTCGTCGTCATTGACGCGGGCAGCAAAATCGAATCGTTGCAACAGGTTTTTTGGCACCAAGCGGATGCCGTGCTGATGGTTAGCACACCAGACTCGCTCTCGGTGCTCGACTCCTATGCGATGCTTAAGACGAATCATGCATGGGACTTGGGCAACGTTGGCGTCTTGATCAACCAGGCCTCAAGTTGGGAAAACGCGCGCGATGTGTTCGGCCGAGTTCGCCAGGCCTGCCATCAGTTTTTGAAAACTGACATTGCTTGGCGAGGCTGGCTCCCGTATTCAAGCGCCCTAGCAGGCGAGGGGCGCGAAACCTGCGACCCCCAAGTTGCTGACGAAAGCGTCTCGCTCACGTTTGAGACGCTCGCGTCGACATATCGATTTGCACTCGGGCAAGAGAGGAAACAAGCGTAGGAAGCGGTCCTAGGCCCAACTGTCCAAGGCGTAAGTTTAGTTTAGCCATTGAGTCGATTTAGAGGAGAAGTTGACGCAACCGGAACTTTGCCTAATGAGCTACGGATGCATCGTCGATAACAAGACAGCCTACGACTAGGCACGGTCGAGTTAAGATGCGAAGGCTAGTGCGATTATTCCGGCGGAGTGGCGATTATGGGTCGAGAATTCTCGGGTGTTCTTGGATTCCTGGCATTCACGACAGTCACCGTTCGTAGCTTCATTGTAGGTGGCGGATTTGACGAATCGATCAAGCTGGCGTTAATCATGATGTTCACATTCGCGGTGGTCGGGTACTTCGCGGGATCCATCGCACAGCAAATAGTTCGCGACTCGGCGATGTCTATTCTCGATGACGAACTGGAGTCGATGAAGTCGGAACCCAAAGTGGATTCCCCGAGCGCGGAAACGACGGGTTAGTACGGTCAAGTCATTTGCGCCGCTCCAACAAGCGTCGCAACGTTCGCAGGATGCGAGCCACTTCGAGCCGCGATACAGCGCGGCTCGACTAATGGTAAAAAATCGACGTCGGCTTGATTGCCGACGATGTGACAGTCACGGAGGATTGCATGGCCACGAGCATTGCCCCGGCGGAAGACGTTATCAAGCAGGTCTGGGTCGATTACCGCGCGGATGCGAGTCGCAAGGATCTTCGCAATCGTCTTGTGGAACGCTATCTGCCGCTCGTTAAGTACAACGGCGAAAGAATCTGGGCTCGGCTTCCCGAAGGCGTCGAACTGGATGATCTGATCTCGGCTGGCGTGTTCGGTCTGATGGACGCGATCGACGCGTTTGATCTCAACCGCGGCGTCAAGTTCGAGACCTATTGCGTGCCGCGAATCCGCGGCGCCATGCTCGACGAACTCCGCACCATGGACTGGGTGCCTCGTCTCGTTCGCTCCAAAGCAAGCAAGCTGGGCGAAGCCAACAAGACGCTTGAAGCCAGGCTTGGTCGAGCTCCCACAGAAATCGAATTGTCCGAGTACATGGGGCTCTCGGTTCCAGAACTGGAAAAGATGGTGCTCGAGGCGAACGCTGTCAACTTGATCAGTCTCAACAAGAAGTGGTATGAGACAGACAGCTACAAGGACGTTCGCGAGATTGACATCCTGGAAGACAAGAAAGGGGAGGATCCAACTCGACGCGTTCACAAGAATGACCTGATGCGACTCGTCACCAAAGGCTTGAATCGCAACGAACGCCTGATCATCATCCTCTACTACTACGAAGAACTCACGATGAAAGAGATCGGCGCGACTTTGGATCTCAGTGAAAGCCGAGTGAGCCAGATGCACAGCTCGATTGTGCATCGCTTGCAGTCGCAACTCGGTCGACGACGGCCGGAATTCGGCGGCTAGACGCCCCACTCAATCTCGCGGATCGCAAACCTCAAATCGCCCGAGCATTCAACGCTCGGGCTTTTTTTGCGTCCGCGCGCAGGCGCGATTTCAATCCTCCTGACGGCCGGCTGTGTCGTCGCCCAGAATCGTGACGGTGACCTCTCGACCGTACCGAGGGAAAGGACCGAGGGAAAGGACAGGGAAAAAGGACACGCTTTGCCTTGCCCATCCGCTGCACACTTCGCCGCCCTCCGTCCGCTTCGCCCAACGCGAGAGCTCTGGTATTCTGGTAGAGGATGATGTCGTCCTCGACACGAGAGAATTGGCCCGCGGAAGACGTTTCATGAGTGACCAGGCTTGCAAATACCGGATTGGGTTCGATTTGGGCGGCACCAAGATGCTTGCTGTCCTCTACGATTCTGAGTTCAAGAAGGTGGCCCAACGGCGGCGCAAGACCAAGGGCTACGACGGCCCTGAAAGCGGCGTGGCCAGGATTCTCAGCTCCATTCACGACGTTTTGGATGAAGTGGGCGCCGACCCCAGCCAGCTATTGAGCGTGGGTGTCGGTTGCCCGTCCCCGATCGACATGGAACGCGGGATCATCGTCGACGCGGTGAACCTGGGTTGGGTGAACGTCAAGTTGGCCGCCGCCATCAACAAAGAGTTTGATTGCTCGGCCGCGGTATTGAACGACGTCGATGCCGGCGTCTACGGCGAATACTGTTTCGGCGCCGGAAAGAAGAACCGCACAGTATTCGGAGTGTTTCCCGGCACCGGAATTGGCGGCGGGTGCGTTTACGACGGAAGGATTGTCCACGGCGCCAACCATTCGTGCATGGAGATAGGGCACGTCCTAGTCAACCCGCGAGGAGGCGTTTGCGGCTGCGGACGGCGAGGCTGCCTGGAAACGGTAGCCAGCCGATTGGCAATATCCGCGGAAGCCGCGAAAGCGGCTTATCGAGGCGAGGCGCCTTGGTTGATGAAGGAATACGGCACAAGCATCGCGGACATTCGCAGCGGCGCCATCGCCGCATCAATCAAAAACGGAGACGCAGTCGTTGAACAGATCACGCGAGACGCCGCCTATGCGATTGGCGTCGCCACAGCGTCGGTTGTCACGTTGCTTCTTCCGGATCTCGTCGTCCTCGGCGGAGGATTGGTTGAAGCAATGCCAAGATTATTTGTTAGTGAAGTGGAACGGGGCATACACGACACGGTGATGCCCGCCTTCGCGGGGACATTTGAGGTTCGCGAGTCCAAGTTGGGGGACGACGCGGCCGTTTTGGGCGCTGCAGCATGGGCCGCCAACTCGGCCGATCAAGAGAAGTCCACGTAGTTGGTTTAGACAATGACGCTCTTAGTTGCCCGGAACCCGTTCAACGAAAACCCGTTCAGTCGAATCTACAACCGTCCATAACGGCAGGCCGCAGCGAGATGAAACAGGATCGCATCGATTCGTCAGGAAAAGACGCTGCCCCAGCGCGGCAGGTGGCCGTTGTTGATATTGGCGCCACTTCGATCCGCATGGCAATCGCCGAGATCTCCCCGGACCAAAATATCAAGACGCTGGAGTCGTTAACGCGCCCAGTCAGCCTTGGCAAAGACACGTTCAATCGCAATGCCATCAGCAGGTCGACGATTGAGGAGTGTGTGCGGGTCTTGCAGACGTTTCGCCAGAAGCTCAGCGAATACAAGATCGAATCCCGCGAGCAGATTCGCGTGGTCGCCACCAGCGCTGTTCGTGAGGCCAGCAACCGGCTCGCATTTCAGGATCGGATCTTTATCGCGACCGGTTTCGAGGTGGACGTATTGGACGAGGCCGAAGCGTCGCGGGTCACCTACATGGGCGTGCTGCCGTTCCTGCAGCCCCTCTTGCGGCAAGGCGCCGATACGTCGCCGATTCGATCGCTGATCGTCGAGGCTGGGGGCGGCAGCACGGAAGTCCTCGTCGTCCAAGGACAAGATGTAACCGTCTCACAGACCTACCGTCTCGGATCCTTGCGATTGCGGCAGCGTCTTGAGACGGTCCAGGCCCCTTGGGGCAAGACGCGTCCGCTGATGGAAAACGAGATCCGTCAAAACATGGGACGGCTTGGCGAGTATCTAGATATGAGCGAACCGCTGCAGATGATTGCGCTTGGCGGCGACGTACGGTTCGCGGCAAAGCACCTTCACCCCGATTGGAACACCAATCAAGCTGCGACGCTCGACACCAACGACCTGGAAGAATTCACCGATCAATTGCTCAGCCTGTCGGTGGATGAAGTCGTCGAGCAATACCAACTGTCGTTTCAAGAGGCGGAGACGATTGCGGCTGCTCTCTTGATCTATGTCGAGCTCGCTCGTATGTATGGCGTGGAGGAGTTTCTCGTCTGCAACGCGAACTTACGGGACGGCTTGCTTAAGGAAATGTCTCAAGGCGCCTGGACTGACGAGCTCAATCAACAGATCATTCGATCCGCCGTTGACTTGGGGCGCAAGTTTCATTTTGACGAACCTTACGCTCGCCATGTTGCGGCCCTTTCGCAAACGCTCTTTCGGCAGCTTCAGGAAGAGCACCGCTTGAACGCGAGACATGAATTGGTGTTGTACGTTGGCGCCTTGTTGCACGAGGTGGGGCTCTACATCAGCCACCGCGCCTACCACAAGCATTCGATGTACATGATCCGAAACAGCGAACTGTTCGGGCTTGGCGAGCGAGATTTGGTGTTGGTTTCTTTGGTCGCTCGATATCATCGCAGAAACACCCCCCAACCTTCGCACAATGTTTATGCGGCGTTGAACCGTGAGAGTCGCATCGCGGTTGCAAAGATGGCCGCAATTCTGAGACTCGCCGTAGCCCTGGATCACTCACGCAGCCACCGCATCGTCGACGTTCACTGTAAGACAGACCGCGGTCGCTTGGTGATTTCCGTGGCCGGCGTGGATGATCTTTCGCTCGAGCAGATTTCGCTGGCACAAAACAGCCCGATGTTTGAAAGCGTGTTTGGCGTTCCCGTGCTGCTCCGAGCCGATCCCAATTAACGTCCGCAAATCCTCTTCTTCTAATAACGTGGATCCTTCAGGCCAAAGGCCAATCACTTGGAATCATCGATGCCCGACTCGTCAATCACTAGCAAACTGTTGAATCGCGAATTGAGTTGGCTGGAGTTCAACCAACGTGTTCTCGATGAAGCGCGTGATCCTCGGATCCCGCTGCTGGAGCGGCTGAGATTCTTGAGTATCACCGGATCGAACTTGGACGAGTTCTTCATGGTCCGTGTTGGCGGGCTCAAGCTCATGGTGAAGCAGGGCGCCAACCGCCGCGATGCATCGGGGATGACTGCAGCGGAACAGTTGTCGGCCATCAGCACGCGCGCCCACAAGATGCAGCAAGAGCAGTACGACTGTTTGATCGGCGAGATCGAGCCGGCCCTGGCTGACGCGGGTGTGAGTCGAGCTGTCTCGGCCGACTTGAGCGACCTGCAGCTCAAAGCGATTCGGCATGTCTTTGAGGCTGAAACGAGCGCTGTGCTAACCCCAACTGCGGTCGACCCAGCCAGCTTCCCGCTTCTTGTCAACCACACCATCAATGTGCTTGTCCGTCTTGCCGAGACAGACGCCGGCGAACCGCGATTTGCCATCATTCCGCTCTATCGCTCAGCGAGATTTCTGACGCTTCAGTCTGGGAGCGGATACAGCTACATCTTGCTGGAGGACGTGGTAAGCCTACTCGTCGAACGTTTCTTCCCCGGGGAAATCGTACACGAAGCGACCCCATTTCGAATTACCCGCAACGCCGACATGTCTGTGCGGGAAGACCAAGCTCCCGATTTGATGACTGGCATGGAGGCAGTGCTCGACGCGAGAACAGCCGGAGCTTGCGTTCGTCTGCAAGTTTCCAACCTGATTAATGAGCAGTCGCTGAGCTTTCTTCGCGACGGCCTGGAGGTATCGGATGACGACATCTTTCTGGCGCCTGGGCCGCTCGGCTTGGCCGACCTGAGCCAGCTTGCCAACCTGCGAGGATTTGACGAACTCAAGTATCAGTCGTGGGATCCTCAACCATCCCCTCAGGTCGACATGACGGCGAGCATGTTCGAGACGATAGCGAAGAGAAACGTCGTTCTTTATCACCCCTATGAGAGCTTCGAACCGGTGGTCAAGCTGATCGAAGAGGCTGCCGCCGACCCGGATGTGCTCGCCATCAAGCAGACGCTGTACCGCACGAGCCGGGTGAGTCGGGTGGTGGAGGCGCTGGAGAGGGCGGCGGAAAACGGCAAGAATGTGACCGTTATCATCGAGCTCAAGGCGCGTTTTGACGAGGCCCAGAATATCGACCGAGCTCGAAAACTTGAACAGGCCGGCGTGCAGGTTATCTACGGCGTGAAGGGGCTTAAGACCCACGCGAAAATTTGCATCATCGTTCGTCGCGAGCCGCACGGCGTGCAGCGCTATGTGCATTTTGGCACCGGCAACTACAACGAGTCGACCGCTCGGCTCTACAGCGACGTCAGTTTCCTCACGGCTGATAGCGATCTCGGCGCCGATGCGACGGCCTTCTTCAACGCCATCACCGGCTACTCGCAACCTCAACAGTTTCGCAAGATCGAAATGGCCCCATTAGGCCTTCGGCAACGTATTCTGGAGATGATTGAGAGTGAGACGCGACGAAAAAAGCAGGGGCAAGCCGCCGGTATTTCCGCGAAAACAAATTCGTTGGTCGACTCGCAGATCATCGATGCGCTCTACACAGCAGCACAAGCGGGCGTTCCCATTCGGCTGAATGTTCGCGGCATCTGCTGCCTTCGTCCCGGCGTGCCTGGCCTGAGTGAGAACATCGAGGTTGTCAGCATTATCGATCGCTTTCTTGAGCACGCTCGAGTGTTTCATTTCGTCCATGGCGGCGACGATCGCGTCTTTATTTCAAGCGCGGATTGGATGCCTCGAAATCTCGACCGGCGAGTTGAATTGCTGACGCCTATCGAAGACCCGGCCGGTAAGCAGAGGCTGATCGAGATTCTCAATATCCACTTCCAGGACAACGTCAAAGGGCGACGGTTGCTGCCCGACGGCGGCTACCTAAAGCCAGAAGCGGACCCAGAGAACGCCGTCCGCAGCCAAGAGATGATTTATCATCAGACTCGGCAAGGTGTAAAGAACGCCGTGCGTTGGCGGCAGCTTGTATTCGAAACCCACCAAGCGCCTCAAAGCAAAGACTAACCCACCCATGGCGCTCCGTCCAAATTCTCACTGACCGGAGGACCCGTTCGTGAAGACCTTGCTACTGCTCCGACACGCCAAGTCCAGCTGGGCGGACTCTGATCTCAGTGACCACGAGCGACCTCTGAACAAACGTGGACTTCGAGACGCGCCTCGCATCGGCCGGTGGCTTGCGAAAATTGGCCAACGCCCGCAACTGGTGATGACCTCGACGGCAAGGCGTGCGAAAGTGACAAGTCGGCTCGTTGTCGACGAGGGCCAATTGGGTTCGGAAATACAAGAGTTCGACGATCTTTACCTCGCCTCGCCTGAGTCATTCGTTCGCCTGCTGCATCGCGTCGACGCCGACGATGATTGCATCATGATGGTCGCCCATAACCCAGGAATTGAGTCGCTCATCGAACTGCTCACAGGCGAGTACGAATCGACTCCCACCGGCGGCTTGGCCCAGATCGAATTCGCAACGGAGAGCTGGCGCGACGTGGGACTTGATGGAACCGCCACATTGGTCGACTTCTACCGACCCAAGGAAATGGACTGCTAGATCCATCGGCCGGCTCCGCCTGTCTTAACGCAGCGCGAATAGGTAATAGAGCATTGCGATCACCGAGCCGCCAACTAGCGCTGCCAGCATGAAGTGCACTCTCGGGTTCGCCAAATCGGGGTCGCCTTCCAAGGGCACGTCGATCCCTCTGCCAAAATCCTCGCCGCACTCGGCACACCGGCGATAGAATTCTGGCTCAAACGGTTCGTCGCAGATCGCACAGCAAAGTAAGATCGCCGCCTCCGCTTCCTCAATCGGCGCGCCGTCGGCCACTGGGAAATCGCTGCCGGTCGAACCGCAGTATCTACAACGCGTGATCCGATGCGCATTGCACTCGCCGCAGCGGGGCCATTGACGCCAGACTCGATCGTCCAGCAGATCGTCGTCGTCATATTCTTGGTCCGGTTCTTCGGCTTGCTCAATGAAACGGCGGACCCTTGAAGCCTTGTCCGGCGGCGCCAGCACAGTCCACTCGCCCATCGCCGTCTCGCAAGCCGCGACGAAGACTTCGACCCCTCGGTCGTCAAGCATGCGTTTGACCGTTTGAGCTTGTTCCGCGCTTGGTCCACGCCACACCGTAATCAGTTCATCTGACATCGCGTCCGCCTCTGGTTGTCTGGCTACTCCACTAGTCGCGTCAATCGTAGGTGCAATCCAGTTGGTGTGGCAAGGTGCATTTCGGTGTTCCTCCGAGGACTGACGCCTCATATTGTTTTCGACCGAGTTGCCCGAACTGGCTCGCGCTAGGCGGACTGGAATCCCCCAGCGGTCTCACGCGGCCATCCCAGTCCACGAGTTGCCGGCACGCGACCACATGCCCGCCCAATTGAGCAAAAGCTGGCAAAGTTGGTTGGTGCGAGCAGGCAATCAGACTGAGATCGGGCTAGGATGGCGTTAGGCTTCACCTTCGGCGTTCGGGGATCGAATGCCTGAATATGATAAACGACGTTGTTCTTGAGCGACAATTGGAGAGATGCATTGTATTTCCGGCCAGCCGCCACCGTTCTTCTCGTCTTGGCAGCCGCCAACGTCTGGGGCAGTCAGACGCGACCGAACTTTGTTTTTATTATCGCCGACGATTGCACGCATCGTGACATTGGCTGCTACGGCGGTCAGGCACACACGCCCAACATCGACGCTTTGGCCGCCGAGGGGATGTTGTTCACCCACTGTTTTCAGGCGGCCCCGATGTGTTCGCCGACCCGGCATAACATCTACACTGGGTTGTACCCCGTGAAGAGTGGCGCCTACCCGAACCACACGTTCGTCAAGGACGGAACGCAGAGTGTCGTACAGTATCTGCGTCCGCTCGGCTATCGAGTAGCCCTCAGCGGCAAGACCCACATCTCGCCGCAGCGCATCTTCGATTTTGAGCGATTGGGAAAGGGAAAGAACCCCGATCTGCTCGCTGTCGAGGGCTTGTTTAGAGAATGCGCTGCAGCGAAGACGCCATTCTGCCTGTTTGCCTGCTCCAACGAACCTCACAGTCCCTGGAACAAAGGGGACGCCTCTCGCTACCCGGCGGACAAGGTCAAGTTGCCGCCCTACTTTGTCGACACAGAGCAGACTCGCGAGAATATGTCCCGCTACTTGGCGGAAATCACGTTCTACGACAGCCAAGTTGGAGAAATCCTCAGCTTGTTGAAGAAACACGACTTGACCGACAACACCCTGGTCATCGTGACCAGCGAGCAGGGTTCGAGTTTTCCCTTCGGCAAATGGACGTGTTACGACACTGGGCTGCAAACTGCTTTCATCGCTCGCTGGCCTGGAAGGATCAAGCCGGGCGCAGTTAGCCGAGCGATGATTGAGTATGTTGATGTCTTGCCCACGTTCATCGAATGTGCAGGCGGAAAACAGCCGCCAGTCTTGGAAGGCAAGAGTCTGCTTCCGGTGCTTCGCGGCGAGACGAAGGAGCATAAACGTCATGTGTTCGGCATTCACACGACGCGCGGAATTATCAACGGATCAGAGCACTTTGGCATCCGCTCGGTGCGCAATCGCCGCTTCAAGTACATTCTCAACCTCACGCCCGAAGTCACGTTTACGAATGCCTGTACAAAGTCGGCGACATTCCTCTCCTGGCGAACGGAGGCCAAGAACAACCAACAAGCAGCCGAAAAGGTGCGACGGTATCAACATCGCCCTGGCGTCGAGTTGTTTGACATCGATCATGACCCATACGAATGGAACAACTTAGCCGACGACCCTCAATACGAGGAAGTTAGAACTGAATTGCGTAACTTGCTCGACGCCTGGATGACCAGCCAAGGCGACAAGGGGCAGGCAACCGAGATCGCGGCAGGCGAACACCAGACGAGAAGTCAGAGAAAAGGCAAGAAACGCAAATCAAAAAAGGAATAGGGTTGGGCGGATCCTCCGCCAACCGTCTTGCTCATGCCAACCATCAAACTCTTTCCCCCGAACGACATGAAACACCTCATTCCATGCTTCCTACTGTTCACCGTCTCCATCGCTTCAGCTGCGGAACAGCCCAATATTCTTTGGCTGACATGCGAGGACAACAACGTCAACTGGGTCGGCTGCTATGGCAATCCACACGCTGATACGCCCAACATCGATAAGTTGGCGACTGAGGGATTCCAATACATGCACTGCTACGCCAATGCGCCAGTTTGTGCGCCTTCGCGTAGTACCTGGATAACTGGCGTCCACGCATTGTCGATGGGCACCCATCCGATGCGAAGCCGGTATCCCATTCCGCACGATCTGATCAAGTACTACCCGGACTTGCTCAAGAAGGCGGGCTACTATGTCGGCAACGCGAGAAAGACTGACTACAACATTGGCGGTCGAGACGATCAGTCGCCTTGGGATACGAATAAGGTCGACTGGAACACGCTGAAGAAGCAGCAGCCATTCTTCATGGTGATTAACAACACGAAGTCCCATGAATCGAAGGCGTTTGGCGATGTCGACAACACGACTCATCGCCCCGAGGACGTGCGACTGGCCAAGTACCATCCCGACATTCCCGACGTTCGCAAGAACTACGCCCACTACCACGACCAGATGAAGAAGATGGATGCGGATATCGGTCAGGCGCTTGCCGATCTGGAACGAAATGGACTCGCCGAAAATACAATCGTGATCCACAATTCAGACCATGGCGGCGTGCTGCCTCGCAGCAAACGGTTTCTCTTCAACAGCGGCACCCATTGCCCGTTGATCATTCGCATACCGAACAAGTTCGCCCATCTGAGGCCCGCTGAACCCGGAAGCAAAGTCGACCGAATGGTCAGCTTTATTGACATGACGAAGACCTGGCTGAAGATTTGCGGCGCCGAGACGCCGGACTATTTGCAAGGCAAGGTGTTTCTCGGGCCGGATGCCGAACCCCGCGATTTCCATGTCAGCTTTCGAACTCGCATGGATGAACGCTGTGACAACGTGAGGGCTGCGCGAGACAAGCGATTTCTTTATGTTCGCAATTACATGCCGTATGCACCTTGGGGGCAGCACCTGAACTACCTCTGGATCATGAAGGCGACTCAGGCGTGGGAGATGCATCACAAGGCGGGCAAAACGGATGCGATCACCGGTCGATTCTTCGGAACCAAACCGATGGAAGAGCTTTATGACTCGGTAGCGGATCCCGACAACGTCCACAACCTAATTGACGACCCCAAGTACCGACAACAGGCTGACAGATTGAGCGGCCTTCTCGATAAATGGCAGCAGGAGAACTATGATTCCGGGCTGCTTCCCGAAAGCGAACTCGTCAAACGAGCCGAGGCTCACAATACGACAATCTACAAGTTGGTTCGCGACCCGGCTCTGTATGACCTCAAGGCCTACCAAGACGCATCGGCGTTGGCCCTCCAGCAAAAGCCCTCCAACCTGCCGGCCTTCTACAAGAACTTCTCGGCCGAGGACGCAGGAATTCGCTACTGGGCTGTCGTTGGCTGTTTCAATTTGCAGCTGAATACGCCGCTCAATCTAGAACTTATCAAGAAGCGATTGGATGACAACTCAGACCACGTTCGGATCATGGCCGCTTGGATTCTTTATCGAGCCGGCGACAAGCAGGCGGCTCAGGGCTGCTGGAACGAGTTGCTCGAGAATGACTCCTACGCCTCGCTGAAGATCTTTAATATCATCGATTGGATCGGAGAGGGCGTGGAGCCCTACGCCGCCGCTATGAAGGCATGTGATTTCAGCCATGGCGGCTACGTCGCTCGAATGCAGCAGTACGTTGGCGTTCGTGAACAGGTGAAGAAGCCCAAGAAGAAGCGGCAACGCCCCAAGCCCAAGAAGAAGGAACGCCCGGCGACCTAACGCCGCTGGAAAATCTCCCCAAGACGGATATCATTTTGGGATACCCGTCCCCGTGGTTGAGAATGGACGGTGTGCCCCACTGTTGGCGAAGAAACAGAATACGTTCAACGGGGCGTCGTGGGTCGGGGCGTCGGGTAGTCATGGAAGGAAGGTCCCATTGATGGCGCGGAATGAACTGACGTTCTACGTCGCTGCTATGCTTGCCGCTGCAGTCTTGTGCTGCTCGAACGCGTTCGCCGCGGAGAAACCCAACGTGCTGTTCATCTCAGTCGATGACCTCAACGACTGGGTCGGCTGCATGGGCGGGCACCCGCAGGCAAAGACCCCAAACATTGATCGCCTGGCGTCCAGCGGCGTGTTGTTCACCAATGCGCATTGCTCGGCGCCAGCATGCAACCCGTCGCGCACGGCGGTCATGACGGGAATCTCACCGCACGTGTCAGGACTCTACGACAACCGTCAAAAGATGCGGGAGGTCTTGCCTCGCGCAGAGTTGTTGCCCAAGTTCTTTTCTCGCAACGGCTACTGGTCGGCTGGCTCGGGGAAAATTCTGCACTACTTCATTGATGCTTCGTCCTGGGACGATTACTTCCCAGCGAAAGAAGGTGAGAATCCGTTTCCGCGGACGCTATACCCCGAACAGCGCCCAGTTAGTTTGCCTCGGGGCGGGCCTTGGCAGTACGTTGAAACCGATTGGGCGCCGCTTGATGCGAGTGACGAAGAGTATGGCGGCGACTGGCTTGTTTCAAGCTGGGTCGGCGACCAACTTAAGAAGAAACATGACAAGCCGTTCTTTCTGGCCTGCGGAGTTTATCGACCTCATGAACCTTGGTTCGTGCCCAAGAAGTACTTTGACCTCTTTCCACTCGGCGACATCCAACTCCCGCCAGGTTACCGAGAGAATGACTTGGATGATTTGCCGCCTGCGGGACGAAGGCGAGGCCCGAATCGATACTTTGCACACATCCAAGATCACATGCAATGGAAGAAAGCCATCCAAGGGTACTTAGCGTCAATTGCATTCGCCGACGCCATGATTGGCCGGGTTATCGACGCCTTGGAGAGCGGCCCCAATCGCGCCGATACGATTGTTGTCCTGTGGAGCGACCACGGTTGGCACCTGGGAGAGAAACAACATTGGCAGAAATTCACAGCTTGGCGAGTTTGCACGCGAGTCCCGCTCATCGTACGCGTACCCACCGGCGTCGCCAGGTTGCCGAAAGGCGCCAATTCAGGAGTGAGCTGCTCAAAGCCCGTCAATCTGTTGAGCCTATTCCCCACACTGGCCGAGTTGGCTGGACTGCCAGCGAAACCCAACACAGACGCGCCGAGTTTGTTGCCGTTGTTGGAAGATCCAAAGGCGCCATGGCCGCATGTTTCGATCACCCACTTGAGCGAACCGGGAAGCTACAGTCTGAGCGGCGAAAATTGGCGCTACATCCACTATGCCGATGGGGGGGAGGAGCTCTATGATACGCGGACGGATCGCTTCGAATGGACGAATCTGGCCGCCAAGCCGGAACATGAAGCAAGAATTCTTGCTTTCCGCAAACTCGCGCCAAAGAAGTTTGCGGCGAAGATACCGGCCAGTGTCGGTTCTTTGCCAAGACTTGCCTGGAACGCCGCGAATGGAGCGCCGCCAGCTTCGAACCCCGAGGGCGGCCCTTTTGATGTCGTCTTCGTCAATCGACGTGACCGTGAAGTCAAGCTATTCTGGATCGATCGACGCGGCGACTCAAAGCCTTATGGCCAAATCGCCGCAGGCAAGAGCAGAAAGCAGACGACTCGGCCGGGCGCTGTTTGGCGGATCGCAGACGCGTCCGATAAGGCTCTCGGCCACTTCGTCATTGGCGACCGCAGCAGCCGCGCTGTGATTCCCAAGCCCAAGAAGACCCCCGAACAATGACGTTCTCGCGAAAGTGAGACAGACTGTCGATTACTTCCTGTAGCAATGAATGCACCCATGAAGATCACTGGATTCAACGTTTACCAAGTCGATTTGCCCCTGCACGAAGGCAACTACAGTTGGTCCGAAGGGAAAAGCGTCGACGTCTTCGACTCCACCGTCGTACAGATCGAGACTGACTCTGGACTGAGCGGATTCGGAGAAGTCTGCCCGCTGGGGCCGGTTTACTTGCCCGCATACGCAAAGGGTGCTCGAGCCGGACTATGCGAGTTGGCGCCGCAATTGATCGGAGCCGATCCAACCCAGTTGCAGGCCCTCAACGGAACAATGGACCGTGCGATGAAGGGGCACCCCTACGTTAAGTCGGCTATCGATATGGCTTGCTGGGATATCCTTGGGAAGGCGGCGGGCATGCCGGTCGCTCATCTGTTGGGAGGCCGTTACGGAGAAGACGTTGTCTTGTACCGAGCCATTTCGCAGCGGCCGCCCGACGAGATGGCAGAAAACGTAGCGGGCTACCGCGCCGAAGGGTACCGTCGCTTCCAATTGAAAGTCGGCGGGGATCCGAATGAAGATATTGAGCGGATTCGGGCTGCGAGCAAGGTGCTTCAACCGGGCGACAAGCTGATCGCAGACGCGAACACGGGTTGGTTGATGCACGAGGCGATGCGAGTGATCAATGGCGTTCGCGACATCGATGTTTACATCGAGCAGCCGTGTGCGTCATACGAGCAGTGTCTTAGCATCCGTCGCAAGACAACTTTGCCGTTTGTGCTCGACGAGGTAATCGACTCAGTCGACGCAATTCTTCGCGGCGTGTCGGACCAGGCGATGGACGTTGTAAACATCAAGATCAGCAAGTTTGGCGGGCTGACCAAGGCCCGACAAGCCCGCGATCTGTGCGTCTCGCTGGGCATCGCGATGACTTTGGAGGACAGTTGGGGCGGCGACATCATCACTGCCGCCATTGCCCACCTGGCCCACAGCACGCCAACGGAATTTCTGTTTACCTCGACCGACTTCAATAGTTACGTTACTACATCAATCGCCGACGGAGCGCCTCGCCGAATCAACGGACGGATGTCGGCTTCTACGTTACCAGGGCTTGGCGTTCGACCTCGCATGGACGTCTTGGGCCAACCTGTTTGGTCCTGCGGCGTCGTCTAAGTCGCCGGCACGAGCATGCGGCTCAAGACCGAGTTGCCGCGATGACTCGGTCCGCGCCGTGTCAACTCTGCCCAGGGGGCCGCAAACTCCGCTCATTTTTCCCACCTTGCCAGCCCGGTGGAATCAATTCAAGACGGAGTGTTCGCTCCGCCGATATGATGATGCGGCGAGGTGTCAAGCAGGATGCTTGGACCGCGTTGGCAGTTGTTTCTTTGTGTGCAAACCAAGGATTGGTGTCTTATGGGGGGAAGGATCGCAAAGGCGATTCTATGCGCGCTGCTGCTGAGCGCCGCGGCGCAAGATGGGCCCGCGCAAGATAGACCTGCCCAGGATAGACCTTCGCCAGATGGGGCTGCGCAGGGTCGAATGGCCCAAGCTTCTCAGCCGGAGCGTGCGGGTCGTTCGACTGGGCTTGTTCCCAGCTTCTTTCCAGCGGCTAGATTCGTGCTGCCGATGGAACATCCTCAGGGCGATCCGCTGCGTGTTGAACTACACGTTTCTCGCGATCGCGGCCAGACATGGCAGTTGATGGACGTGATTCGCTATCGTGATCGACGGCCTAGCGCCGATCATTTCACCGTTCAGGCGCCGGAAGACGGCGAGTATTGGTTTTCCGTAAGAACTCTCTTCTCGACCCACGCCGACCCCCGCGGCGCGCTGACGCCAGCGGTCTACGTGATCGTCGATACTCAGCAACCTGAACTCACAATGCGAGTGCTCGCCGGCGGTGCGGGTGAATTGGTGGCCCAGTGGGAAATCGCCGATCCGCACTTAGATCCCTCAACGCTCAAAATCGAATATCAAACTAGCGAGCGCGGCGTCTGGCGCCCAGTCGCTCTCAAGCAGGCCTTGGACGCCAAGTCGACAGAGACCAAGGGCGAGTCCATCTGGTGGCCGAAATCGGCTGCCGAGGGTGTGACGGTTCGAGCGGAAGTGATGGACCACGCTGGCAATCGGCGTCAAGCTCAACAATGGCACCCACTCTCCAAGATCGCCTCGAAGCCCAACCGGCTCGCAACTTCGGATTCGCTCAGCCAACAGGCGGTCGGCGAACCGGGCGGCATCCGCTGGCCGGCGGAACGTCAATCCTCGCAGCCTGCCATCGCAAAGACTCTTGAACGCGGCACGGGCCAATCTAGGCACAGCGTGGCGGACGGCCAACCACAGCGTCTCGGTGACGTGGCCCAGGGAGCCGATCGATCGCCAGTTCCACCGCATACTGAAACAGGCGAGCGGCGGGTTAACGAGCGAGACCTATCGAGGGACGGTTGGACAAGCCGCGACCCGTCTGCTGTTGCCAGCGAACCGAACCACGGCCCCGTCCACCCACCAGTCGCATATCGGCCAAACGTCAAGGCGTCAACCATTTCGCGGACCCTGCTCAAGCAATTGCCGAACGGCGACTTGCCTTCGATGACGAACTCAAGGCAGTTTGAATTCGACTATGACGTTGACGCGGTCGGCCGAGATGGCGTGAGTCGTGTAGAGCTCTATCGAACCACCGATGGCGGTAGGTCGTGGACTCTGGACAGAAAGCTCAACAGCCCAGACACGAGCCAGCCGCTGCAGGTCACCGTGGACGGGGAGGGCGTGTATGGCTATCGCGTCGTGGTTGTAGCCGTAAGCGGCCTTGCCAGTCGCCGCCCGCGCCCGGGCGATCAAGCTGACCTCTGGATTGGCGTCGACACGACTGAGCCGATTGTGCGATTGACTGGCGCGGTCTACGGCAAGAACGAAGACGCCGGTCGACTGGCCATCCGCTGGGAAGCAGACGATGCTCTGTTCGGCGATCGCCCCGTGACGATCCGTTTTAGCGAGACGGCCGAGGGCCCTTGGGTGACGATTGCTTCGGGGTTGCCCAATTCGGGTGAATACTTGTGGGCGGCGGACCCCCGCACGCCGGAAGAGATCTTCCTGCGAATCGAAGTTCGCGACGCGGCGGGCAACAAAGCGGCCGACCAACTTGAACGCGCCATCAAAGTCGAAGGGCTGATCCCGCGAGGTCGCATCCGCGGCTTTCGACCCGTCCGCTGACTAGCGAGAGCGTTTGTGAAGTCATGCCGGTCAGAGTTCGGGCGGGACTTGGTCATTGCCGGAAGGGGTTGTCATCCCCTCCACCATTTCGGCCGGCGTATCTTCTTCGATCAGAAACGTCGACCCATCAGCAAGTCCTACCAACACCCCTCCTGCTATCGGTCCGCTCAAGTCGTCTCCAGAAAATGTGTTCAACTCAAAGGTCATTTTTGACACGTGAAGCTCGACTGGCTCCGTCCAAATGTTGGATCGAGCCACGGATTCCACAACGAGAATCGTGTGATTCAGCGGGTCGAGGTTGTTGTTCATCGTGGCTCCCTCCTCGCTGTCGGGGAACAGCGTTTGCGACCCAACGACGACATAGTAATTGGCAACATTGCTACCGACGGTCGCCAGGTCGGATGGGCTGCGATAGACATCGGGCATGGAGCTGGCAACATCGAGGTTGTGTTTCGAATCCCAGGGCTCATCGAGCTTGAACCGTTCATGGTATGCTCTCGCTTCGGCGCCCAAGTAGGGCAGCACCAGCACTCGCCAGCTGTGCATCTTCTTACCCTCCGCGTTTCGGGAATAAGGCGGAGGGAATCGGCCGTATTCGTCGTGATAGGCGTGCAAGCCGGTAACGATGAGTTTGAGGTTGGCCGTGCTCACTGTCATTTTTCTGACATTGGCCGTTGACTGAAGTTTGGGGATAGCCAACACAAGTGTGACGCCGACGCCTGCAATCAAGGTGCAAAGTACACCAAGCGTCAACGCGATCATGACGCCGACCGACGCTCGCGTCGCTGGTTCCGCATTGGAACTTTGGTTCGCCTTTTGGGGCGCGTCAATCTGCACAGCTTTCCCGCACATGTGGCAGGGGCCCGTCTGGCCGACAAAGGACTCGGGGATTTGAGTTCGAGCGCCACAGTGGGGACAGGTAAAAAGAAACGACATTCGGTGACTCCGCCAGGCCAGGCTTACCGGTTGTCTAGTTCACGGTAGTGCATAACAGCCGTACAGACAAATGCGGCCCCGGTCTATCGCCGACAAAACTCATTTTCGCCGCGTCTCCTGGACGATCTTGACGTACTGTCGGGCGAGTGAGTTGATGCGCTCGAAATCGCGGTTGGCGACGGTTTCTCGTTCTACGAGGGAGCTCCCGATCCCCAGGGCGCAGGCCCCAGCGTTCAAGAAATCGGCTGCGGTGTCCAGGTTCACGCCTCCGGTCGGCATCAAACGAACTTGGGGCAGGGGCCCCCTGAGCGCCTTCAAGTGGGCTGGTCCGGTGATGTCGGAGGGAAACACCTTGACGATATCCGCGCCAGCTTGCCATGCCGCAACGACCTCAGTTGGCGTTAGCGCCCCGGGCATCACGAGTTTATCGTATCGGCGGCATATCTCGATGACGCCCAAATCGGTGACCGGCGACACAATGAACTCGGCGCCGGCGAGCATTGCGATTCGAGCTGTTTCCGTATCGAGCACGGTTCCCGCCCCAAGCAGGATTCGATCTCCGATCTTGTCCGCCACTCTTTCCAACACGCGGACGGCGCCTGGAACGGTGAAAGTGACTTCCATCACATCGATTCCGCCGTCGAGCAGAGCCTCAGCGACTTCGACGAGGGCCTCCCCTTTGTCGGCCCGAATGACTGCCACAATCCCGCCCTCGAGAACCCGTTGGAGATTCGTGTTTCCCATCGACTTTGTTCCTTCCATTCAAAGAGATCTGGCCACTATGCCGGTGTTCGACAGCGAAGGGCGCTCTGTTTCAAACGCGGGTCGTGTTCGGTCACTGGTTCCACCAATATCTGAGACAAAGCGATTGGTGTCCAAGGGGGATGGCGATTTGAACAACTTGCCCGCAACGGCCGTATCCAGTTGAGAACGGAAAACCATCCATCGACAGGTTTTCCAAGTTCGTGGACCTCGTGTTTCCTTGGATACCAGGTCGCTCTGGCGCCCCATGAGCCAGCAGGGGCGCGAGATGGTTTGGAACTTGCCGCAAGAACTGCGATGCGGCGCCAGACCCCGTCAAAGGCTGGCAAATCCGACTTGAACGCCTTCCATGAGAAGGAAGACAGGCGGGTTTGGACAGGGCTGTCCAGCGATGCAAAGGGCTTGAATCCTCCGTATTTGCCAGGAATCGGCGCAAACCTTTAGCGATTCCTGGACTCTGGGGGGCTCGTTGGCATAATATGCGGGAGTGACGGTCAGGTTTGTCTTTCCGGCACTCCCCGTATGACCCGGGCAAAAGCAAAACTTCGCCCCTTCGGTTATCTCCAGCCCTTTCGCTCCGTGAAACGTTACAAGGCAGATGGAAGAGTTCTTCAACTCCACGCCGGTTCAACTTGTAATCGCGTTGACGGCTTTGGCGATTCTGACGGTCATTAGCGCGTTCGTCGTGAAAAAGTTTCGGGATCGAAACGATGACGACCGACCCACCGCCAATGATCTCCTGACGAATTTCCGAGAATTGCACGACGAAGGTGACATCAGCGAAAAGGAATACCGAAACATAAAGACGGTGCTCGGCGACAAGCTGCACCAAGAGTTAAGCGATAACGGTGAACAGGGTTAGCGCCCTCCGTGAAACCTGACGACCTCTCCTGGTTCTTTGGGAATTGTGGAATCGCCGGTAATCAGACTTGGCGAAGGCCTGGGAGGCCAGCGCAAATACGTTCACGGCGAGACTGCTCGAGTTGCGGACAAGGACGCACCGCCACCCCTACGGATCGAGCGACACCTAGGATACATCAATGCTGCAGTTGGCCAACACCCCGCTGCGGCTCAGTCCGAAAAGGAGTAGCTATGCCCACAGGTAAGGATGGGGGCGCAGGACGCAAAGGAAGCAGCACGACCAAGAAGAATGCCTTCTGTTCGTTCTGCAGAAAAAGTTATCGCGATGTGGGGCCGTTGGTGGAAGGCCCTGGCGACGTCTATATTTGCGGCGAGTGCATCGACCTTTGTCAGTCTATTCTGGATCAGGAGCAGAAACGCCGGGGCACCGGCAAGAAACTGTTTACCGAGATTTCCACTCCGCGACACATTGTCGAGCAGCTGAACGAGTATGTGATTGGACAACCCGCCGCCAAGAAGGTTCTTGCTGTCGCGGTCCACAATCACTACAAGCGGCTGACCCATGAATGGGAAGGCGGTTCGGACGTCGAGATCGAGAAGTCGAATATCCTCCTAACCGGTCCTACTGGCTCGGGGAAGACTTTGTTGGCTCGAACGCTCGCTCGTGTATTGAACGTGCCGTTCGCAATTGGCGACGCGACCACGTTAACCGAAGCCGGCTACGTCGGTGAGGATGTGGAAAATCTGCTGTTGAAGCTTCTTCATGCAGCCGACTTCGATCTCGATTCCGCCCAGCGCGGGATTCTCTACATCGACGAGATCGACAAGATTGGCAAGACCAGCCAAAACGTCTCC
>CAZWOU010000128.1:14027-20913 GCA_964635375.1 uncultured Pirellulaceae bacterium | reverse complement strand
GAAGTTATCATTTAGGCCAGCGAAACGGCTGCTCGAAAGCAGCCCGCGAAGCGAAACTCAAAGAGAGTAGCCGCCATGCCTGTTCCAGGATGCAAGCTGGAGATCCGATTTGTTTGCGCTCTATTGTTTGGCGCGTTCAGCTTTGCGACCGCCCTAGCTCAACCGCCGCAAGCGGGCGACTACTCGGCGGCCGAGTACGAAGTCATCGAGGAAACCAACCGCAGCGCGGCGATGCGGGACGGAGTGGAACTGATGATCGACATCATCCGCCCCAAGGCCGCTGGCCGTTTTCCGGCTGTGCTGCTGCAGACTCCCTATAACAAATCTGGGCAGCTGGCGAGGGCACGCAAATTTGCCTCGCGAGGATACGTCGTCGTCAATGTCGATTCGCGAGGCAGGTTTGAATCGGGCGGCGAGTGGGATCCTTTCTCGGCTAAGCACAAGACGGACGGCTACGACCTGGTCGAGTGGACGGCTCGGCAGACATGGTGCACAGGCAAGGTCGGCGCGTACGGATTGTCCTATATGGGTTGGACTCAATGGTGGACGGCTTCCCAATCGCCGCCGTCGCTCAAAGCCATCGTGCCGGAAGTAGCGCCGCCCGACCATTTCTACAATTGTCCCTACCAGAACGGAATCTTCGTTTGCTGGATGATGGACTGGGCCGGTTCGATGTCGGCGCGGCTGCCTCACCGGTCTGGCCCAGGAGCCTATGGCGGATTCGCTGTGGACCGGGAAGCGGCCTATCGCAAACTTCCCTATATCGACCTTGACAAGACTCGCAATTACAAACCCAACGCCTGGTGGCGAAAGTGGATTGAGCAAAACACGGCGGAGGGCGAATACTGGCGCTCGATCGCCTATCAGACTCCAGAGGGCTACGCGCGAGTCAAAGTGCCCTCGCTGGCCATCTCGGGTTGGTTCGATGCGAATTTCCCGGGCACGCCAATGAACTATTTGGCGATGAAAAAATTCGGCGGAACTCCTGCCGCGAGACGCCCTCGAATCGTCATCGGTCCTTGGGAGCACATCATCAACCGCCATCAAAAGGCAGCAGGAATCGATTTTGGTCCGCAGGCGATCATCGATTGGGACGGCTACGTTCTTCGCTGGTTCGACCACCATCTCAAGGGCGTCGACAATGGCGTGCTTGAAGATCCGCCCGTTCATGTTTTTGTGATGGGGCGAAACCAATGGCGAGCCGCCGAGGATTGGCCGCTTCCGAAGACCGAGTTCACCAAGTTCTATCTACACAGCGGCGGCAAAGCGAACTCGTCCGCCGGAGATGGAATGCTCGACACGCGTCCGCCTGCGAATGAACAGCCCGATGCCTACGTTTACGACCCTCAGAATCCAACGCCTTCGGCAGATTTTGCCAATGGCCACATTGATGGTCCTCGCGACGTTGCCAAGTCGTCCGCCCGGTCCGACGTGCTGGTCTATCAAACGGCTCCGCTGGACGAGGACGTCGAAATCATCGGGCCGATCACAGCCCGGCTGTTTGCCGCGACCAGCGCCAAGGACACCGACTGGATGATGCGTCTTGTCGATGTCCATCCCAACGGCCGAGCTTCATTCCTCGGCGAGGGCGTCATGCGAGCTCGGCATCGCGACCCCAATCGCGGCGGCGCCTTCAATCCAAAGAAGCTCAGCACAATCGAACCGAACCAAGCCTATGAGTACGCAATCGATTTTTGGCGCCCGACCGGCAATGTCTTCGCTCGGGGGCATCGCATTCGGATAGATATCTCCAGCAGCTACTTCCCCTATTATCTGCTGAACCCCAATTCGAGTCGTGACAATATAGCCTTGGCCAAGCATTTCAACAGCGCGCAACAGAAGGTCTTTCACGACACAGCTCGACCTTCGCACGTCGTGCTGCCGGTGATCCCAACTGCCGCGACTTCATCCGCTGGAGACGCCGGGATGAAGTAGAACGGATCCAGTCAGCCGTGTCGCCTTTGGCCAAGTTCAAGTTGCGTCGCTCAGGCAGAACGAAAGGCGACGATGCGTGCGATATTACGGAACTTGGATAATGTCGATTTCGTCGAACTTGCCGGATTTCATATCGGACCCGCCGACGGAGAGGAGTCGCTCAGCGCCCAGCCTGAGCATCCGATGGAAGAAGCGGGCTCGTTCTAGTTTCTTGATCGTCTTCCAACTCTTGCCGTCCTTGGAGAGTTGTTGGAGATTGCCAGCAACCGTGCTGACGTAGAGTCGTCCGCCGGCGGCGAAGGACGAGGACCCGAATCCTTCCATGCCTTCGCCTTGGATGCTTGGACCCTGCGACCATTTGTCAGTCGCCGGGTCGAACACATCGACGCGGGTTGTTGGCCCGCCTCTCTGTGGCATGCCGCCAATTGCGTAGACCTTGCCTTGGTGGGCCGCGACCGACAACGCGCGACGCTGGAATGGCGGGGCGGGCAGGGCCGTCCAGGTGGGCGTCTTCGCTGCGAGGTCCAAGGCGATCGCGGTCTTGCTCCAAGTCGTTTCGCCATCCCCTTGCATGTTCCAACCGCCCACGACATAGATCTTGTCTCCCAACAGAGCCGCGTCGAAAGACGATCGCGGTTCGGGCATGGGGGAAATATCCGCAAATCGTTTGCTGGCGACGTCGTACCGCGACACGTCCGCCTGGGACCAAAGGTCGTGATCGTCCCCAGCCTCGTTCTTGGCGGTGAACCCGCCGATCCGGTAGAGCTTGCCTTGGTGGGCGATCAAGGCCAGCCCTTGCAATCCGAGGCCCTCGCCCAGCGATTCCCAGGCTTTCGGGTTCTCGAGATCGAGTCGTCGCAATTGACTCGCTTGAGCGTCCTTGGCGTACGCATGTGCCGCTCCCTTGTGTCCGCCATAAACGTACAAGTCGCCGTCGACCATCGCAGCGCCAAAGCTCGTGACGTTCTCTGGCAAAGGAGGCAGCCTCTTTTGTCCTGTCTTCCTCACAGCCGGCCCCTTCTTGGTCACTCGTTCTTTCTTCGTCCGCTGCGGTCTCTTAGCCGCCGCTTTCTTCTTGACTGCTTTCTTCTTCTTAACCGCCTGGTCCCTCTTCGTCTCTGGCTGGGCCTTCTCCCCTGCAGCTAACGATTCGCTCGCGACCGCACATGGAGAAAGCAGCGATACTTGGAGCAACAACACTATTAGTAGAGCAGTCCGATTGAACATGCGTGAATTCCTAAACAGTCGGTTGTTGAGTGAATGCGGCCAAACGCGAATCAGGCGGGCTGACTTTGGGGCTCACGAATCAAGATTCGCGTTGGTGTCTGAACGCGGCCAAACTGTAACAATCAGCGGGGCCGCTAACAAGATTGCACCCAACAGACGCGGCGGAATCCGTGACGCATCGCCGCCTGAAAACCAGATCAGCAGAATCAAGCACCAGGCGCCCAGCAGGGCCAGTAAAGCGATTCCGCGAGTCGGCCGAATCGTTCGAACTGTTCCAGGCCGCGAGGGGTCCTCGACGGAACGTTCGACAAGGCGACTCGCGGCGCCGCCCGCATCATCGTCCGCATTATCAACGCGGCTGATGGTCCCGCTGGTTCGACTCGTCGACGTCTCTAGTTTGTCGTTGGGCGAATTCGCCAGCGAGCCCTTGCAAATTGTGCAGCTAGCCGCTTTGAATTCCGAGTCCGACAAGACCATGTTGCAGTGTGGACATCTCGCCATTTGCATTCGTCCTTCTCTCGAGCAGCAATCGTAACCATCGCCTCCTATACTATCCTACCAGTGATGGGAGGCAAAATTACAACGCCACTACGGAGAGGCTCTTTGCCTCCGCCGGCTTAGGAATGCACGCGTGGCGACGGTTCGCCTTCGGCCAGAATCTCGGCTTCCGCGGTTGCCAGCTCTTCGAGCCGTTGATCGACGACGGGTTGCTCGGCAAAGGTCCTCGCCAGCCGGGCAAAAGTGGAGTGGTGGCGGGCTTCTGAGGCGAAGAGCGAGCCGTAGAAGTCTCGCAACTCAGCATCCGGGGAGCGTTGCCGGAGCAGGTCAAAACGCTCGCAAGATCTCGCTTCGATCAAGCTGGCCACGAGCAAGCGATCGATGGCTCGTTCCGGTTCGCCCTTTCTCACAAGCTCATTGAGCCTTTTTCCATAGCCGCTTGGCTTGATGCGACGAAATCGAACGCCTCGCTTCTTGAGCAGGTCGAGCACCATATGGAAGTGCTCAAGCTCTTCGTTCACGATCTCAGTCATTGCTCGACAGAGATCTTCGTGTTCGATGTAGGCGAACATCAGGTTCAGCGCGTACCCAGCCACCTTCTTCTCACAGTGGGCGTGGTCGATGAGTACGACGTCGATATTGTCGAGCGCTTGTTGAACCCAACGCTCGGACGAATCGGACTTGAGGCCTAGCATGTTGTCTCGGTGCCTAAACGCGAGTGGTGGAAACAGAACGGCTGGCTCGCGTCATTCCTTGACCAGGAGACAAAGCGAGCTGAAGTCGTCGATGATTGGGTATTCGTGTGGCGGAGGCGTTGGGTTCCCTGGTCGTCGGCAGAGTACAACCGGCATGCCGGCTTGGCGGGCCGCGTCGAGTTCTTCGGTGTTGTCGCTGACAAACAGGATCTCGTCAGCTGCCAACTCGTACTCTTTGGCGATTGTCAGATAGCTTGAGGCCTTTTTCTTGGGGCCGGTTTGGGTGTCGTAGTGTCCCGCAAACAGCGAGAGCATATCACCTCGTTCCGTGTGCCCGAAAAACAGTTTCTGCGCTTGAACGCTGCCAGAGGAATAGATGCGGATGTCCAGCCCGTCGTTTCGCCAGGATTCGATCGCCTCGGGAACATCGGCGAACACATGGGCTCTCAATTCGCCGCTGTCAAAACCGGATTTCCAAATCAGACCTTGCAACTGCTTGAGCCCCGTTGCTTTCTCGTCAGCCGCCATTAGGCGACGCACCTCAACGGCGGTCTGTTGCCCGCTGCTCGTCCCGCATTCAACGCACCAGGCCGCAAGCGATTCTCTCCCCGCGTCGCGGGCAATTTGATCGCCAGCGCTCGCGACGTCAGCGTCCGCCGCGTGTTTCGCGAGGAACGAATCCAACTCGCGGAGCACGAAGGGGAACATCTGGTCGTAGACGAAACTGATCGAGGACGTGGTCCCCTCAATGTCAAGCAACACGCCGCGGACAATAAATCGCATTAGTCCCTCGCGCCCGCGCTGTTGCCGTCACACGAGCCGGAGTCTTGACTGGAACAAACCGGGGCGTAGTTCTCGTTAATCGGGTTGTCAACATAGTGCGCCGTCCAACCCGAGGGATCCTGAAACAACCGTATGCAACGGATGTTCCTGTCTTCGCAGAGGTCGAACCAATGCTTCGTGCCCTTGGGCACATTAACCATGTCGCCCTGCTCGACCAAAATCCCAAACACAGGGCCCTCATCGGGGTGGATGTGAAATACGCCTCGACCTTGAATGGTGAAGCGAACTTCATCTTCGCTGTGAGTGTGCTCTCGCGAGAACTTGGCCAGCATGGCTTCGAGGTTGGGAGTCTCCGGCGTGACGGCGATTACGTCAGCCGTCACGAAGCCGCCTTTCTCTTTGAGTTTTTCAATCTCGCCGGAATAGGCCTCCAGAATCTGTTCGTTCGTCGCGCCCGGACCAACGCGATCTTCAATGTCCCACTTCTCGTACCAAACTCCTTGCTGCGCGAGAAAGTCGGCTACCTCGTCGCTCTTCGTAATCTGTCTGTTTTCATCTTGGATCGTGATCATTGCCATGGGATATCTCCTGAATTCTCGTCTGGGTCCCTCGGTGGAGACTGTGTGTTCAATCGGGACGACTAGGAAGGATTTGTTGTGCGAGGAGCTTCTTCACGGAGCAACTCTTCATACAGGGGCTCAGGCAAAATAGCTATCGCGCGCCTTCTCCATCACCATTCTGCGAGCGACGCACTCGAAAAGAAACTCATAGATCTCGACGTGGCGCCGGGCTTCCGCGAGATCGGCGCCCCAAGTGTAAAGCCCGTGTCGGCGGATTAGAAATCCGTGCTCGATCGGCCGCTCGGCGGCATCCCATCGGGTGGCGACTTGCTCAGCAAGCGAGGCGATGTCTTGGGTGTTGGCGAAGATGGGCAGCCACGAGGTTGTCTGGTGTGTTTTGACTCCCGCGAGCCCTTTGAGCATTTCATAGCCTTCGATTTGCAGGCCGCCTTGCTCAGAAAACAGGTCGGACAGGATCGTTGCCCAAACCGAGTGGGTATGCAGCACGGCGCCGACGCCCGGGCGTTTGGCTGCAACGACATGCAGCATCGTTTCGGCGGACGACTTGGCCTGCCCATCGCTCGTGGAAAGACCATCCGAGCCAACTCGCACGAAGTCGGCGCGGCTTAGTTGGCCCTTGTCCTTGCCGCTGGCGGTTACAAGCAGCTCCAAAGGGTCGCGATTTAGCAAAACGCTGTAATTGCTGCTCGTGCCAACCGACCATTCCCGCTGATAAAAAAGCCGTCCAACGGCGCGCAATTCGTCCACCGCCTGCTCGCAATCGGCCAAATGCGAGGGAGTCTCTCCGGGGTCGCAGCTGGTTTCCGCAGTCAACACGACAAGTCGTCTCCTAGAAGTAGTTCTCTCGATTCTCGCCCGGCAGAGATTTTCGAACAGCGAAAATCATCGACTCAGTGTATCAGATCGCCAGAGCAGTCGGGGACGCCCAGCAAGTCGTTTGGGGTCCGCCGAACGACGAAGAAGGATGGCCACGAAAAACCCCAAAAGGCACAAGAATGACGCCACGCCTGCTTTTCGTGGCCACCTTCTTTGTCTCCGCACTAACGGGAACTTGACTTCGATTGAGTCCTCGCTATTATTCTCCGGCGGCCAATGCGGGTTGATGGGAATTTGTTCGCCGCCCTCCCTTCCAATAGATTGCTGAAATGCCTCCACCTCTCCACGCAG
>CAZWOU010000128.1:0-14017 GCA_964635375.1 uncultured Pirellulaceae bacterium | reverse complement strand
CGGCGACGCCCTTGCGGGGCGCTTTTTCAGATCGATCGCGATGGCGGAGACCAACGCGGGCGAATTCCAACTTGCCACTGGTGTCCTGTCTCCGCTCGTCTCGGCATGTTCTGCGGCGGCTGTTGCAGGCTCGTGTATCGGAAGTGCGTTTCTCGGCTGAAATGGAGTGAATCGAGAATGTGTCTATCAAGAAGAGCAGCGGTTGCGGCGGTCGCCATATCGTTCATCGTCGTGCCCGGCTTCGGGGCGGCAGTATTCGCGGCGCCCTGGGTGCAATTCGATATCGCACCGACGTTGGCCTGCCGCCAAGTCGTGGGGGAGGGCGAGGCGGTCAGTGAGCCTGGTGAGGCGCTCTGGGAGGCTCGGTTCCGCGTCTCCTCGCTGTTTCGTCATGGGGCGGAAGACAAGATGCTGCAGTTCCTTTTGCGGATCGAGAGTCCGGATCGTGCGCTGAGAGTAGTCGACTACGAGCCCAAGACAACTCTGGCCTCGACTCTAGCCGGCAATGTGGGAGTTCAGCGTCACAAGGAACGTTCGAAGTCGCTGGGGCTCGTTGCCAGTGGAGCATTTGAACCGGCGGTGAAATTGAGTGGGAACGGTTCGACGGGTTCTCGCGACGTGACGGACGTCCGTTACGAGCTGCTTGCCCCGCGGCAGTTAGTGGCGAGCAGCGGGACTGTTGGCCGAGGCGCCGGGGTCTATTTTAAGCTCAAGCCGACGCGTCAATCGACATTGGAAGGCGGGAAGGAATACGTCGTCGTCTTTCGAGCTCCGGCCGATTGGCGGGCAGGCACGGTTCGAGTCCACTGTGAATCCCTGGCAGTCGAACGTGGGCTAACACCGCTGCTAAACGAGCATGTAACTTGTCGACAGGCCTTCTCGGTGACCCTGTTTGCCGGCGGCGATGCGGAGGCGAAAATGGCAGCTGAAGCGTTCGATGCCGCCGAAATTCGACTTCGCGAAACGGCGGTGAAGCAGCATGGGGCGATTCGCCGCCGCGCCTACCCGTCCCCATTACATAAGTTCGGCGCCATGCTCGACCTAGTTGACGCGAAGATTCCCCCCAACTGGCTTGAACGCTTGCTCATTGAGCCGAGAAAGGTGACGAGCGTGGAGCTCCTTCGCCTTCCTGAAGCGGTCCGCATCGCCGCAAATGAGTACGTCGCGCAAGCGAATAACGTCAGCCGACTTGGCGGTCGCTAAGAAGACCGACGGCGCGGCTCTCCCCGACAGCCGCGTGAAAACAGGCTGGCAGGCGACGGCTTGACGCTGGTATCTCGGCCGCGGCGGTTGTTGGTGTTGACGGGCGTTGCTAAGCTGTCTCGATGCGACTTGACGAGATTTAGCAAACACCTCTTTCACTCCATAGGTTCTCACTGTGAGCGACAAGCAACCTCTCGATATTGCCGTCATTGGCGGCGACGGCACGGGTCCAGAAGTAACCGCTGAGGGCCTGAAGGTGCTGAAGGCGGTTGCCGAAAAAGATGGATTCACGTACGAGACGACTGAATATGACTTTGGCGGCGAACGGTATTTGCGCACGAAAGAGACGCTTCCCGAGGGGGCCGTCGAGCAACTAAAGCGACACGACGCCATTTTGCTAGGCGCCGTGGGCCATCCCGATGTCCTGCCAGGCGTCTTGGAAAAAGGACTCCTGTTGCGATTGCGGTTTGAATTGGACCAGTACATCAATCTCCGCCCGGTGAAACTCTATCCGGGCGTCGAGACTCCGCTTGCCAACCGCACGCCGGACGATATTGATTTCGTTGTGGTTCGCGAAAACACGGAAGATCTCTATACCGGCATTGGCGGTTTTCACCGCAAGCACACCGCCGACGAGGTGGCCACTCAAACCGCCGTTTACACCCGCAAGGGCTGCGAACGCTCGATCCGTTGGGCGTTCGAGTACACTCGGAAACGAAATAACCCCAACGGAAAACGGCTCACTCTCGTCGCTAAGACGAACGTCTTGACCTTTGGGCACGATCTCTGGTGGCGAACATTTCAAGATGTGGCCAAGGAGTATTCCGATGTGGAAGCGGATTACAACCACGTCGACGCCTGCTGCATGTGGATGGTCAAGAATCCCGATTACTTCGACGTGATTGTCACCACCAATATGTTTGGCGACATCATTACTGACTTGGGCGCGATCATTCAAGGCGGAATGGGGGTGGCCGCGGGGGGCAACATCAACCCAGACCCCGGTGGTTGCAGCATGTATGAACCGATGGGAGGCAGCGCGCCTAAATACACCGGCAAGAACGTGATCAATCCGATTGCCGCAATCAGCGCGGTCGCCATGCTACTGGAACATACTGGGCATGAAGCGTCCGGACTGCGAGTGCTTGCCGCAGCTCAGAAAGTCACTGGCGAAAAGATGGAGAGTCAAGCCGCCGGGCGGATGGGCTACAGCACGTCCGAAATCGGAGACCTTGTTTGCGAGGCGCTCTAGCCGACAGCGTTCTTCATCTCCGGCAGAAAGCTCTGCCAACTCGAGTACTTGGGGTTGTTGAGTTTGGCGACTAGCAGCGGATTGTGCTTTGGTCTTGCCGGAGACCGAATCAGCTTCATTCTCGCTTCCTTAGGCGTGCGCCCCCCTTTTTTCGTGTTGCAGCTGACGCACGAACAGACGACATTTTCCCAGGTCGTCGCCCCACCTCGACTTCTCGGCAACACATGGTCGACGCTTAGCTGCGCCGAGGGCTTTGCCTCTCCGCAGTATTGGCATTGGTGACCGTCGCGGGCGAACAGGTGGCGTCGACTGTACTTCATTGCGGGGCGCGGAACACGCTCGAATGTCTTCAGTCGAATAATGAGCGGGGCTTGAATCGCGAAAGAAACGCAGCGAACCCAATCACCGTCGTTCCAGCGTTCGTACTCGGCCATTTCCAGGCTGCGGAATTCACTCAACTCGCACCAAGTACGAAAATCGTAGTTGGCGAACCGCCCGTCTTCACAATCGACAACTTCCGCATTCTCCCGATAGAGCAGGGCGAAGGCGCGGCGGACGCTGACGAGGTGAATCGCCATGAAGAACCGATTGAGAACGAGAACGCTTGAGTTCAGCACTCTCGCCGGATCATCACCAAGCATGAACCGTCTCCCAGCTGAGGACCGGTTCCGTGTTGGCGATGGTCTGTCCATTGCCTTGAAGCAATCACCGGACTCACGTTCCAGGGATTGTACACACGCAGTCGCGCAAGAGCCACCAGAAACGGGGCAAGTCAGCCGCCGACGAATCTGTTCTTATCGGCGAAAGCGGCGGCCGCGATGATGCGACGAGTCGAATCTTCCCGTTGAATCGAGTCGTGCGAATAGACCGCTCGTGCTAAGCGGTTCGGGGAAACTAACGCGAGAAGTCTCCATTTCCCTGACAATTGTCTTGCCACAGATTGCGATTTCCTCTTACGATGGTGCCGTCAGCCAGTGGTCGGACAAGCGTCTGCCGCCCACCAAGACAGTTCACGCCAGAAGGAAGGGCGATGGAATGATTCAATATTCCTGCGACCGTTGCAAGTGTTCGATCGATGCGGAAGAGGATTTGAGGTACGTCGTGAAGATGGAAGTTCACGCCACAATGGACTCGCCCGGTTGTGAGGAATCGGACTTGGATCGCGATAATCTGTTGGAGATTCACGAAATCCTCGAGCGACTAGAGGATTCGGAAAGTGAAGCCATCGCGGATGACGTCTATCAGCGCCGTCGATTTGATCTGTGCGCCGACTGCTACCGCAAGTTCATGGCCAGCCCGGTCGGCGCCGACGCCGCCGCCCGCGCGTTTGGATTCAGCGAGAATTAGGGATCCGAGAATTAGGGATCATCGCCGCGATTCTCGATTCTTCGCCTCTTCTCCCTCGATCTCGCCGCTCCGCCCGGTGTCGCGAGCTCGACAGGTGATTCCCAACTCGACAGGGATTCCCAACTCGACAGGGATTCCCAACTCGACAGGGATTCCTCAGCTGCCGACAAAAAAACACCTCTCCGAGCATCGGAAGAGGTGTTTCGTGTGTTTCGTGGGCGGGCTGGGCAACGTCCTTGAGCCCGCTCGACGTTTCGCCAGAGGGACTAGCAGAGCGGGTCCTTCTTCTCGGTGAGGACTGGCAGTGTTGGGGCAAGGTCGGCGTTCAGCTGGGTGAAAGCGGCCCATTCCTCCGGCACAGCGTCTTCGTGGAAAATCGCCTCAACTGGGCATTCGGGTACGCAAGCTTCGCAGTCGATGCACTCGTCCGGGTGAATGTAGAGCATCTGCTCGCCTTCGTAGAAACACTCGACTGGGCAGACGACTACGCAATCTGTGTATTTGCAGGCGAAACAAGGTTGAGCAACGACGTGAGTCATGAGCAAGAAACTCCTTCTGAGGAATGCTGGCGTCTTTCCGAGCAGAGGCAAAAACTGAATCTTGGGGCTAATCGGCAAGCTGAACCAAAGGCCGACAGCCATTCCGGCCATCCGTTCAGTGAACGGACGGACGAATCTCAGCCTGAACTAAACGGCGTCCCTAATCTGGGGGGTGAGTGGGTGGTGTTGAGTGGGTGGTGTTGTGTCCCGTTGCGTGGTCAAGTCGTTACCTCAGAGCAACTTCAGTAAGCGACTGCCATTCGCTGGAAAATGGTAATCATGCGCTGGAAAATGGTAATGATGCGTCGCAGTACTGTCAAGGTGTTGCTGGCCTATCCCAGGCCAAAGCCCCCGGTTTTACTTGCCACATTTTGCTGCCGTATCTAGAATCGAAGAGTGAATGCCTTTGCAATCCCCGCTGATCGGCCACGCGCTTGGAAGCCGTAGGCCAGACGGGCCGAGGCATCGCATCGGCCAACAAAGGGTTACGACGTGGTTTTATCCGATATCGATCGCACGCTGCTCCGCCAATGCTTGGACAAAGAGCCCAGGGCGTGGGAGGATTTCGTCGACCGATTTCTGGGGCTCGTCGTTCACGTCGTCAGCCACACGGCGAAGTCGAGGATGGTCAAGGTAAGTGACCAAGATATCGAGGACCTCGCGAGTGACGTCTTCCTCGCCCTGATTCGCAACGACTTTGCCACGCTCCGGCGTTTTCGCGGGGAGGCGAGCTTGGCGACCTATTTGACCGTCATTTCTCGCCGAGTCGTCGTGCGACACCTCAAGGACCAGCGAGTCTCAACCACGGTCAGCGAGGTTTCTGTACCCAGCGAAGAATGGGACAACTCCAGCGATCCCGAGAAGAGGATCATGGACAAGGAGCAGGTCGAGCGTTTGCTGCGAGGACTGAATGGGTCCGAAGCCGATGTAGTTCGCCTCTACCACCTGGAAGGGCGAAGCTACGCCGAAATCAGCAGCAAAGTAGGCATGCCTCAGAACAGCGTCGGTCCTACCCTCAGCCGCGCTCGCCAGAAGATGCGCCGTAACCCGGACTGAACGCGCAAGCCATTCTAGGCCCCGCTCGGCCACTGCACTTGACCGGAATCAATAGCGGTCGAGCCCCCGAACCGACGGCCGGTGACGGTTTGTCCGAAAGGAGACGCTTGGCGGGCCGATTTGCTGGGCGTCGATCTGACTGGCGCGGATTGGGCGCGAATCGCCGATCGGGCCTGCTCCGCTTGGCCCCGCGCCGCTTGGTCCGCGGCGCGGTTCGATCAATCCCGAGCGAGATGGGTTTGCTTGTCGTAAGAACGCATCAGCCAGATTGATGTTGGTGTAGCCGTTGATCTCCGGCATTTCGAACAACGTGGTCGGATCGCCATTCAGCTGGTTGATCACATACTCTCCAACGACGATCTGAAGCGACATTTGCTGTGCTTGTCCCGGCGCCACGACGATGTCCACCTGTTCAGGCAGAGTCACGCCAAAATCCGGGTAGTAGCGGTGTCGAGAAGCTCTCGACTCAGCGAGAACAGCGCCTCTGGCGTCGACAAGCGTCTGTTTCATGATCCAGGCATAGCGGTTGTGAATCACCAGAACTCGCGTCAACTCGCCACGAGCGGTCGGCACTCGAGAGCGTATCTCAAAATGGTCTTGCCCCTTGGGGAAAGGTCCCTCGATGTGCGAGGTGGGGTCGATCGTCACCATACCGAGCGCTTCGATAATCCAGCGAGGCTCGATTGGCAGGGCTTGGTGGATCGGCAACCGCCTGGCGTCCTCGTGCCTCGCAAAGAAGACTCCCTTGGCTGCCTCGCGTTCATTGGGCAACGGCTGCCGCCAAAACCAAAACAGCTCATCGTTGCTGCCGACATCGAGAACTGGTCCGCCAATACCGAGAATGCTAGCTTGCATCCGCAGTCGATTCGGGCGTTGAAGAGCCAGGTTGGCGCGGAGCGGTGGGAGCCCTTGCACCGAGACCGAGGCGCTTTCCGCGTACGCCTCACGGACCGCATCGGTGTTGGCATTGATCGCGTCGACGGCTTGAGCGAGTGAAGGTTCGCCGAGAAATATCTCTGGTCCGACAACGCCGCCTGGGTGCAGCCAAGTATCAAGAGCGCAGCCGCCGAACCCGCAGCAGACTGTGATGACCAGCATCACTGGAGGTTTGGTTCGATTCACCTTGTGCATCCTTGCAGGCGAGGGTTTGTTTCTTAGCGTCGGTAGCCTTGGGGTCGCTGGGCGCCGTTCGGGAGGGCGGCTTGGTTCAAGCCGTATTCCCGAACAACAAAGCCGCCAACTCATTTTGAATCTCGGTGATTCGGTCCGCGGACGGATCGACCACGGATGTCTTGTACTCTTGCCCATTGCGGCCGCAATGAAGAACCAGCAGTTCGCGACCTTGGTCGTCGGTTTCACTCTCTTCCAATTTGAAGACTCGCCTTCGCACCATCAGCAGACCGAGGACATAGCGGACATCTTCTTTTTCGGTCTGGCCATCGAGTTGCTGGAAGTAGTGCAGCATGACGTCGTTGGGCGCCCAGTGGATCTTGTTCCCGCCGACGGGCGGCATTTGGGATTTCCACCACCCAATCGCGTCGTCCGGCGGCCCCTCCCAGGCGTCCTCGCAGTAGTCGTGGCGGACCACGTCCGCGTTTTGCGGAAGGAGCACGGAGTAGAACGTCTCGTCAGGTTGCAACTCCTTCTCGGTCGTCGAGCAGCGCCGCGAGCATCGTTGGACTTCAAAATCAAGCATAAACGGGCCTCAAGCGGCCATTGGGCCTGTACGTCTGACTGAGACGCGGGCCTCTTGTATTGACCAAGCTCTGATAAATTGGAACCTTCAGGGCGCCGCGCCACCGATTTGGATCGGGGATGACCGCATCGGCCCACAGCAAAAAGCTGGGGAATACTACGCGAAAGGGCCCTGTCGCTCAATAGAGCGTGTTTGGGAATCCGCGGCGCGGGTGCAAGTTGCCGAAGGGGCTGCGAAGAAGGCGTGCGAAGAAGGGGGGAAGGCAGAGGAGCCCCACGGAGGGGTCAACTGAACCGGAAGAAACGAGCGTCGGTGCCGTCTTTCGCGATTCGAATCCGCACCGCCGACCCGCAGCGGGGGCAGTTGCCAGCGTAGGCGGTTCCCTCTTTGTTGACGTAAATCCTTGCGTAGGCTGAGCAACAGTCGAAGCTGACACCCAGAAACCTGCGGTCGTCGGGCTTGGCTTTTTCCCGGCCAAAGACGGGTCCGCTGGTTAGATCGAGTCGTTCTCCGGCCATGCTGGCGTTCCTAATGCAGGCGAGGGTTCTAGAGCAGCCAAGCGAGGGTTCTCGAGTAGCGTCGTCTGCGAGTCCCTGGGCGCTCAAGCGTAGCATTAACGCGGTTCGGCGTTCCTATCAAGATCGACTTCTTGGCTCGATTCCTCTTCTAGAGTTGCCCTAGGCGGTAGAATCCGAACCTCGCCCCGTTCCCGCCGGCCGCTGGCGAATTGGTGACTTGACCGTTTCGGCGGGCTACACTAGAGTCTCTCCAAGTTGCGCTGACAGACACGGTCAGCAAGGCAGAACGCGTTTCCAGAGATTTGCGAACCAATGTCCGACACTCAACTCCTATCGCCACTAAGCGACTTGGCCCTTGGGGAGCCTTAGGGGAGTGTTCGTTGTCGATGATTCGAAGAGCATACCCCGAGGCCAGTAAGCCTCGGGTTTTTTTATGGTTGTCGCCGATTGTTGTTGCACGTCTTACCCCCTCTTCAAATGCGGTCTGGCTGGATGAGACATCAAGGCATGAAACTGAGAACTGGTGGAATCAGGGCGCCCTCGTTACTAAGCCCACTGTTGCTAGCCGCGCCGGTCAGGGACCGGCGCCTCGCCCCTTAAGTTCGCCCCTGGAAGCTAGAACCACCCGCCTCAGCTACGAAGGAATTACCAAACGATGTCTGACATGCGACGAATCCGAATTTTTGATACGACGTTACGCGATGGCGAACAATCGCCAGGCGCAAGCATGAACCTGACGGAGAAGATGGAGGTCGCCCACGCGCTGGTCGAGTTGGGTGTCGACGTCATTGAGGCTGGGTTTCCGATCGCGTCGCCGGGCGATTTTGAGGCGGTGCATGCAATTGCCTCAAACTTTCGCGGCTCCACGATTTGCGGGTTGGCTCGCTGCAACGACAAGGACATCGACCGGGCTTGGGAAGCCCTGAAGGGAGCCCCGTCTCCTCGCATTCACGTGTTCCTGGCGACGAGCGCAATCCATCGCGAGTTCAAACTCAAAATGACAACCGAAGAGATCGTCAGGCGGGCGGTGGCGGGCGTCGAGCGGGCCGTGGGTTACTGTGACGATGTCGAGTTTTCGCCAGAGGATGCAGCTCGCACCGAGCGAGATTTTCTTTGCGAAGTCGTTGAGGCGGCGATTGCGGCGGGCGCGACGACGGTCAATATTCCTGACACGGTTGGCTACGCGACGCCCGAACACATGGGCGAGACCATCAAGATGCTCTGCAATCGCGTGCCGAACATCGACCAGGCCGTCATTAGCGTTCACTGCCACAACGACCTGGGGTTGGCAGTCGCGAACAGCTTGGCCGCCATCACGAACGGCGCTGGACAAGTGGAATGCACTATCAACGGGATCGGCGAACGCGCAGGAAATTGCTCGCTCGAAGAAATCGTGATGGCAATTCGAACTCGTGCGGATTTCTACCAATGCGAGACGCGAGTCAACACGGAGCGATTGGTTCCCACGAGTCGTCTCGTTTGCGGCGTGACGGGGATGGGCGTGCAGCGGAACAAAGCGATCGTGGGCCGCAATGCGTTCGCCCATGAAGCGGGCATCCACCAAGACGGCATGCTCAAAGAGCGGACGACGTACGAGATCATGAGACCGGAGGATGTCGGCGTCGCCAAGACCGATCTCGTGATGGGCAAGCACAGCGGGCGTGCTGCCCTGGCGGACCGAGCCAAGGCGTTGGGGTTCCGCCTCACGGGCGAGCAACTTCAAGTTCTCTTTGAGCGTTTCAAGGTGTTGGCGGACAAGAAGAAGGAAATCTACGACGGTGACATCGTCGCCTTGATTCAAGAACAAATTCATAACCACTCGCAAGAGGAATGGGTGCTCGTCTCATTTGACGTCTCCTCAGGCAGCGGGAAGCCGCCCCAAGTGAGGATCACGTTGCGGCATGGCGATCGTGAGGTCACCGAACAGATGTCCAAAGGCGACGGCCCTGTCGATGCGGCGTTTTGGGCGATCGCCAAAATCACCGGCGAAGACTTTGTCTGCAGCGAGTTTCAGGTGCGCAGCGCATCGATCGGCAGCGACGCACAGGGCGATGTGACTGTGCGCATCGAGAGCCGCGGACAATTCTATCGCGGTCGAGGCGTCTCGACCGACACGGTGGAGGCTGCCATCAAAGCCATCCTGAACGCCGTCAACCGCCTTACGCTCGACCAGCAAGCCCGTCAGTCAGGTCCGTCGAACGAAGACGAAAAGCCTGCCGACTGAGCCTGCTGACGGCCGTCAGGCGACGAAGGCAAGGTAATAGAAAATCCAGCCGGTCACTGCGGTCATCGTCATGCCAACCGCGGCCATCCGCGCAGTGAGTCGATGGGTCGCGCTGTAGGCGTTCGGCCTGGGCAGGCTGTCGAACTTCCTCAGGGCCATGACGATCACGTAAATCCACAAGAACAGAGTTGGTATTGCAAACAGCAAGTGGATTGCCAAACTGATCCAGACGATGCTCCAGCCCACGGCCAGAGAATAGGGTGAGGCGGCCGCTCGTTGTTCCCAGTCGCTGATGAAGCGAACATCGATTTCAAACAATATGATGGCGACCAGGAGAATCAAACCAAGGGTCGTTTGCACCCGCTTATGGAGGAGCAGTTTCGAGTCATCAGTCTTGCCTTGCCCGCGGACCATCACGATGCTCCAAAGCATCGTGGGCACGATAGCGAAGAGGGCGAGAAAGACGATGTCGGTCATCAAGGCGGCTCGCGTGCCAAGAAAGCCGTCGAGACCAGCGAACTGTTGGGCGAATAACTCAGGCAACGTCGATACCTCGGGCAACGGTTTTCGATTGGGCGGTAATCCGCTGCAGATTCTAAGCGAAGATAGACGCCAAACACAACGTCCCATGCGGTGGCGTCGAGGTAGTTGACCTTGCAGAGCCTACTCAGCCCAACTGGGCAGCGGGGCTTCGATGCGAATCGGCTTGCCGGTCTCCGGATGGTCGAATTCCAGTTTCCACGCGTGCAGGCACATTGGCGGGGCGGCAATGTCGAGCGTTTGGGTCTCACCCAGGCGACCGTGGGGCAGATAGGACGGATCGCCCACGATGGGAAGTCCCAACGCCCAGAGGTGAATGCGGATCTGATTGGTGCGTCCCGTTTTCGGAGTCACACGCAGCAGGGTCGTGCCGTCGGCGTTTCTTCGCATCACGCGGAAATCCGTGCGGGCGGGCGAACCGTTGGGATCGACGGTCCTCAGGCCAGCTTTCAGCGGTTTCGATGCGATCGCCTGTTCGCTGTAGAAGGACTCCTCGGCTGGGTCGTCTTGAACGAGCGCCAAGTAGGTCTTCTTGACGGTCCCTTCGGCGAACTGCGGCTGTAACCTGGACGCCACCGAGCGCCGACGGCTCAGAACCACAACGCCCGATGTATTGGAGTCTAGTCGGTGACCGATTCGGACTTGCTCAGGCGCATAGACCTGATTGAGGATGGAGACGAGCGAGTTGCGGTTGAATCGTCCGCAGGGATGCATTGGAAGAGGCGCCGGCTTGTTGACGACCACAATCGACTCGTCCTCCCAGAGAATCTGAATGTCGCCGTTGACGTCGGGTTCGACAACGCCGTGTTCGACGTGGCAAAGCTGCTCGCCGGATCGAAGCACGGTCTCACCGCTGACAGGGATGCTGCTCTTCAGCACGCGGCCTCGTTTGCACTCCTTTTCCCACTGACTTCGACCGAGGAACGGCAGCATGGCGTCAAGCACGTCCAAGGTCGTCGACCGATCCAGTCGCAGCGGAACTTTGAGCGGGCGTTCGCTGCGATAAGGTCTGCTTCCCGGCAACGGGTCGACCACCGCGGCGATAGCTTGTCTCCTCGCAGAAATCTGAGCTGTCATCATGCTGGCTGGCAACCGATAGCAGTGTGGGCAGCTCCTTCCTTCCACATAGTGTGGCGACCGACGGTCGGACTCGGACACGATGCCTTGGCAAGCCAGGCAAAGTGACTCGCTCGTTTCGCCCGCCTCCGGGTTCAGGGCGACGCGATGATCAAACACAAAGCAGTCGCCCTTGTAATAGTCCGCGCCGCACGTTTCGAAATAGTTGAGGATTCCGCCGTCGAGTTGAAACACGTGCTCGTATCCCGCGCGCTCCAACAGCGGCCCCGCCTTTTCGCAGCGAATTCCTCCAGTGCAGAACATGACGAGTGGTCGCGATTTCCATTCGCCTGGGAACCGCTCGACGGCGTCGGGGAAATCTCGAAAATGATCGATGCCGGCCGCGTCAGCCCCGTCAAAAGTTCCCAGACCTACTTCGTAGTCGTTTCTCACATCGAGCAGGGTGAAATCACGCTTTTCAGCGAGCCACAGTTTGAGGTCTTGTGGCGCCAATTTCGGTGAGGTGTTTTGCTGCGGTTCGATCCCATCGACTCCGAAAGCGATGATTTCTTTCTTTAACCGGATCGACATTCGGCGAAACGGTTGCCGATCGCCTCGGCTTCGATGCATCCGCAGTTCCGTAAACTCGGCTTGGCTAGTGAGACGCTCGATAAACGACTCGACTCGGGCCGTTTCTCCAGCGAGAAACAAATTGATGCCCTCTGGCGCCAGCAGGATCGAGCCTCGCAGGTCCAGCTGTTCGCACAGCTTTCGCAGTTCCTGGCGGCGGTCGGCCAACTGATTCAGGGTGACGAAGCGATAGGCTGCGATGCTGAGAATTTGTGCCATTTGGGGCGCTGGTTCGTTGTTCTGGTCACGGCATGAAGCGGTCTGGCTCGGCAAAATCAACCGTTGGGTCTGCGGGAGCTTAATTGTCACATGCGATTGAGAATCGTGCAATTCGGGCGGTTTGGCCGCAGGCTGAGTTTTCCCCTAGGCCCCGCTGTCTCGTCGGCCGCGCCCTGCGTTGCGAGTCAGACAACTGATATATTGAGAATTGACTTGAGCCTTGGCCTTGAATTGAGAAGCGATGCAGCCCAGCAGCGACGAATCGATTTCATCCCTCGCACTGACACGGCGCCGGATCGGCGAGGCCGTGACGCCGATCATGTTCTTTCTGGCGGTTCTCTATCTTGCGATCGTCGCGGTGTTGATCGTCATTTGGGTCGGCATGCAGCGGATGGATGAATCGTCAGGCGGGCTCCCTGTCGATGCGCCGGTCATGCGAGGCGCTGACGTGCAGGACTACGCCCTCGAGAATGCTGCGCTCGCTTGGTCGGAGTGGGGAATTGGCTTGCTCGCCTTCATCTGGCCCGTGTTTATCGCCGAGTTTCTCATCCAGTTCATTCTCCGTGATCGGGGGGACCCGTTTTGGCGTTATCGGTCGTTCTGGATATTGATATGCATCTGCCCGCCGTTGCGGATGTGCGCTCGCAATCCGGACGTGGACGCCAAGATCTGGCTGCCCGTCGACGGCTGGTGTGAGGTCAACGAGTCGTTGCGAGATCGGTTGGAACGCACCTTCGCGATGCCCATGATTGTGATCGCACTCATGATCCTACCCGTGTTGGCTCTGGAATTTGGGTTGTCCAAGCAAGTCAACGAATACACATGGCTGCGAGTCGTGCTGTATGCCAGTACGGGCTTGATTTGGTTCGCCTTCGCCGCTGAGTTCATTCTGATGTTGTCGGTGGCTGACAAGAAGCTGCGATATTGCCGAGAGCATTGGATCGACTTGGCGATTATTCTGCTGCCGGTGGTGTCGTTTCTTCGCTCGTTGAGAATTGTGCGGGCCCTGCAAGTCGCCAAGTTCGCTAAGGTTCAGCAGATCACTCGCATGGGCCGACTCTATCGTTTGCGGGGCTTGGCGATGAGGGCCTTCCGCGCTATTCTCGTTCTCGAGTTGCTTGATCGTGTGATTCACGTCGACCCAGAGAAACGCTTAGCGAGGTTTCAATCGCAACTGAAGGAGAAGGAGAAAGAGGCCGATGACCTGCGGGTGATGATCGTAAAGATCGAAAAGGAGATCGAGGAATTAAAGGAACTGAAGAAGGCCGCCGATGAGCAATAGGCTAATTCTCTCCTACTCCCATCCGTGGTTGCCGAGCGAAGGAAGATTAGAATGGCGACTGAGGTCTGATATGATAATTGGGCGCCACTGCTCCCCTGCGAAAGGAATCCGAGTGCGATGACGGTCGCCATAGTGATCGATGACGAGTGGGAAGTCGCCCGCTGTCTCCCCTGGTCAGCCCATTTTGCTCGCGGAGTGGATGCGCCACTGGTTGTTGTCTTGCTGCGCGACGGCAAACAGGAATATCAGCTCAAGGAGCTCGATTCGAGCAGAGCTCAATCGAACGACAATTCTCTGACAGCCGCTGCCTTGCAGTTCGTCGAGCAATACCCGCAGATGGTGATGGGCGAGGGCGAAGAGCCAAGCGACGCCGAAGATTCAGCGCCTGCTGCCGACGCTGAGATCGCTTCCATCGGCGAAGCCGGGGCAACTCCGGTGTCGCAAGAGCCTGTGTC
>CAZWOU010000127.1:19924-21155 GCA_964635375.1 uncultured Pirellulaceae bacterium | reverse complement strand
CATCTTGCGCATTGCTGGTGCCTTGCATACGTGGAGGAAAGCAGCCCGTCCCCTGAACAAGCCGGCGCAACGCAGCAAGGACCGTCAACCTACAAGGCGCCAGCGTGGTGGGCGCGTGGCCTCGGTGCCAACCAGGTTTGGCTAGACCCACCAACAGTGGATCGCGATGCTAAGATTCAGCGGGCTTCTTGGCCGGCTTCTTTTTCTTCATCGGCTGCAAACTAGCGTAACTGCCAGCGGCGAACTTGGTCTGAAACTTCTCGATACGACCAGCCGTGTCGATATATTTCAGCTTGCCCGTGTAGAAGGGGTGGCAAACGCTGCAAATGTCGACCCGCAGTTCGGATCGAGTGCTGCGAGTATTGAAGGTATTCCCGCAACCACAGGTTACCTTCGTATCCTGATATTCGGGGTGAATGCCGTCCTTCATAGTCGCAAGTCCTTGAGCCTCAGATGTTTGCGCAGGCCGGCGTCGGTCGCCGACATTAAACCCCAAATTCTACCAAGCTGGCTTCATGCACACAAGGGAGACAGGGCAAAAGGAGCACAGGTTCAGGGCGTTTGCGGACTGGGCAATTCGCGGACTAGGCGTTCGCGGGAAGGGTGTCCAATTCGGGCGTATCTCAATTCGGGCGTATCTGCCGCTCACACGGGCGAGAGCTCTTTTCGGCAGAGGTATCCTGGCCGATCTGATTGTGACGGATAATGGAATCCGCAATGAAGGTGTCCGCGATCAACTGGCCAACGTGGTAGGTGACCATCGGCAAGATCGAAACGCCCAAATCCATGGAGACTTGCAGCCCAACCATCAGAGTCTTCTGGCTACCGGCGAACCCCACCGCGATGCGATCTTGCCGGCTCAAGCCAACCACCGCCGAAGCTCGCCAACCAAGCCAGAAGGCGACCAGATGGACTGCCAGGACGACGATCGCCATCAACAGCAATTCAAACAACCCAAAGGGCTGCTCGCCGGATCCGAATAGACGCATTCCTGTTTGAATGGAACCCAAAAGGACCATCGAGAGCAAACCGCATTGAGCCAGGATGCCAAGTTGAATCCTGCGACGCGTGGCCCAGTTCGCCAGGGGCTTGTGCAAGCGAGCCAGTTGTGCGGCAAGCAGCGGCGCGACGACGATAGCGCCCAACTTCGCCACCATCGGTCCAATCTGAATCGCGTTGACTACGCTGTCCGCACCCAATAACAAGAAGATCCACAGCGGGGTCACCAGAA
>CAZWOU010000127.1:0-19914 GCA_964635375.1 uncultured Pirellulaceae bacterium | reverse complement strand
GATTCGTCGCGATGGTCACAAGGATCGAAACGGCGTCATTGCCACCGGCTCGCCGAGTCCATACGGACGCGGAAGCGAGTGTACAGGGCGTCGCGCCAGCGACGATCAGCCCCGCCGCCAAGCTTGGCGAGAGCAACTGGGAAGCCAACCAGGCGATGGGGGGAATCGCACCGAGGTTGATCAAAGACGCCAATCCTGGCGCAAGCGGTCGACGGACCGACTTCCACATCGCGCTCGCCTCTAGAGGAAGGGCCATCAAGAAAAGCACCGTCGCCACAATGGCGTTCCGCATTGCCTTCCAGCCAGAAAGACTCTGTGCGAGCGGCGCAGCGTGTAGCACGAGCCCCAAGATGATTGCGGCAAGCAACGCGATAAGAAACCAACGACGGGCAAGAAAGCTGATCAAGAGGTGTCCGCAGGTTGAGAGAGGGCGAATTGCGAAGGGCCATCATAGCGGGGAAATCCAAAGTACGTCCAACGCCCAGCAGCGAACAGCAGGTGAAGCAGGGCCGGCGAAATCCGCCCTATCGGGCTTTTGCGGACCGAACTAGAATGCGGCTTCGAGGGGAAGAATGAGGATCGCTCGAGCGTTTCCTGCCGCCCTCGCGGAGCGGAAGGCGACTTGAACTGTTGATCCTCGGAACGATCTGTTACGACGTAAACTACTGGAATAACTAATGTTGCGTTACTGGACCGCAGGTGAATCACACGGCAAGACCATGCTGGCCATGGTGGATGGATTCCCGGCGGGAATGCAGATCGACACCGACTTGATCGATGATGAACTTCGTCGACGACAGGGAGGGTACGGTCGCGGCGGACGGATGCGGATTGAGAAAGACCGGATCGAGATACTCACCGGCGTCTGGCGAGGCCGCTCGATTGGCAGCCCGATCGCGATGCAAGTCATCAACCGCGACTACAAATTAGAGACTCTGGACGATCTGCCGAGGCCCCGACCGGGACACGGCGATCTGACGGGTGCGATCAAGCACCTGGGGCCCATCCGGGCAATCTTGGAACGGGCCAGCGCGCGCGAAACCACAGTTCGGGTCGCAGCCGGCGCATTGGCGAAACAACTGCTGGCCCAATTTGGGATTACCACACTCGGTTATGTCGTCGAGCTAGGGGGCGTCGCCATTGGGCCGCAAGGCGACTCGCAAGAAGAGCGTTTGAGTCTTCGTGACCAAAGCAGTCTCTACACGTTGGACCCAAGTCGCGACAAAGAGCTTGAGTCGTTGATTGACGAGACCGGCAAGACAGGCGATACACTCGGCGGAGTGGTCGAAGCGCGAGTCGACGGACTCCCGTTTGGGCTTGGCACCCACGCTCAATGGGACCTCAAACTCGATGGTCGAATCGCCCAGGCTGTGATGGCGGTCCAAGCCATTAAGGGCGTTGAAATTGGAATGGGATTCGAATCCGCCAGGCGTCCTGGTTCGCAGGTGCACGACCCGATCCAATTTGACGCCTCGCAAGAGGACAGCCCGACACTCGGTTACAGTCGACCCACGAACAACGCCGGCGGTTTAGAAGCGGGGATGACGAACGGGCAGCCCATCATCATACGAGCCGCAAAGAAGCCAATCAGCACCCTGGCCAAGCCGCTCGAATCGGTCAACATGGAATCGAAGGCGCCCCAAGAGGCATCCTACGAGCGGAGCGATGTTTGTGCAGTGTCTGCGGCGAGCATCATCGTGGAGATGGTCGTGGCGTTTGAAGTCGCCCGAGCGCTGGTCGACAAGTTTGGCAACGACAGTTTGAAAGAGATGCTGGAGCGTCGCCAGTTGTTCGAATCGATGGCGAGGGAGCGATAGCGAAGAATACGGCACGTTAATAGGGGACAAGGATGTTCGCCATACATGAATCTAGCCAGCGACTGATCTGTCGAGTCGGCTTTGTGTTGCTCTGCCTGGCGCCGACCATCTACGTGGCCGGCTGGGCCGCCGCGGTCAATTCGCCACAATACGAGTCGAGCAGACGGGCTGCATGGGAGCGCTACCTATCTAGCGAACTCGGCCTCACTACCAGTATCGCTCGCGTGTCTCAGCCAGCCCGCGCGGTCACGCTTCTGCACGACGTCACCTTCAGCGGTCCAGAGTCGGAGACGCCGTTGCTGCGGGTACGGGTCATTGAGCTGCGGCCCTACGAAGACGGATGGATGGTCTCCGCGTCGCAAACCGAGGCGGACGTCAACCGTCTGCGCGAGATCTGGAGAATTCTTGACGACCGCTTGTTGGTGCGAGGTCTCGAGCGGCTGACGCCCGTCTGGATTCGCTGCTCGGAGCTCACGCTTCGCAGTGAGCAACGAGAGCAGACGCTTGCCGGCGTCTCGGCGAAGTACCACCTGTCCAAACAGTTGGCCCCCGAAACGCTGATTGAGTTCCACTTGCCGGAGAGAAGGGACGCAGAGCCGTGTCGATTGGCGCTGACGCGAGATCGCTCCTTGCGCCCGCCAGCGACGGTCGCCAGGCTGGACACCAACGGCGCCGCCCTCCCCTGCTCTGTCCTCGCGGGTTCGTTTGCCTTTGTCGACGCCCTCGGCGAGAAGGCGGAGTTCAAGGGTCTCGTCCACCTTCAGTCGAGCGAACAGGGCTACAGCGGAACCATCACCCAATCCGAATTTCTCAATGTCGATACCCAACGCCTGCTGGCGGCCTGCTCGTTGCACACGCTTCGCACGCGCGCGAACCTGCAGATCAAGTCAGCAATTTTTCGCGAGGGCCGACTAGAATCGGTGACCGGCGCGGCAGCGGCGAAACTTGGCGTCATCGACCGACACTTTCTGAGCGCCTTGAATCGTGAGATGCAAATCGCCGCGCCGGAGGGGGTCATCGACTCCGATCAAGACAAGCTGAGTTTCGTGCAAATGGCCTTCGACTTTTCTCTGGACGAAAAAAACGGCCTCTATGTCCAGGGAACTTGTGGCGGCGCCCTGCAGGGATCCATGCTCGTCGGTCCGCAAGGACCGCTGCTCTTCCAACCTCAACGACCTCATATGACTGCGGTCTCGCTGATTCGAGCCCTCTCGCCTCGAAACGATGTGCAAGCGCCGGCAACTCAGCAAACTCGGCGCCTCGTCAACGTGCTTCCGGTGCCTGACCTCACGCAGGGGACGGCAGAACGCCCTCGCGCTTCATTGCACTTGCGAAACTCGGACTAGTCTGTGCTCTTGAGTGGAAGGCCTTTTCTTGGGGCGGCTTCCCCGGTTTCAGTTTGGTGCATCGACGCGAATACCGCGCTAAGCCAGAATCGATTGGGGATCATCCCAACGGCCATGACCAGAGACATCCCTACCCAGCAGATCAGCAGGGTGAACAAGACGCCCTCGGTGAACCCGTAGGCATGCAAGCCGACGCCGAGCTCGTTCACGCCGAACCAAGACCACGAGGTCACGATCAGTCCGCCGACGGAGAGAACGGCCAACCCTCGTTCCTTGATCATACCGCCCCAGCGAGCGTGCAAGACTAGGGCAACCCAGATCACGATCATCAAGGCGCCATTTTCTTTGGGGTCCCAGCCCCAAAACCTTCCCCAGGAATCGTCGGCCCATAGCCCGCCCAACACGGTGCCAATGAAACTCATCGAGATCGAAAAGCAGAGAATGGCGTAAGTCATCCGAGTTAGGACTTTGCGAACCGGCGGACTCAAGGCCGGCGTGAACACGCCGGCAAGAATATAGACGGCGCCACACAGGCCGGCCGCAAAAGTCGCGGCGTACCCCAGTGAGATGCAGACGACATGGGTGGCCAACCAAAACTGGGTGTCCAGCACGGCCACGAGAACCTTCATCGTGTCACCGTCGCCCGACAAGATGTTGGCGATTATCAGAGTCGAAAAACCAGAAACCGCCGCCAACCAGTTGCCAATGCCGTACCTCGAGAAAAGTTCGAAGACGAGACCGAGCAGAACTACCGCCCAACCAATAAATATCGCGGAAGAGTAGAGGTTGGTGACAGGCGGGCGGCCCGAGATTTCAATCCGAATCCACAAGGCCACAGTATGAATCACAAACGCCGCCACCATCAGTAGAAATGCGAACCGATTGATCCAGGCCCCGCTGGACGAAACGCCGCCGCGGGTCGACACAAGCGTGAGCCCGGCGATGAGCGGCAACAGCATGCCGAGAAAGTAGAGCACCATCGCGTCGCCAAACATCCCCGCGCGGTTATAGGATGTTTCTCGAACGAGCATGCCGGAAGAGAATTTGCTGGGTTTCGCCTGCCTGACTTGGTCTTGGTATTCACCCAACTTCTTGTTGAACACGGCGCCGTGGCTTTGGCGGTAGGCATTGAGCAACTCACTAAACGTCTTGGTCGCCGATTCGGGCGATTCGCCAACAATCTCAGCAAACATGACACGGTGGCGAGCTGTCGCGTAGGGTATCCAGTCCCCACCCTCACCAGGGATGAACAACGGAGGTTCGCTCTCAGCCAATTGGGCGTCCTGGCCATCCGCCGCTTCCTTAATCCGCCGCAGCAGCGAGAGTTGAGAGAACGTCTTGTCGTCCAACTCTTCGCCCGCATTTATCTTGCGAAAAGCCTCGCGGTAATCGAGTTCAGGGATTTCCTGAGCCCGAAAAGCGACGACCAATCCCATGAAGGTGCGAGTCCGCTGAGTCAGCTCCATCACGCGTCGCTGCAACACCGTCAGCTCCGCCTTGTCCGAGACCGTTCTCGCCTCTTTGACCAGCGCTTCAATCTTGTCAAAGTGCTTCAGTATCTCTGTAACGGAGTAGCGATGTCCCTTGCGCCGCTCCAACTCCAGTACATTCTGCACTTCCGGGTGATCGATCCGAAAAACGCGATAGTCGGTGGCAACAGGTTTGTCAGCGACCACATCCAACAGCCACATAATCGCCGGCAGTTTGCTCGGCAGATCTTTTCTCTTAGCCTCTTCCTCGTCTTCGTAATACAGTTCGACATACTCGCGATCCGAAATGACTTTAAGAGTATTACGAGCCAGCGTATCGAGCGGCTGGAAGCGGCCTTCGTACAAGACGGGAAGGGAGGCGAATGCTTCGAAGTCCATTCCACTGCGTTCAGGCAATTTCTCCTGCCGTCGCACGCAGTAACCAGTGAAGACGCCCGCAATCACCAGTGCGGAAATCCAGCCGAGCGGTCCGCCAGACCTGAGGAAGTCCAGGGGAGATGTTGTCGTTTGCCGTCGCGACAGGAAGCGGCGAAGTGTCAATCCAAAGTGGTAGAGCATCCCGGTCGCCACGATCATGCAGGCGATGTAGGGCATCATCCACCCCATGTTGGTGACCACGGACAAGACGCTGTACTCTCGGCCGCCGCTCGTGTCGTGTCCGCTTTGATAAAACGTCTCGCCGCGTAGACGGAGCGGGTTGTTCATCCAGATTCGCTCTTCAATGACGTTCTCATGGCGAGTGTCTTTTATCCGTACAACCGAATCGTACGATTTGGCTTTCATTGTGCCTTCGTAATTCACTCGGTTCGTTTCCAGCAGCGTCACTGAATACGGTTTGTAGCTTCGTTTGAACCTCAGCGAGATAGAGTAATCGTCACCATTGGGCAGGCTCAACGTGTCCTCAAAATCTTGAACCGAGAGCATCAGAGAGAGCAGATAGACGCCGAGACTGTCCCCCGATGTCTTTTCAAAGAACTCCACATAAACACTGGGGAAATCGACTCCGCCAGATGACTCCGCTCCGCCCGCCGCGCGCAGATCCTTAGCGACCAGGTACTGCCCGGCGCCCGCAGTGGCTTGGTTGTCACTTCCTGGCTGGCCACGTGTCAGATCGCTGTTTTTGTAGTAATCGAGGACGACCAAATCCACAGGGAGTTTCGGATCAGAGATTCTTGCGCCGCTCCGCGCAGACTTCTCAAGATACCGCCGAGGCACCACGATGGTCTTGTTCTTTGGTTCTCCCTGCGCGACGAAAGCGATTTCCGTGGTGCGAATATCTTGGGCAAAGCTGGTCGTCTCACCCTCGGAAATCGTCATCTGCTGCTCGACGGCAGCGAGCGAAACAAGCAACTCGCTAATCATCAACAGCGCGACGCCAAGGTGCATCACGACAATGCCCGCGCGCTGATTGAACAAATAGACCGCCCCGAACAGAAGTGAGACTCCGCAGAGCAATCCTTGAATCAACTGCCAGAGAATACGCATAGACGAATCGCCAAGCGCGGCGTCGCTTCCTTGATACAGGAGAAACCCAATCAGCAAAGTCAACGTTCCCACCACAGTCCCCATCAGGGACAACTCCACGATCTTGCCGCCCTCTTCCTCGCTTCGTTTCAAGACCAGCTGGATGGTGGCGTAGACGGAAAGAAACCAAAACACGACGAGCGACAATTTCAGCAACAGCCATAACGTCTTCCATTCAAAGAAAGAGACATCTTGAATCCCCTCCTTGCTATGCCCGCCCATAATGACGAATGCCGTGATCAGGGCGCCTACGCCCATTCCCAGCAGTCCGATCGCCAGCTGGCTGCCTCGGGCGCGTACTTTGAAACGCACCACATGGGCGGAAGCCAGATTGATTATCAGCAAGAGCCCAATCAATGCGCCGCCGGGAAGGAAGAGCCCGCCGGAAAAGTCCGGACGATTCGGAAAGAAGCTCTTCGGCATCATGACGTTGAATTCAACGTACGTGATGTAAGACTCAAAGTACTCGCTCTTGACTTCCCAGATGTCCATCTCGGTTTGGGCCAGGGTCCCGACGAGAACAATCAGCAATGAGAAGGCGAACAGAGCGACGGTGAGCTTGAGGGAAGCGAGCGGCGCCAGGGCCGATTCCAGCAGTGAGCCGCTGGAGGATGCTGGTTCATCGCGAAGCGATTCGGGGGAAGCTGCAGTTGCCATCAATAACTCCGTCGCTGTTTATGAACTTGCGGTCATGGACGCCGCCAAGGCTGGCGGGCACATGGTCACTGCAATTCCGGTCACTGCAATTCCAGGGAATGAACGAACTGTTTGAAGCGTTCTCGCTCGGCGACCGCAAGATTGCTCGGGCCTCGCAACTTGATAAACCAAGTCTTGTTCGCCGTCGGCACGATCACTCCCAGGATCGCGTCCTTGGCGCCAACGAGCTCAACATACTTGCCAGCAATTCCGCCAACATCAATGCTCTCAGATGACTTCTCGATGTCCGCCTCGCTGGCGACATCCAACAACACTTGCCCTCGCCAACGGTTGACGTTCTCAGCCAGCGTGCCCGAACGGGGCCCCAGATCGATGACTGTGATTTCGGCCTGCGAATCGCCCTCGCCCGCCGTCAACGACACTTTCCGCATTTGTCCCGGGCGGCCCTGGGACCAGCCCTCCGGCGTCACATACTTGAGTCCGTTGCCCTGTCCGTCCTGCGAGCCCTGTCCGCCCTGCGAGCCCTGTCCGCCCTGCGAGCCCTGTCCGCCCGGCGAGCCTGGAGGCGGGCCTCCAGCGCCCGAACTAGCACCTGCATCCACGGGCGGATGGCCGGCCGGAGTCATCGACGGCCGCTTGGCCTGCGTTCCGTCCAGATACACCAATGTCGCCGAGTCGCCGCTGGCGAGCTTGAGCGTTTTCTGATCGCGAAGCAGCTCGACTAGCATCGCCGGTCTGACGCCCAATTGCCCACGCCAGCGATTGACGTTGCGGAGAACAAATTCGTTCGCATCGGCGCCCGACCAAGGCAAGGTTGAAACGGTCACCTCAACCTTCGATCCTTGGGCGCTCGCGTTGAGCGTCGCGTGCCGCAACTGCACAACGACGTCTGACTTTGACCACCCATCCGGCAACTCCCACGCCGGCTGGCCATCGTCGGCGAAATTGACGCTGGCCAACAACTTTCGAAACGCGGGTTCGATTTGATCGATGCCCTTCCGCGTCGCCGTGGCTTTGAAGAACCAAGCCGCGTCCTTGTGGAAGAGGATCGCGCCGAGCATCCTGTCGGGAGTCGGCTGAGTGATCTTCTTGGGCGTCTCGTAGACCTCAATCTGATCCGCTGGACGACAGCCCGGAAACAGGCAGCCCAGGAGCAACAGGGAAGTCAAAAAAAAGCGGCCCTGAACAGAGGGACGCCAGCGCCCAGAGGGCGAGGAAGTGACCAGTCTCACGGGTGAACTCGGAATGAGGGAGGGATAGACCTGGCGAGGGACAGACTAGCGACGGAGAAACAGGCTGAAAACGGGAGGCGGGAGAACAGGCGAGCGACAACGCCTACCAAGACCTGAACCGGGAGGAAGACCGAAGCACTGTGGCGTTCAACATGTGATTATAGCGCATGAAGACGCGAATCGTACAGCCTCGGCTGCCAACGATTGTTGAGGCATATGTTCGCATGGCCTGCTATTGGCGTTTGTCGAGGAAACGACGGAGATCCCGCGGTCCGACGGCCGAATCCTCTCCCAGGTTTGCCTAAGCCGCTAGTCGTCCAGGCCGAGAACGCTGATGATTCCGTCCGTCATGCTCGTGGAGACGCTCATGCCCTCTTCCCAGGCCCACATGTTGCGGGCGATATCCACCATCAACAAGCCAGCCATAGTCAGACAGAGTACGATGCAGAGCAAGCCCAGCACGTTGAGCAGCGTGTAGGGGGCTTCGATGACCGTAGGTGCCGCTGGCATGGGCATTTCGGCCGCAGCAGCCGCAGCGCCGCCGACCTGGGCCACCTCGCCAAATCCGGCTGATGCATCGGCTTGGTTCAGCGCATCCAAGGCCATACCTGCCGCGGCGGCGGGACCAGCTGCCTGGAATGCTGGATCTTCAGAAAGCAAGGCCTCCTCGCCGGACTGCAGCATCGTGGCCGCGTCCTGATCGAAAGCTGATGACTCCTCCAAAGCGATGACCTGAGATCCGCTGTCGTCGTCGTCCCCCATTTCGTCGGGCTGCGACAGCATGAACTCATCGTCCGTCTGCAACGTATCGTCCGTACCCACGCCGCCGATCTCGATGTCGTCCTCGTCTTCAGGCAACTCAAGCGATGAAATGGCCGATCCCAACTCCATCGGTTCGTCATCAAGTGAAAGACCGCTGTCCGAGGGGCTCAACAAATTGATCCCGGTGTCGCCAGCAGCTCCAAGCGTGATATCGCTTTCCAAGTTGCCGCTGCCGCCGAGGACCAAATCACTGTCGTCTTCGCCGAGGGACAAATCGTCGTCGGCCAGGTCGAGCGAACCTGAACCAAGCGAAAGATCGCTGGCCAAGTCCAGATCACCAGTGCCGCTTCCCGTCTCCGATCCCGATGAGAGGTTGATTCCGGAGGATCCAGTGAGTGACAAATTGTCGGATAGATTGATGCCGGAATCGCCGACGTTGAGTTCGCCGAAATCGCCCAGTTCGATATCGCTGTCGGGTTCGGCTTCGGCGTCTTGGTTCTTGCCGATAATGGTGCTCGTCGCCTCGTCGCTCGATTCGCCCAAAGCCTCTTCGCTGACCAGGATGGACGAATCGTCATTATCTGGCTCAAACTCGGCGTCGACATCGATCGAAGAGAGTTCGTCCTGAACTCGCTTGACCTCTTCCTCCTTGAACTTCCACGAGGCCCCATCGCGGTAACCGTGAATTTCGTTTCGCTCACGCATTTCCACAAGTTCATCGGGTGTAATACCGAGAATCTTAGCGGCTTGGTCGAGTGGGATCAGGGCCATGCGTGCGCCTCCGCAATTTCATGCTTGACTCGGCGACGCTATTTGGATCAGCGTCGCTCGAGTAGTGAGCGAATGTCTTGTGGCGTGGGATTCACGCCGTTGAATTCTTCCATCTGTAAGTCCCACCGCACGTTTCGCACACTCTTGAGCGTGATCTCGCCCGTTGTGCGATCGATGTGGTAGACACTCATCCCGTTGGTATTCGGATCGACAACCACCACCAAGGGTGGCGTTTCCGCCTGCTCGAATCCCAAAGCAATAAGTGAGTTTTGGTTGGAGTTCGCACCTGTCGGAGCCAGTGGCCGCTGGGCCGCCGCCTCAGGGTGAGGTGTCGCATTCCAAACCAGCAAGCCGAGACTTGCTGCGATGATGAGTCCCCAAACTGCCTTGTACATTCCGTTGGCCTCGTGGGTTGCGGGAATGGGACTGCTTCCATTCTAAAAGCCCCATCTCCCTGTTCAAGACTTTCATCGCCAGTTATTCCCAAGCGACAAAGTTTCTCCAGATTAAAGGCCGGACAACCGTTCCGGCCGATTTTTGCGGGGGAAGTGTATCAAAAGCCCATTTCGAACCAATGCCAACCCGCTAAAACAGGTGGCGGCCAGGCGACTTAGCACCCCTCGCCGACCCGTTTTCCCAGCGTACAATGGAGTCTTCCCCGTCCGCGCAAGCTATGGCTACGACCACGCTGCCAAGAACCACCCGGAACCTCCGATGCCCAAGGCGACCGTCGAAACCTGCGGCGTTCTCATCAGCGGCGGCCTTGGCAACGCTGTGATGGCGGCCCGTCCTGTCGACGAAAACACGTTCGCACAACCGACTTACGTTCGATGCGGGCTAATTTGGGAACTCCCGAAACTCAAGGCGGCGGAGCAGATTTGGGCCCAGACGACTTGGCCCGAACGGCTGACGCGACATTTGCTCGACCAGCCGATGGGCGACCGATTCGGCACCGACTGGGCCGTAAACGGCCGCGGCGCCCCCCGCATCCAGCGAGGGCGTCGAGGCATTCTTGCCAGGCAGAAATCTATCGCTGATTCTCCAGGCCGCCCTCTCGCGCCAGCAGCATCAGGTCCAAACGCTCGCCATCGGCACGCTGTTGACGAGCCCTTTTGCCGATGCACGGCCCGATTTTTTTTTCTGATTTACAGTCGCTCTTTCGCCATTCGGGCTCTGCGGATGTCCGCTTGTCACAGCCGTCTGGCCGAATGAAGAAGGACCGAGTGATGGAGTTAGGACGAGGTCTACCCCTGGAACTGACTTTCTCCTGCATCGCCGCCAATGGCTCGCTGAGCAAAGGTTGTCTGGGCGATACCTCGCTGAGTCCCGTCCACTTTCACTCTCCAACCCATTGAGATCCTACATGCCCTTGTTCCAAGTCTCCCGCGAAATCGACTTCTGCTACGGCCACCGGTTGCTCAACTACGGCGGAAAGTGCCGACATCTACATGGCCACAACGGGCGAGCCGTCATCACGATCGCGGCAGAGCGACTCGACGACCGCGGTATGGTGCTTGATTTCTCCGACATCAAACGCGTGGTCAGTGGTTGGATCGATGAGAATCTGGACCACCGGATGATACTCTGCCGGGAGGATCCAGCGGTGTCTGCCTTGCAAGAAATGGGGGAACCGCTGTTCCTATTGGACGACAACCCAACAGCCGAGAACATCGCCAAGTTGATCTACAATGTCACCAGTGAGGCAGGCTTCCCGATTGTCAAAGCTCAACTCTGGGAGACGCCGCGTTGTTTCGCAACTTACCGAGGCAGGGATTGAGGCACCCACGAATGCTGAGGCAGTCTGCTCCCTGAGTTTCCCTCGGCGACTTGGCCTGCCGGCCTTTCTTGCCATAAATCCCAAAGTCCGCAACCACTACAACCGATACTACTGGTGACAATCAAGAGCGTCCAATGGGAATTCCCAGGGGGGACGTAGGTCCGAGGTTTGGAAGATTCCAACTCGGGCCTTTTTTTGTGCCCGAATCCAACTTCCGGCAGATTCAACGTTTTTGCCAAATCGCGCGGAATTCGACTTATTAATCTGTAGCGATTGCGCCGATTTTAACGCCAGGGCGCGGAGTGTCTAGATCGACGGTTGGCGCCACTCAACGGACGGTCGGGCAAGGGTGGATCGCACAAGGGTGAGATCGCACACCCGGATTTGTTAGCCGGCGGAAAGTTGGTTGCTTGAGAGCTAGTAGTGCCAGCAAAAGGAATCGGCCATGTCGCAAAACGCCCAACGCAACTCTTTGCGAGCCGCTATCGGCACACTTGGATGGCCACTGATCGTCGGAGCGGCGGCGTGCAGCATCTTCTACGTGCTCTTGCTGCGCGGGCCTTTGCAATCCGACTTGTTCCTGCGCTACTTCACCGCACACCCAGTCTCCTACGCCGCGACAATCATCTTCTTTATTGGACTGGCGTCGCTCGGATTTCGACTGCTCGACATTGCAGGCCAGTACGCGTCGATTGGGCGAGCCACGCTTCCCGACTTGACGCCTGGCGGACAGCCCGTTGTCGAAGTCAGCGATCTGTTGGATGAGGTTGAGGAATGGCCGAAGCGAGTCAAGCAATCTTACCTGGGTAAGCGACTGCGAGACGCCCTCGACTATGTCGAGCGGACAGGATCATCTGAAGGCCTTCGCAACGAACTCAAGTTCCTTGGAGAAACAGCGGAGGAAGAGGGATTCGAAGGCTACTCGCTGGCGAGAATCGTGATTTGGGCCACGCCCATGCTCGGGTTCCTGGGAACCGTTATCGGCATCACTCAAGCGCTGGGGAGTTTGGATTCTGCGGAACTCGCCTCGGACCCCAAAACAGCGATGGACAAGTTGCTAGGCGGGCTTTACGTCGCCTTCGACACGACCACTTTGGCGCTCACGCTGTCGCTGATCGCGATGTTTGTTAAGTTCTTCATCGAACGACTTGAAACCAACTTGTTGCGGATTGTTGACCGCCAGGCGGATCACGAATTGATTGGTCGTTTTGACACGCCCAGTTCGTACGACCCGAACGTCGTCGCAATTCGGCGAATGACAGAGAACGTCGTTGACACGTCGGAGCAACTCGCTGTTCGACAGGCCGAGATTTGGCAGGCTACGATCGACGCCGCCCACCAGCAGTGGAGCACGCTTGTCGATACGGCTGGCGGTCAATTGGAAGAGTCCATTGCCAGCGCCATCAAGGAATCGCTGTCGGAATTGCGAGTTGAAGTCGCCAAGACGGGCGCGAACGTCTCCGAGCAAGCGTGCACTCAGTGGGAGAAGTGGCAGCAGTCATTCAACGAATCGGCCACGCTTCTCAGAGAACAACAGGCGGAAATGGCCAAACAGGGCGCCGTCATGACGAGGGCTCTTGAGGCGACTGGCGATGTGATCAAACTGGAAGACGCCCTGAATCAGAACCTTCGTACGCTGGCCGGCGCAAAGCACTTTGAAGAGACGGTAATGAGTCTTTCGGCCGCGATCCACCTACTCAACACTCGCCTCGGTTCGGTCGATCGAGTCGCCTCTGTCGATCTCACCCGGTCTGCCACGAATGACAAGCCTGCCAACGAAGGCAAGGCCGCCTCCGAAGACAAGGCCGCATGACTCGCCGACGAAAGAAAAAAACGACTGGCGAAGACGTTGCTCTATTCCCGTTTCTCGCCGTGCTGATCTGTACGATGGGCTCCCTGATCGTGTTGCTCGTCGTGCTTGTCCAGCAAGCGAGGGTCTACGCCGAGAGCCAGGTTGCCGACGACGCATCCGCGCATCAACAGAGAATAGATGAACTCAACGAGCAGAAGAAGATTCACGACGCTCGCCTGGAAACTCTCACCCCGATCTACGACAAGTCACTTCGCCAGCTTGATGAAAAACGGCTCGAACTCGGCCACCTCGAAGACCACATCACGCGGCTGGAAGCTCGCTGGAAGACGCTCGGACACTTGGCGAAGCAAACGCGAGACCTCTCCCAACAAGATTCGTCAGACCACGAGTTCGCTGACGAGCAGTTGGCTATCATTCGTGAGGAGATGGCGGCCAATCGACGCCTGATCGAGAGCCTTGAGGGCAGACTGGCTAGGCGGAAGCGTTCCTTCGCCATCATCCCGTACGACGGCGCCAACGGAACTCGAAGGCGGCCGATTTTTGTGGAGTGCACTGGCGATGAGATCATTCTTCACCCCGAAGGCGTCAAGATGTCCCTTGACGACTTCAGCGGTCCGGTTGGGTTTGGTCCGGGAAATGTACTGGCCTCCGCTCTGCGGACAGTCCGTGAACACTACGCCAAAACGACTGGCGGCGAAGCGTATCCGCTGCTCGTGATCCGACCAAGCGGCGTTGAGGCCTATGCAGCGGCGCGACACGCGATGACGTCCTGGCAAGATGAGTTTGGATACGAGTTAGTGAGTGCTGACAAGAACCTCAAATACCCTCCGCCCGATGCAATGCTCGCGGACAAGATCCACGAAGCTGTTGAACGCGCACGAAATCGGCAGGAACTGCTGGCCGCCGCCATGCCTGGCGGATTCTCTGGCCGACAAGCCCGTTACGTAGTGAAGCGCCGAGGCGGTCTGCAACGCATCGACGGTCGTCCGGTCTCGAGCCAACGCCGTTCGACTGGCATGGAAAACACGGAAGTGGACCGCGACAAAGCCGATTCTGGCAAGCCCACGGGAAGGGACGCCAAACCTCAAAGCCAAGCTGGAGCCAACGGCCAACCGAGAGCCGCGGCCATCTCCAATCAGCGAGCCGAGAATTGGGGGCTTCCAAACGCCAATCCGGACTCGCAAGGATTCACCCGGCCAGTTCGGGTTGTTCTGACGCCCGATTCCATCATGATCATGCCCCCTAAAGGCCATCACTTCCGGCCCATCACCACCACTCTCGCTGGCCCCATGAGCAGGGAAGATTCGCAACGTTTTGTAGCCAAACTTTGGAAGCACATGGAGAGCTGGGGAATCGCGGCGGATGGCGGATATTGGGTGCCAACGCTCTCCGTCGAAGTCCATCCGGGCGGCGAGCAGCAGTATCAGAGATTCAGCCAACTCTTCAGCGGCAGCGGAATCCCGATGCAAAGGAAGGCCCCATGAGTCGCAGACGACGAGCTGGCGATGAAACGCCCGGTCAAGATTCGTTTCTTGACATCGTTGCGAACTTGGTTGGCATCATGATCATTCTCGTGATTGTGGTCGGCGTTCGAGCCAAGGGCGAGATGGGCCGCGCTGCCCCAGCATTGAACATCCAAACCGAGCAGGAACCGGATGTGGAAGCCGCCAGACAAGCCGCCAGCGGCTTGGAGGCAGGCATCCGAGACATGAAGAACGGTATGACTCAATATGCAACCGAGATCAAGTACCGCCGCCTCGAACGAGACAAACTCTTGCTCATGACAACCGCCCTGGAGGCGGAGATGAAGAGAAAGCGGGACGCGCTCGACGAGAACGAACGCAAACTCTACGACAAGAATCAACAGATCGCCATCGCTCAAACCGAACTCGAAAAACTGGCTCGCGTCGCATCTGCGCTTGAGCGTGACGACGAGCAAGTCGAAGTGCTGCGGCACCTTCCCACGCCGATGGCGAAGACGGTCTACGGCCGGGAAGTTCAGTTCCGATTGCTCGACGGTCGCTTGACCTACGTCCCCTGGGATGAACTGGTCGAACGACTGAAGGAGGATGTCAAGCAAAACGCTTGGAAGCTAAAGAGTTCGACGTCCATCACGGAGACGCTTGGCCCAATTCGAAATTTCATGATGAAGTACACGATCAAACGCAATTCCTTTTCGGTCGAGACTCGCATGGGCGCCGCAACGCAAAGTCGAATAGAGCTTGACTCGTTTGAGTTGTTCTCCGTGGAAGAGCAAGGTGAGTCGGTTGAGCTCGCAATGCATGAGAACTCGGAATTCAATTCGATCCTAGCCAGCTACGAACCGGCTCGAACTACCGTCACCATCTGGGTCTACCCAGGAAGCTTTGACGACTACCGCACGCTTCAAGCCAGCCTGTACCGACGCGGCTTCCTCTCCGCAGCCCGCCCGATGCCTAAGGACGCCCCCATCGGAGGCTCGCCCAAAGGCCGCCGCACTGCAGCTCAATAGCTCAGCGACGCCAGTGGTTGATGCGACCGCTTGAGTGCTTGCCCGATCCGTCACGGCCCGCTCGGGCGCGAGAGCGCCAAGCTATCTGCCGGCCATCGACGTCAGTTGACGTAATGCTCCAGGAATCGCCTGAACAGGTTGCGGCTCTCCAGCGTTTCGCGACACGAGTCCTCGAATTCAGCAAAGCTCACTCCGGCAATCTTCTCCACATACTCCGGGTAACTTCGGATTCGAAAGACAAGCGACGCCAGGTCCAGTTCAGGATGAAACTGAGTGCAGTAGATAGGCAGACCGCGAAGACGAAACGCTTGGCAGTGGGTCTTCTCGGCGTAGGCCAAGAGCACGGCGCAGTCGGGGATACGCTCAACGATGTCCTGGTGGCCGGCTTGCCCTCCAAACACTTCCGGCAAGGGGGCGAATAACGGGTCGAGTCGCCCTTCGTCGGTGCACCGCAAATCGATGGTTCCCAGCTCTGCTCGACTCAAGTCCGTCACAACCGAGCCGCCCAAGGCCAGCGCCATCGCCTGAAAGCCGAAACAGGAGGCGAACGTCGGGCGGCCGATTTTTGCCAACGTGGCCATCCACTGCAGGGCATTGTCCAACCATGGGCCCCCCCGAACAATCGAATAGTCTCCGCTCCCGCCCACAAATACCGCTTTGCGTGCAACAAGAGAATCGAGCGAATCGACCGGGTCGAACAGCGATCGAGTCTCCAGATCGGCAGGATTGAATTCACCCACGCGGAGAAAACATTCTACTTCGGTCGGCTTGATCGGATCGCTATCGTCGCGGGCTTGAAGCAGAAGATAGGGCGTCACCGCGTCGTCAGTCATCGCGTCTCGTCTTTCATGACATCGGATAGCGCCGCATCAATGCCAGCTCGAACCGCCGCAATGATGGTTGCAAGTTCAGGCTGACTGATGGCCAAAGGCGGCATGATGACAATCACGTTACGAAGCGGTCGCAGCCATACGCCTTGGCCAAGGGCAAATTCGCAAACTCGAATGCCGCGCTGTTCGCTCCAATCAAATGGCGTGCGACTTGACTTGTCCCGCACGAGTTCGATCGCCGCGAGCAGTCCGCACTGGCGGATGTCGCCCACATGCGGATGATTCGCCAAGGGTTCGAGCCCCTCCCGCAGCGATTCGATCTTCTCGCCCAGGCACGCCAACGTTTGCTCCCGATCAAACAAGTCGAGCGAGGCGAGTGCGGCCGCTGCCGCCAGAGGATTTCCGCTGAAAGTATGGCCATGAAAGAACGACTTGGACTCGGCGTACTCGCCCAAAAACGCGTCCCAAACCTGGGTCGTCGTCAAGGTCGCCGCCATCGTCGCGTAACCGCCCGTCAGACCTTTGCCCAAACAGAGAAAGTCTGGCTTCACATGTTCGTGCTCGCAAGCGAACATTTTGCCAGTGCGACCAAACCCAACCGCGACTTCATCCGCAATGAGCAACACGTCGTGCTTGCGGGTCAGCTCACGGACGCCCCGCAGGAATCCCGGCGGATGTACAACCAAACCAGCGGCGCATTGCACGAGAGGCTCGATGACGAGGGCGGCGATTTGATCGGCCGATTCGATCAGCACCGATTCCAACTGCCTTAGCGAGGATTGCAGTACGTCGTCAGCAGTCGCCCCGACCGGCCGCCGATACAGATCCGGCGCCGAGATCCTCACCGGCTCAAACAGTAGAGGTTCGAACATCGCGTGGAATCTGGCGACGCCCCCCACACTGACACTGCCGATCGTATCGCCGTGATAGGCGTTTTCCAAAGCGATGTACTTGGTCTTGTTCGGCCTGGGGGACTGACACTGCCGCCAGTACTGCAGAGCCTGTTTGATGGCGACTTCAACCGAACAAGCGCCGTCGCCTGAGAAGAACACATGCTCGAGCCCGGCCGGCGCCAAATCACAAAGCCGTTTGGCTAGTCGAATCGTCGTTGAATTGGACATGCCCAAGGAAGTCACATGGGCGACTTTTTGCAGCTGGGCGATCATCGCTTCGTTGATCGCGGGGTGCGAATGCCCATGGACGTTGCACCATACGCTCGCCACACCGTCGAGGTAACGATTGCCCTCAATATCGACTAGCTCGCACCCACTGGCCGACTCGATGATGAACGGTTGGTACTCGGCCATTTGGGTGAAACTGTGCCACACATGACGCCGATCCCATTCGCGCAGTTCGCCGTTCGTCGGCAACTCGTTCGTCGGCAGTTTGTTCGTGGGCCGTTTGTTCGTGGGCATGGCGGAGTGGTCTATTTCGTAGTCTTCAGAGAGGGTCAAAAACGATGCACAGTCGATGATTCAACGCGCGAGTCGCCGCCGCGTCTCGGGCAACATCGCCGTCCTGGCAATACACTCATCCGGCCCAAGCTCGGGCAGTGAGCCCGAGAGGCGCGGCCCATTCACCGCGGCCAGCTCACCAGCGAACAGAAATCAGCTGCCCGATTGAGATCCCCAGCATGATGGCGGCGCTGAGACCAACGATCTCCAGTCCAAACACCCATCTTCGCTTAGAACCGCAATGAATGTCGATTCGGGCTGGTTGTGATTCGCGTCAAAGAGGCCGTGAGTTTCGTGTTCATCACAGACCACGACGAGTTGCTCGTCTCGCGGCGCCTGCTCAAGTTGGCTCGCGGCAATATCCGACACGAGGTTTCCTTGGTCGGTTACAGCTACGATCTTGCCTTCCACTGTTCCTGGCACGTCAAACCTCCGGCCGGGCCGACGAGGGCGTCTTCTCAAATGTCATTCCCATCAACCGTTCTTCACTCGCATCATCGTTGGAGGGAAAGAGAAATAGGCGAGGAATGCCTGGCCCTACCAGGCGTTCCCCGCAGGTATTAGCCGCATGGACCTCTCGCGTTTGCCTCTACAGATGGCGGCATTCTAAGGATTTGGCCGCCGATATCAAGCGTACTTGGCGTCAAACCGGTTTCCCCCAGCCAGCTAAATCGGCGCCCGTATGGTCAGGGCCCCATCTGTTCGATCAGTTCTAGACAAGTCGCCCGAATGTGGGCTGGATTTGCGTTTGGGTTGATTCTCTTGGCCTGCCCGATCAGAGCGCCCATGGCTTGTTGCTTGCCGCCCTTCAGGTCGGCGACGATCTTGGGATTCGCATCGAGTAGATCACGACACAACAGCGTCAGCTCAGAGGAATCGACCTCGACGATTCCCAGACTCTTCATAGCCGTCTCCACATCAATCTGTTTCGCAAGCATCTCTTGAAAAACGTCTTTCGCGCGGGTGGTGTTGAGCGATCCCGCGTCGATGGTCTTAAGTAGGCCAGCCAGTTGTCGAGCGGAAATCGGAAAGTCGCCGATACTTCGAGCTTGCTCGTTGAGCGTTCGCATCACGGTCTGCTGCATCCAATTGCTCGCCCGCTTCGGGTCGTCGGATGCGTGGGCAAGGTCCTCGAAGTAGCTGGCAAATTCCGCACCTTGATTCACCATGACGTCGGCCTCGTCGGAATCGAGCCCATAATCGCTTTGCAGTCGAACGCGGAGTTCCGCCGGCAGCTCCCCCAGCGTCTCGCGGATCGTCTCACACTGGCTGTTGGAGACAAGAACCGGAGCCAAATCGGGGTCGGGAAAATAGCGGTAGTCCGCAGAATCTTCCTTCTCTCTCTGCGGCGCCGTAACTTGCCGTTGATCATCCCAGCCGAACGTTCGCTTGGGGGCATCGTCAATGCTTTGCCTCGTATCCAACCACTCGTCGTATTGCCGCACAGCTTCGTAGGCCAGGGCGCGCTCAACGGCGCGAAAACTGTTGACGTTCTTGACTTCGACGATCGGCGTCGCGACCACGCCCTCGTCTGTCAGAATGTGCAGGTTAATATTAGCGTCCACACGCAAGCTGCCCTGTTCCATGTTGCAATCGGAGACGCCCAGGTAGCCCAGGAGAAGTTTCAATTCATTCAAATAGGCGCGGGCCTCCGCCGGCGAACGCATATCGGGTTCGCTGACGATCTCGAGCAGCGGCGTACCGGTGCGATTCAAGTCGATGCGACTATCCGCGCGACCAGCGCGTTCATCGTGCATGCTCTTGCCGGCGTCTTCCTCCAGATGGGCTCGGATGATGCCGATTCTCTTGGGCTCAAACGCCCCTTTCGCATCGTGAATGTCCAACCCGCCGTCTTGCGACATTGGCAGGTCAAACTGGCTGATCTGATACCCCTTGGGCAAGTCGGGATAAAAGTAGTTCTTGCGGTCCCACTTGGTGAAAGCGGGAATC
>CAZWOU010000126.1:1875-21192 GCA_964635375.1 uncultured Pirellulaceae bacterium | reverse complement strand
CCGTTCGCTTCGATTTGGTCTCGCGTTGTGCCGCTGATTCCATCGGCTCGCGGCGCCGCGCCCGCGAACGACGAGACCGTGCGGCCCTCGACTGGGCTAACTCCATCGACTCGGGCCCATGCGAGAACGCTGACACCGTGACAGAGTGCAGTAACGTACTTTCCTTGAGCGACGAAATCATTGATCACGTCGTTGACGGTGGACGTCAATAGCTCGCCGCCGTTGTAGATGTCCCGATCGTATTCGCCTTCGAAAGCGTATTGGTAGACGGACGCTCCCCAGCCGCCGACGAAGACGATGGCTGAATACTCGGCCGCTGCGACGTCGAACAGGGTGAGATCGGGATGGACGAATCCGCCGTCATCGCCTTGCCCTGAATCGTCGTGGGGAATGGCGGTGTCGAGTGTGGCGGCCGCCACCACAACCGGAACACTTGCAGCAACGAGAGATTCTCGCGTCTCGCTGTATTCACGGTAGTAGAAGTCTTGATTTGGGATCACCATCAGCACAGGCAGGATGACATCTTCCATACCGGCTTCCTCGACGCTCACCTGGACGATTTGGTTGGCGTCGTTGTAGCCGTCAGAGACGGTAACCTGGATCTCGAAGTCGCCGACAAACTCGGCGTCAGGATTAACGGTAAGCACATTGCCGGCCATCTCGACCTGAACCGGAATCGACTGGGGGTCGGCGATCAAGTTGGGGTCTTCATAGAATTCGACGTCGAACGTAGCAAGTTGTTCGCTGGCGCCGAAACTTCCGGTCCAGCGGTGGAAGCTTCCGTCGGGCAGGATGAAATACCAAGACCCGTCGGAAGCTCTCAGCCATTTTTCGTTCTGCCCGCCCCAGTTCGTATAAAAGTCAGCGGCGGTTTGAAGATCCAGTTCGGCGTCGAGCTGACATTCGAGGGTGACGATGTGGGCCGAGTACTCGAGCAGTTCAGGGGGAACGTCCACGCCGTTGCTTTGAGCGATCACGGTCGTCTGTACGAAGTCCGCGCCTCCCGCAACCACGAGGTCTTCGATGGCCGCCAGGTGCAGGTCAGTATTGGCGACTTCAACCGAGAAGGATGTGTCGGCGAAATCAATGGCGTCGGTGGCCGAGACCGAAATGGCGAACTCACCCACGAATATTTCGGTTGGAGTGACGACAATCTCATCGCCGTTGATTGAGACTTCGACTGGAATTGCCTCGGCGTCCGTCAACAAGCTGGGGTCGTCGTAGACGTTCGATCCGAGCGACGCGAGTAGGGGGCTGGCTTCGAAGCTGCTCGCCCATTCGTGCAATTCGCCGTTGGGCAAGAGGTAGAACCAATCGCTACCGTCGCCATTGACCCAACGTTCGTTCTGCCCGCCCCAATTGTCGTGGTAGTTCCCGCTCGACGTGAAATCGTGTTCTTGATCGAGCTGATAGGTTTCGGGCTCGATGACTTCAACTTCTATCGTCAGATCATCGCCGTCTGGGTCCGAAGCCGAGTAGGCGACGCGCAATTCGGCGTCGAGCACCGACATTTCTTGGTCGTTGATCGCTTCAACCACTGGGGCCGAGTTAGCTACGGTGACGTTGAATCGCCTGCTCGCGTTAGGCCCGCCTTCGCCCGGCGCCCCGCCCGGGATATTGGTCAAGTAAAGGTCGAGATCAACGTCGAAGCTGCCAGCGAACTCGTCGGCGGGATCGATGGTGAGTTGGTAGCCGTCGATGCTGACGGTGTGCTGGTCGCCATCGTCTTCCGCGATCGCCGCGGTGTAGGCCAGCGGCTCGCCAGTGGGGAGCGCTGGGGGCAATTCGATTGTGAGCGAATCGACGCCAGCGGGAATCGCCTGATCGATGATCAAGTCCAAGATCGGCGACATGTCGGCAGGCGACTCCGCGAGGTTATCGCCCAAGAACGACAGCAGTTGCTCAGCGCTGGCTGCGTTGACGAGATCAACGCCAGTCAATTCTGCTGGAACCAACGGCCGAGCATAGCGAGCGTATTCGAACCCGGCCGTCACATCCGGATTGTAGGGCTCGGCGGGAGTTGGATCGTCCAGTTCGCCTTCGATTAACACTGCGCCGTTGTGTACGAAGGGATCATAGTCGGACGCCTTATCCCAATCGCTGTAGGTGACGAGGCCAACCTGCACTGCCTCGGGCATGTCCGTCCTCGTATAGCGGCGATGCACCTGCCAGTCTTCACCCAGGAGTTGATAGAGAGCGATGACCGAATCGCCAATCTTCGCCAACTGGATCTTTGCCGTGTTGACGCCAACCGGATCGATCTCGATATGCGAATCGCTATTGCGAGTCGTCTTGACTTCCAATGAGAAGTTGTTTGCCCCGGACGTGTAGCCGAGCGACAGAAAGACATAGTTCTCTCCATCGTTGGTTCCATCGTCAGCGAAGCTGCCCGGAGCCCAGTCGATCGCGGGATCGGAAATATCGCGAGGCGTGCGAATCATTACTCCGCCGAGCGAGAACAGCGCGTCGCCTGGCACGTCGTCCGCATCGCTGCCTCCGACATCGTCTCGATCCGTGATGAAGACTTCGGTCGTGAAGACAAAGTCGCCGGCGACTTCCTTGAAGGCCATCGGCCCGCGCCAGTCTTGATACCAGACGGCGGTCTCCGGCTGCATGACCATTCGGCCCGCTTGAGTCTGATCGACATCCCAGGTGTGCAACTGGTCCGCATTCCAGCTCTCAACCTCATTGACTCGCTCCCATGCCGCAATGCTCGCCCCATCGTCGAACTCGTCGCTGAGCAGACTGATATCAGCGTCAAGGTCGCCCGCCAATAACAATCGCGACTCGAGCGACTCCATTTTCAACACGCGGTGATTTCGGCGGAACTTGCGACGGCGCTTGGCGTGCTTGGCTCTAAACATCGACATGAGCTTCTCCTCGAGTTCTTTGGGGCGACGTGGCTGATGTGCGACGTGAATTGCCCGGTCAAGATCTAAATGGAGAATCTCACGGCAACCTTTCAGAGAAATCAGGATTTCTTGGCGAGGATGTCCTATCGCGATCCCGGTTCCCCGCGTGCGCCCCGCGATTCTCACGCCTGGCGTTTCTTACGCCCGCGGTGGGTCACAGAAAGAATGGGGGAAATCACGGGAAAAGGCGGCCGACCATCAGTCGATGAGGTCTTGGCCATGTTTGCGGAGTGCTGCCATGACCCGAGACTTGGCGATGAAGACTGCGTTGGCGGTCATGCCGAGCCGCTCGGCGACTTCATCGGCGCTACGGCCTTCGATCGCGAACTGCTGAAAAGCGGTCCAGGTGTTGTCGGCGAAATTGTGGCGGATCAGCGTGAGTAGGTGTCGCGTGACATGCTCGTCGTGCTCGCGATCCCAAAGTTGGCTGATCCCGCTATTGGGGTCGGTCAGTTGCTGAATGATCTCGCCAAAGTCGGTGCCCCCGATGGCGGCCGGCTGCTTGTTCTCTCGCCGCCAATGATCTCGCAGACAGTTCGCCGTGATCGTCCTCAGCCAGCTTCGGAAGGCGCCAGTGCGAGGCTCGCGGCGGAACTCGGGGAGGCGGCGAACCACGACGGTCAATACCTCCTGGGCGACATCATCCACGTCGCCCAGCGCCGCGCCGTGTCGTTTCAGCCAGCGGTGGATGAGCGGCGAATAGAGATCCACAAGTTTGCTCCACGCGTCGCCATCGTCGGCGCGTCGCAGTGAGTCAAGCAAGCTGGCGGACGTATCCATCGCTGTGACTTCCTTTCTCGGTCAAGGATAGCAGATTTCCTTCCAGCTGCCGATTTGCTTCGCGTACCTGTTGGCTCTTGCTCGGCTCGCGATTGGCAGGGTGGCATTGCCCCAGGGTTGAACACTTTCTTTGAACGAGGGCAACACAGGGGAGAAGGGGCTCCGCGGCCCAGCTTGGCCGCGGGACGGTTGGTGGAACCACAACAGCATGCTTTGCGAGTTGCCTCTCGCCTCAGGCCTCGGGCGCCGTGGGCGGATTCAAGCGCCGTCAGGCCGCTGTTGGACCTGCTCATTTCGGCAGTCTGGACGCCAAGTGGGCGACGGCTGTCGGGCCTGAGCTAGACGGTTTGAGCGACGGCAGCTGGTCGTGTCGCGGCGTTTTGTTTGGCAGGGGCAAAGCCGAAGTCGAGTAGGAATCGTCCCCACTCGCATTTGAAAATAATGCGAATGGGCGTGACCCCTCGGTCAAACGTGACGAAGTAGTCGCGGCCCACGATCACAGTGGGAAGCGCCAGGTCGAGCTTTGACGCGAACTTAGACTTGGCGCTGCCTCCGATTATGTTGGTCAATTCGCCGATCGCGTCCACAACATCGCTGTCCATACCGTCCGGACGCTCGCCCAGCAGGGCCTCCGCTGCGCTGATGGCGACATTAGATTCGAGACTCAACACGATCGTGCCAGTCGTATCGCCGGTAATCCCAATCACGCCGCTGATGTCGTGGTATTTGCGCTGGTCATGGGAGGGGCCGCCGCTGCGTTTTTCGATCGTACATCCGAGCATGGTCGAGAATGTTTTTGCGACCACGGACTCAAACATGTCGGTGGAGTCTTGATTCATCATTGCTAATTGGCTCGTAGGATAGCTGCGAATGTTCTGGGCTGGACGAGGTGTCTGAGAGCCTTCGTTGTGGTGTGACAGCGGAGACGTTTCAGGCGCCGCATTGTGCGACTGCAATGCTCGGCGGTTGCTCGCTCGTCGTGTTTTCCGAGTGGCACGACCAGTGATGAACAATAGCTCACCGCGGCCGAGCCGATTTGCTCGTCTGAGCAGATTCAGTCAAGCGCTCGGAAGCGAGGCGTTGTGAACCCGATCAGCGGAATAACCCACAAGGGCATGTTGCCCGAACGCAACCCTCGGTGGCTTTTGTTCAACGAGACGCGGATTGGCAACGCCTTGAATCACAAGTTGTAAGTCGTTTTGAGGTCGCAGTTTACGGGTTGCTGTTTGGGGCGACCGGAGAACTGGCCCAGTGAGTGCATTAGGTCGGATCACGCGCCGTCCGCCGCTGTATCACACAAGGGAGTCGCATGTGGCCCGTTCCATGAAGTCGAAGAATGCCAACGGATTCAACCGATCCTCACAGGATGAAGTAGGATTTCGCGACGAAGCTGAAATCGAAGAGTTCGATCGGCGTCGAGCAAGCCAGGACAACACAGACGACCCGGTACGAATGTACCTCATGCAAATGGGGCAGATCCCCTTGCTTACGCGAGCTGAAGAGATCTCCTCAGCGATGGCGATCGAGTCCAGTCGGGAGAAGTACCGACACTCGATTCTCGCGACAGATTACGTGCTTCAGGGCGCCGTGCACTTGCTCGAACAAGTGCGAGACGGCGGGTTGCGGTTGGACCGAACGATCGAGGTATCGGTAACGAACACGGCCGAGAAGAAACGAATCCTCAAGCGACTCGGACCCAACTTGGCGACCGTGCAGCATTTGCTAAAGAAGAACCACAACGACTACCGCACCGCGATCAGCATCAAACAGCCGATGAGCGCTCGCAAAGCTGCCTGGCGGCGATTGGTGATTCGCCGGAACAAGGCGGTTCGTCTAATTGAGGAAATGAACATTCGCACCAATCGGCTTCAACCAATCTACGCCAAGCTTCACGAGATTGGCTTGCGGATGGGAGTCCTTCGCGGGTTGATCGAAGAAGCCAAGGCGAATGACGGATACGCCAAGGGACGCACGGTCGAAGAGCTGACGGGTGAGCTGCGATACCTGATGCAAATCACATTTGAGAGCCCGGCGACGCTGACTCGACGCATGAAGCAGACCGCGTTGCTGCAAGAGGACTACGATGCGGCCAAACGACAGTTGTCAGCGGGCAACTTGAGGTTGGTGGTTTCGATTGCAAAGAAATATCGCAACCGCGGTCTCAGCTTCTTGGATTTGATTCAAGAGGGCAACACCGGGCTGATGAGGGCGGTCGACAAGTTTGAGCACGCTCGAGGCTACAAGTTCTCGACCTACGCAACCTGGTGGATTCGTCAAGCCATAACGCGAGCGATCGCGGACCAAAGTCGCACGATTCGCGTGCCGGTCCACATGATTGACACGATGAGCAAGGTGCGGACTGTGACAAGGCAGTTGGTCCAGGAACTGGGTCGCGAACCGTCTCCCGAAGAGACCGCCGAGCGAGCCGGCCTGTCGCTAGACGACACCCGCTGCATCATGAAAATGGCCCGACAGCCCCTTTCGTTGGACCAACCTGTGGGCGATCACGACGATAGTTACTTCGGAGAATTCTTGGAAGACTATCGCGACGATGATCCGCTCTACGACACGAACCAGGAAGCGCTCAAGCACCGCATCGAGGAAGTGATGGAGAGCTTGAACTACCGCGAACGAGAGATCATACGTCTCCGCTACGGTCTTGCCGACGGATACTCCTACACACTGGAGGAAGTGGGCAAAATCTTCTCGGTCACGCGTGAACGTGTTCGCCAAATCGAATCCAAGGCGGTTCGCAAGCTCCAACAACCCTACCGAAGTCGGACCTTGATGGGCTTCCTTGACGGCGTCGATCTTCCTCTTGGCGATAGTGCTGAGACGGCTTGATCTCTACACCTTGGGAATATCAAACCCTTCGCGGCGCGGGCGGGCGAAAAAGGCGGCAGCCTGCTCGTCGCCGACGATCTTCTCGGCTTTCGGATCCCAGCGAATCTCACGTCCCAATCTCGCGGCGATGGCCGACAGATGGCAGGTGTTCATCGCTTGCACGTGGGTGAAGACGTCGGAGACCGTTTGTCCGCCTTCGCGGATGCAGCGGTAGAAGTTATTCTTGTGACCCTCGTGCGGCTTGCCTTTGTAGAGGTTCGAAAGATCGTCCTCGGTGAACTTGCCATCGTCCCAATTCTCGTCGATGGGCTTTCCGGTGATCTTGCCGCGGTTGACGAATAGTCGCCCCTTGCTTCCTTCGAACAAGATTCCGTTGTCGCCGCGGCTGGTAACCACCATCTCGATGCCGTTGTCGAACGTGCAGTTCACGGCGTAATCGTGCGACGTGTTGTATGCGTCGTCCACCGTCGGATAACCGTCCTTGAACTCAACCGGGTGCTTGGAATCGGAGCCGTCGATTCGAACCGGTCCCATGCCTTCTTTGTCTTGTTCGATGGCCCAGGTGGCGATGTCAACGTGATGGGCGCCCCAGTCGGTGAACTTGCCGCCCGAGTACTCGTACCACCAGCGGAACTGATAGTGGCAACGCTTCTCGATATAGTCGACCGCCTTAGCCTGGCCCTGCCACAAGTCCCAATTCAGCTCTTTCGGAGGCTCCACTTTGGGGAACGGTCCGCCCTTGGGGCCGCCATTGATCCCGACCGTGACCTTCTTGATGTCGCCTAACAGGCCTTTCTGAACCATGTTGACTGCTCGCAGGAACCGCCGTGAATCGCTTCTCTGCTGAGTACCGACGAGAAACACTTGCTTGTCGTAGGCCTTGCACGCGTTGCGAATCAACTGGTTTTCCTCCAGCGTCAACGTCAGCGGTTTTTGGCAAAACACATGTTTGCCGGCCTGCAAAGCTTCAATCGCAATCTTGACGTGCCAGTGATCGGGCGTGACTACGCTGACGACGTCGATGTCTTTGCGATCAAGAATCTTGCGATAGTCTTCAACGGCGTCTGCTTTCCCCTTGCCGATGCGTTTGTCGTCCTTGGCCTTTTCGGTGCGCCGCGAATCAGCATCACAGACGGCGACGATATCTCCGAATCCCGAATGGCCTCGAGCGTCACCGCTGCCCATGCTGCCAACGCCGATGCAACCGATCACAGGGCGATCGTTCTTGTCTTGGTTGGCGAACGCTTTCGTCGTGAGCGGCATGTAAGGAGTGACGGAGGCCGCTGCCGCCGCCGCTGCTGATTTCTTGAGGAAAGATCGACGATCTTGGTTCTGCTTCGCGGCCATAGTCAAGAGTCCTTCGCTGGGAATGCTGGTTGGGTGGGAAAACGCCAATGATGTTCTATGCAGCCAGTTTGGCCTATTGGCGCCGCGGATGCAACGATCTTACCGGTTTTCAGCGGCCTGAGACGTTATTAGTGTTGGAGAAACTGCTCGTAGTAGGCGAGCGCCTTCGAGTATTCTCGCAATTCGGATTCGGTGAGTGCCTCGCGACTGCGCTCGATTTGGTCGCGAACGCGCTTGGCGAGAAACTCGGCTTGCTCTGCTCGAGGGCGAATCTTGGTCCCCGCCACGTGCACATGGTGGGGCGTGGAATGGGCGAATCGCGGACGGCCCTCGCCCGTGCGGGCAAAGCACCTCACCGCCAGCCACGTCGTGCTCGTGATCTCGCGGCCGAACTCGATCTCGACTCGGTATGCGCCTCGTGTCGTTTTCTCAGCTTGAGCCTTCAGCGTTTGCACCACCTGGCCCGCGTCGACGAGCTCGATGCGAGTCAGGGGATACTGACTCTCCACCCAACCGCGGACTTGGACGGTCCCCCCCGGCTTGCTTATCGATGGACCGCTGCCGACTTGGCCGTCGAACCGAATGTCCAGCATCGGCCCAGTCGTGACGAAGGAACGGCCCTCTCCAAGTCCCTGGATCCAGTCTTGGTAGCTGAACCCGTTCGGCTGGTGGACGTAGACTCGGCCGAATCCGAGCGGCACGGGATGGACGCCCGAGGCGCACCCCGCAGTCGGTTTCATCTTGAATCCGCAGTTGAGCAGAGCGTAATAGTTCTCGAACGTGTAATCGATCCAACCTTGCTCACTGACGCCGCCACGAGGGTCCTTGGCTGCGTTCATGTACTTTGGCGGCGGCTCACCCCAATCTCGGAATAGAAAACCGGTTCGCCAAATGTGATTGTTGGTCAGCTCGTAAAGATCGACTTGCATGACAGGGGGCAACATCATGGACCAGGGCCAATTGTGTTTATCCAGCTCCAGCAGTCCGTCTTGCTTGCGGATTTCTTCGGCGATCGGAGCAACCGGCGGAGCGCCTAGTGTGAGTGGTTTCGTGTGGTTCAACGCGAACACGGCGCCCAGCGCGTGTCGTTTGCCGCCGACGCTGAAGATCTCGTACTCCGTGTTAAGCGGGTAGATCACATGCTCGTCGTCAATCGAAATCAGCCGGGCTCTTGCGGCCGCATCGCTGTTCTTGTCACCCTGGGATGGAGGAGTGTGCGAGCGAGTCACCCAATGGGTCAAGGGCAGGCCGACGTTCATGTCTTCCGCCATCATCGCCGTCGGCAACTCGGCCAGCGTGCGGTGCACATGAGTCTCACCCGAGAACCAGCCGAGCCGACTCATATCAATCCAACGCTTCAGCCGAATTACGACTTCCGTTCCCGTCTCGGCGACCTTCAGGTCCTGAACATGGGTGTGGTATTCTTTGCCTCGCTCCACGACGATCCGAAGCGGGCCTGGCGCTACGTTCAGCCGAAACGGATGGGCCGTTAGGGAAGTGTGGACTTCGAAGCTCTCGCGATTGCGAATCTTCTCATAATCTACCGCTGTGCCGCCGACGCTTTCGACATGCAACTGCTTGCCGTCCGCTGTTCGCACATAGACTCGAGCCGCAATCGCCTTACCTGAGTCGGCGTCGACGATTCGCCCTCGCAGTTCTGCGGCAAGACCGCCGCGGCTGAGCGTCACCAAGACAACCACCGAGATTAGCCATTGAGCGAGCTGGTACATTTTGAGTGCTTCCGTCGTAGGTCAGTTGAGCATAGGAAAGAAACGATCTCTGGCGTCACGCCCCTAGATTCCTTTGAGCACGGCGGCTGTCGATTGCGACTTGTTGAGCACGTAGAAGTGGATGCCGGGCGCCCCTTGTTCGAGCAGGTTTTTGACTTGAGCGGCAGCGTGTTCGACGCCAACCTGGAACTGCCAATCCGGATCGTCATTTTCGCCCAGGCGGTCGACAAACGCCTGGGGAAGCTTGGCCGCACACATGGTGGTGATGCGTTGGATCTGCGCCAGGCTGATAACGGGCAAGATGCCCGGCACGATCGGCTTGTCAATTCCGGCCGCCGTACAGCGGTCGCAAAAACGAAAGTAGTCATCATTGCTGTAGAACAACTGGGTGATCACGGCTTCCACTCCGCAATCGACTTTGCGTTTCAGGTTGTCCAGGTCGGCTTCCGGGCTGGCGGCCTCTTGATGGGTTTCAGGGTAGCCAGCGACAGCGATTTCAAAACAACCGAATTCCGCCCGGATCAGCTCGACGAGCTGATTGGCGTATCGCAACCCGCCCTCGACGGCTTGAAACACTTTTTCGCCTGCGGGTGGGTCGCCGCGGAGGGCCACGATCGCGTCAATCTCGCGACTCTTGGCCTCTGCAAGGTACGCTCGCAGCTCATCGACAGTGGCTCCGACGCAGGTCAGGTGTGAGGCGACGGGGATCTGGAACTGTTGTCGAACTCGGTCGACAATCTCCAAGGTTCGTTCTCGCGTCGAACCGCCGGCCCCATAGGTACAGGTGATATAGGCGGGCGAGAACTGGCAGAGCTCAGCCACGTGGCGAAATAGCGTCTCGACGCCGGCATCCGTTTTGGGCGGAAAAAGCTCGAAGGAAAAAGCCGGCTTCGACGAAGTATATGCTGATTGAATTGGCATCGATCGTTTGGCTGGGGTCTGGAAGGCGATGAGGGCGGAATTCAGTGATCATAGTAAATCGCCGGTGTTTCACGTAGGGGCGGACCCTGAGCAGTCGCGGAAGTTCCCTGAGGACTCTGAGTCGGGGCGTTAGGGTCCATCTTCCTGATGGTCCTTGCTGGTCTGAAACCACAACATGACGCCCTCGCTTGGCTCGACCGGTTCGCGGCTAATTCCTGCGGGCGTCGACTTCATGAACCTGCGTCGAAAGAGAACCACGGGAGCATGGATGGCGTTCGGATGGGCGGAACGTGGAAACTCGGCTCCGCCTTGGGACCCGCTTCCAGGATTCCAATCGGGCGGTTCCAAGCAAGTCAGGGTGGGTTCGTCGTCAACGAGGACTTCGATTCGCCAGCCGTCGTCGACCTTCTTTGTGCGGAGCTCGATGGAGTGGGTGCCGGAGGTGAGCTCCTTCGCGGCGACGGGGGCTGGGTTGCTCGCGCCCGAGTTCCGCTTGAGGCTGAGCTTGCGGGTCGCCAAACTCAGCCGATAGGTGTGTCCGGGCGGTAGGTAAACATCCCAACGGGAATCGTCATACCATTCTTGCCGTGCTCGGACGACAGCCACGCGAGTCGCATCTTCGACTCTCAAGTCGGTCTGCAGAGCCTGCATGGCGTCGATTTCTCGACCCAGGCGCGAGTTGGAAAGCTGAAGCGTGACGTAGGCGGACCAAACGCAAACGACGGCGGCAACCAACATTAGCGTGAGCATGCCGAACCGGACGCGAAACCTAGAGCTGTTGGATTGGGTCCTGACGTTTTCGCTTTGAACACCCGTTTCATGTGGATGAGTTTGGTTGTTCATTGCGGCGTCCCCACTGGGCTCGCCCTGTTCCGGTCTGCTTCAGCCTTAAACGCCTGAGGAGTTCCCAGACGGCGAAAGAAGAACGTTGGAATTCGATATTGGTTCAATTTCATCTGCTTCGCCGCAGCGACCATCTCTTCGTTCATCCGCAGTTCAAGCAAGTTGATGATGTGATCCGCGTCGTACGCTTCAACACCCGATGCGCCGGCCTGGCTAATCTCAACATGCTCCCAGTAGTCAATGACGTGCTTGGCGAAGCTTCCATTCGCCACGCCGCTGAGTCCGCTTCCCATATCCTCTTGAGCAAAGACGCTTAGCGCCTGATCATCCGCACGCAACCGAACCTGGGCGATGAAGTCTCTTGGGCTTGACGAGCGAGATCTGCCATAGCCACCTCCACTTCGCCATTCGGCTTGGTAGTTCGCGGGCAGATAGATCCGCCAACGAAAGTGCAGTGGGTCGCTAGTCGGTAGCGCCACGACGTAGATCTTGTCTGGCGACTCGATACGCAGAAGCCCGAACTCGGCTGTCAAGAGTTCATGAGTTGCCTTCAGTTCTCGCTGACGCGCGCCCTCTCGCAGTGCGAACGCGGCGCCGATCACGACTGCAACAAGCAGCGTCAGGTTGAGGATCTTGGTTGTCATGGGTCGTGCGGGGGCTCTTGTTTCCCAGCGAGTGATCGATCTTCATCTTTTCGCTCGATCGGGGCGATTGGAATCGAGGCGTCGATTCCAATTGAGCAAACTCCGGCAAGGAAGAAGGACCCGGCGCAGGCCATAAAGGCGTAGTTCCAATTCTCGCCCTCACCGACGATGGAGATCATGAGCACCGGGGCGACGGCGGCGCCGAGATTGCCCCACATGTTTCCCCAGCCGAGCACGGAGCCGACGTGCTTGCCGCCGACGTCTTGCGTGAAGGCCCAGGTGGGCGCGCCGCCGAGGTCGGTGGCGAAGGCGACCACTGCGAACAACCCCACAACGACGTACACGTTGGGCTCCAGCAGGCAGCACAGATACGCAGCCATTGCGAGAAATCGCGACAGCGAAATAGGCAACGCTCGAGCCCACCGAAGCCCCAGCTTCTTGGCGGCCAAATCGGTAATCGCGCCGCCGGAGAGCATTCCGACCCAGCCAACTAAGGGTGGAATAGAAACCAGCAATGCTCGCAGTTCGATGGGGGTCTCATGAACGCTGCTGAAGTACCTGGGCGCCCACGTCATCAGAAACACCCAGCCAATGTTCGTGAACCACTGGGAGATGCAGGAGAGCCACATGCTCCGACTCTTGAGCAGAGGCCCGATCGGAACGACGGACTTGGTCGTGCCGGCTACCGGGCCGTCATCGCCGGAGATCAGCTTCACCTCGGCCACGTTGCAGCTGGGGTGCTCCACGGGCGACGTCCGGCAACTCCACCAGATCATCGCGGCGACGAAGAGCCCCAAGGACGCGTAGAGAAACATCATCGGCCGCCAACCGGCGACGTAGATCTTCCGCACGCCTTTGCGAAATAATCCTTCTAGCACCAGGCGATTTAGCCGAGTGTTGTCGTACTCGGACCGCTCCGCGGCGCCTCGAGCGAGTAGACGCGTGGCTTCTCGTTCGAGCGAGACCCCTTGCATGTCCGCAGGCGAGAAGAGCCCTGGCGTCACGACAACGCGGTTGAGTTCATCGGCCAAGATCTGTCGATCAGCGTCGGACAGCGAGGCAACCTGCGGCTTAACGTTCTTGGTGCTCTTGTTCTCTGCTTTCAGTCGCCGGACTTTCTCTCTGAGTTTGTCGGCGTAGTTTTCAGCGTGCTCAGCGACAACGGCTTTGCCTGCAGCCGAGAATTTTTCGAGACACCGATTTCGCTGGACGCTTACCTCCGTCGGCTCCGCTGGCTCGTGCGCCAGTTCGTAACACAACTGCGGTCCGCTGAGGATATCACCCGACTCCAATGTTGTCCGAACGTCGCTTGGCGTTAGCCCGACAATTAGAAACCCGCTAACCCAGAGGGCCAGGAAGCCGCCAATGCGACCGCCGAAGGCCACAATGGAGCTGGCCTTGCCGCGAGACGCTGACGGAGTCCATTTGCTGACAATGCTCGACGCGGTTGGATACGCGCCCGCTTGGCCGACCCCGAAGCCAAGGCGCAAGAGCAGCAAGGCGAAGAACGCCGATGCGCCGCCAGTGAGTCCGGTAAACAGGGACCAGAGCAGCACGTATAGCGTCAGCATGATTCGCGAGCCGAATCGGTCGGTGAGCCAACCCGAGGGCACTTGCCCCAAAGCGTACGTCCAAAAGAACGCGCTCAACATCCAAGCCACTTGCTTGTTGGTGAGCCCGAGGTCCTCTTGAATGTAGATCTCTGCAAAGGAAATGCAGAACCGATCGAGGTAGAGCAGGATCGACATCATCGTCGCCGATGCAATGACGATGAAGCGAATCTTGGTTGCGGGTTGTTGGGAATTCACTCTATTTGCCAATCCAAGTCTCGGTCGAGTGGATAGATCGGGCGGCGCACGTTTCGATAATCGACCTCCGAGAAATCGGGTCGATGAACGCCCGGCGTGTCTGCGTCAAAAATCTCGCTTGCCATATCGCTGAAATCTGCGCGAAAATGAACCGCGCTTTTGAGTACGATCAGGCTGCGGCTAGTGGGATCAATGCCGGCGATGCGAAGCATTTCGGCGTCGAGACACTGCCTCCGAACCGAAGAGACGACGACTTCTACTCCGCCCAGCACGAGCGTCGCCGTGAGACCGAGGTGGTCTTCGACGCCTCGCAGCATTCGCCCGCGGTAAACAAATCGTCCGTCGCACAACGAGCGAACGTAGGCGTCGCCGCACACGGGTGCGCCGTGGCGATCATCGGTCTTTCCACCGAGCCGAACTGAGATTGTCTCTCCAACACCGGCTCGATGGGCCTGAGCCGCCGTCTCGGGATCGTAGATCACGCCAACAACCGAATTGGGCAGCTTTGATTTGATGAGGGCTTCTAGCGCTACAGTACCATCGCAGGGCGCCCCGCCGCCTGGATTGTCGGAGCCGTCGGCAAACACGATCGGTCCGTCTAAAGATCGCTGCCTCGCCCGCTCAATCACGTCTCCAATGGGCGTCAACTGAGGTTCCAGTTCGCCTCTCAATCGCCAAAGGCGCCGGGCCAAGTCGTCGCAAGCCTGCGATGCGAGATCTGGTCGGTTGTCGCTGCTCACGAGTACGGAGACTCCGGCGTCGGCAATGTCGGCGAAAGGAAATCCCATGGAGATGGTCGCCGTCAGAATCTCGGCTCGACTTTCCCACGCATGCAATGTCTGGATGACAGACCTCATTGGCTCGCGCAGCGTGCATTGCATCGGCGGCATCGTCAACATGGGAAGTTGCCGATACGATTGAACCGGCGTGACGTTGCCGCGAATCATGTTGGCGAGCAGGCAGCCAGCTTCGAATCCCCGTTCGAACATATCGACATGAGGGTAGGTATCGAAGCCGATGATGACATTCGACAACTGGGCCATCTGCGGCGAGATATTGGCGTGCAGGTCAAGCGTTGTGACAATTGGCGTGTCATCGCCAACGAGCTCGACCACTGCTCGAATGAACTCGCCCTCAGCGTCTTGATGTTTGTCAGTCACCATCGCGCCATGCAGATCAAGCAGCACGCCGTCGACCGGCAACTGTTCCTTCAGCCGTGTAAGAAACTTGCCCAACAGTTCGTCAAAACAGGATTGTTCGACGACTCCGGACGGTTGGGCTCGCGTGCAAAGCAGCGGCAGCAACTCGAACTGCTCGGATTCGCCGGCGGCAATATAGCCGCCGTGGATGGATCCTGTTTCTCCAAAGCGACTGACGATCACATCACCGCCCGCCAGATCGGGACCGCAATTGCTGTCACGGACGAAATCCTCCAGCGTCGTACCGCCGACGGCGAACGTATTTGTCTCGTGTTGCACGCCGCCGCTAGCGATTCGCATGGACTGAGGATCCTCGAGTTGGCATCGTTCAGGAGTGGATTGTCAAAAGCCGTCTTCGGCGGAGTGAAAGCTGATCGCTGAGCGGGCGGCGGCGCTATTCTTCGCTCGGTACAAAGGCCACACGAACTCGGTTCGTATTGTATGACACAACGTAGCGACCGTTGGGCGTCGTGTAACGGATGTCGGTTTTCCGATCAAAGTTGCTTGGGCCTTTTCGGCGAAGCGATTCTGGTCCGTCGGGTTGGAGGTATCGGCCTGCGACCTTGAAGACGATCTCCGTACGGTTTCCCAGTCCGTGTCCGCTGCTGAGAAAGGCCTTGCGGTCCAAGTGCTTCTTGGAAATGAAAAACGGTTCCACATCGATTTGAGCGGTTCGCATGTTGTCGACCATTTCGACGGCGTCGGGAAATGGGCAAGTTTGATCATCGACTCCATGTACAACCACGATCTTGCATGCCGCTCCGCCTCGTTTCATTTCCCTCAAGTGAATGGGATTGCCCAGGTAACGAATAGCCTGCGCGTCGCCGCTGAGATAATTGGGGTGTTGAGGGTCTTGGCTCCAACGCGCATTCAGTCCGCTTCCGCCAGGTCGATTGAAGGCGATATCATCGCTCAATCTCTTCATGCCGCACATGTCGACTACGCAGGCGAAAGTGTGCGGGGCCAGTTTGTTTGCCATTTGAGTTACATTGCCGCCTCCCGACCCGCCGGTGCAGAACATCCTCGCGTCGTCATAGGGGCGATCCGCGTTCTTCAGTCCTCCGCGAACGTAGGCCAGCGCGTTGAGGGCGTCGACGGATTGCAGCAACCCATAGTCATACGGCCGATGATCCTCGACCGAAGCTTGTCTTCCGCTCTGCAAGTAATTCACGCAAATGGCTACGACGTTAAGCCGCGTAGCCAGCGCGGTTGGGTTTGCGGACCCGCCGCAGTTGACGCCGCCCCAATTGTGCAACGTCAACATCACGCCCGTTCGCTCATTGACGCTCTCAAGCGTTCCGGCCGGATAGTGAACCGAGATCCGCACTTGGCGAGGTCCGGGTCGATGAGGCCAGGGCTGAGTTGCGATGCTGACATCACCGTCTTTGCTCGGGAGGACATTGTTGGCGCCTCGCCACGATTGCAACTGCGCCTCGACCCACGCGTCAACGATGGCTTGCGGGTCCCGCTCATCGCCCTCAGCGCGTTCAATGAATCGAGCGTCTTTGCCGATGAGAATTGTCCTGGCCAATCTCAACCTGGCCAATGACTGCTGGGGGAGTTCTTTATCGAGCGGCAAACAGGGGACCACGTCCCAAGGCCTCCCGGCAAATTGAAAGCTCCAATTCAGCACCCACTCGTAGCTGGTAATGTATGCATCCGCGGTCGCGCCGGCCGCGTTGTCCGGCGCATCGTGCGGCGGCGCCGGGACGACTAGGTCCGGGTTCTTCCCTCGAATGCGTTTGGCCCATTGCGCCATTTGCTCGACCGACTGTCCCTGAGTGGGCCAAACGGCGACGGCAAATTTTGCCTGGGGGAATTGTTTTTGGAGCGATTTCGTCAGCAGGCTGTCCAGCGGCGCCATGGCAAACAGTTTTACCGTCTCACCGCGACTCAGCTTGTCAAAAGTGTGCCGAAGCGAGTCGGCGGGTGCGCCGATTTCTTCCAGCGAAACTGTCCGTCCAGTTATCGTCGTGGCCATCAACTCGGCGAATCGGCGGTGACCGTTCATGTTCGGATGAATGTCGTCGCTCATCGTCAGCTTCCATGCTTGTTCATTTCGCTCTCGATCCTGTTTCCACGCGGCGAAGCAATCAACGAGCGGAAGATCTTCCGCCTCGGCGATCACGCGCACCGCTTCGGCGTACTCGGCAAGCCGCGAGTTGGGCCTGGCGGCGTTTGCGAGAACGGAGTTGGGCGTGCATAACACAACTGCGGACCCGCCCGCCTGACATCGCTTGGCGATCTCAAGCATGTTGGCCCGGTAGGTTTCGAGCGGGACTCGGGTGACGTCATTCATGCCGAACATCACGACCACCAAATGCGGCTTCTTACGGAGGACGTCATTCTCAATCCGAGCGAGCGCGTTGACGGTGGTGTGTCCGCTTATGCCGGCGTTCACCATCTCGATCGCCGCCGACGGTCGCGCGATGCGGATTGCGTAACCGAGCATGTCGCACCAAGCGCGTTGGCCTCCGCTGTGATAGTAGACGCCGGTGATGCTGTCTCCGAAACAGACAATCCTGGTTTGCTGGCCGCGGGCCAGACGTTCGCGAATTGGTCCGAGCTCATTCTCAGCGGCTTGCAGCTTCGACGTAGCCGGCACAGCGAGGCAGAGAGACAGTAAGCCGAGGGCAAGCAGAGTGCTCTTCATCATGGCGTCATCCGTCCCGTCTATCTTGAGCTTTCTTCCTGAGTCTGAACGACAAGATGACTACGTGGGTTGTTTTGCCGCTGCCTTTTTCTTAGGCGTCTTCCTCGCGGGCCGTCGTCGCGCTCCGCCGGGCCTTTCGGCCGATTTGGCGCCTGCTGGCCGTATCAGAGGCGCGGTGGGGCGTCGAGTTGCCTCGATGTCTGCGATGTGGTCGTCATAGGCTTTTTGCAAACGGCGAATCACGTCGGCGTGTTCGCTCGCGACATTCTTGGTTTCGCCAATGTCAGCGACAGTGTCATAGAGTTGCACAGGCCCTTTCGATGGCGGTGACCCCGTGTTGGCGCCGCGTTGATTGCGTTTGCCTTCGGGCCAGGGATAGAACTTCCATTTCCCGCTCCTCACCGTGCCTGGGCCATGCATCAACACATAGGTGTCGTGTGGGCTCTTCGCGCCCTCTTGGCCGATCATCAAGGGCCAGATGTCGCGTCCGTCGATCTTTCGTGTAGGTAGTTTAGCTCCGGCGAGTTTCGCCAGCGTGGGCAGGATGTCGATGGTGGCGGCGACCTCGGTGCACACAGAACCGGCGGGAATCTTCCCGGTCCACCGCATCAGCGTTGGCTCTCGAATCCCGCCGTCATAGACGCTGCCCTTTCTCGCTCGCAGCGGAAGCGATGAGCCGACCGCGGCTCCATTGTCGCTGGTAAACACGATCAGCGTGTTCTCGCCAATTCCAGCTTTATCGACGGCCTTGAGGATCTCGCCAACCGACCAATCGACCTCTTCAATCGCATCCCAGATCAGCTTCTCGGTGCGGCCTGCGAAGGACTTGGATACGGCCAGCGGCAAGTGGACCATCGTGTGCGGCAGGTAGAGGAAGAATGGGCCTTCTTTGTTGGCGTTGATAAACCGAATCGATTCCTCGGTGTAACGTTTCGTCAAGGTCGTCTGGTCAGCCGGGTACTCGATGACTTCTTCGTTCCGCATCAACGGGACCCAGTTTCGCTTCTTATGTCCCGCCTTCACATCGGCCAAGCTGAGATCCTCTCGCACGAGCACGTCGTCGGCGAGTCGGTTCGCCGGGTCGATCCACATGTCATTGCTGTAGGGAATTCCGTAGTAGGATTGGAAACCTTGCATCGTCGGCAAGCAGGGAGGCATGTGTCCCAAGTGCCATTTGCCGACACAGGCCGTCGCATATCCCGAATCGCCAAGCATCTCGGCAATCGTGACTTCGTCCGGGTGCAGTCCCGCTTTGCTGTTTGGAAACAGCACGGCGTTCATGCTCAAGCGTTGATAATGAACGCCGGTGAGCAGGGCGGTTCGCGAACCTGAGCAGACGGCGCAGCCGACATAAAAGTCGGTGAACTTCATGCCTTGCGTGGCCATGTGATCCAGATTCGGCGTCCGAGGCCCCGTCGCGCCGTTGAAGCCGACGTCGCCGTAACCCATATCGTCAATGAAGATTACGATTACATTTGGCTGAGCGCCACGGTGTCGACGCTCGTTCGCAAGCGACTGGCTAGCGAGCAGAGTCAACAGGGCAACGAGGATGAAGCGGTTCATTTTGCGGTTCCCTGGTGGATAGGAATGTCTGTCATTAGGTCGGAAGGTCGTGCGCCGTCGTCGGCCGATCCCA
>CAZWOU010000126.1:0-1775 GCA_964635375.1 uncultured Pirellulaceae bacterium | reverse complement strand
CGGCCGATCCCAATGCGGCGCGCCGCTTTGGCGTGATGCTGTGGAGCACTCAATGCCGCGCGCAGTACTTCGTGTTCGAGCTGTCGCTAGCTTGGTTTCCCCTTCCTCTTTCGCCGTTTTCGCGGCGTTGTCGTTGATTGTCTCTTTTTATAGTTCTCGATTGCTTTGGCTTCGGCAGCTGCGTCAAATTGCGGATTCAGCTTGGTCGGGACCGGCGCGTTGACTCGCTTTCGCCAGGCCTCGAGTTGGCCGAGCAATTGTTTGGTCTTGGCTGGCTCAGCTTGCGCCAGGTTTTTGGTTTCGCCAATGTCGTCGCGAAGGTTGTAGAGCTCCAATCCGTTGTCTTCGAAGTACTGATGCAGCTTCCAATCGCCAACTCGTATGATGCTGCAGGGTCTTGATCGAAAGAGCGGGTCGCGTTGCTCAGACCACACCGCGTACGCTTGAAGGTAGGCGGGGAAGTGCCAGAACAACGCTCGCTCGCCGAAAGTCTTCTTCTCGCCTCGCAATATCGGCGTCAGGCTGAGCCCGTCGACGGTCTGATCTTTCGGTAGTTTGGCGCCGGCGATGTCACAGAGCGTCGGGTAGAGATCGACTCCAATGATTGGCTCCGCGGACTTGCTTCCCGGCCGTACGACGCCCGGCCACTTGACAAAGAACGGTTCGCGAATCCCGCCTTCGTAGTAGGCTCCTTTGTATCCTTTGAGCGGCGCCATATCTGTCGCTGGTCCATAGCCGCCGTTATCGGAATAGAAAATGACGACCGTCTTGTCCGTTAGGTCGAGCTCGTCGAGCGTGTCTTGGATCAAGCCGACGCCATCGTCAACCGCCTGAATCATTGTCGCCATCGGCACGTGATTATGCAGCTTGCCCTTTGCTTTTCTCTCGTACTTGGCGAGTAGTTCCTTCTTCGCATTGAGTGGCGTGTGCACGGCAAAATGTGTTAGATAGAGCGCCCAAGGTTTGGACTTGTTGGCTCGAATGAACTTGACCGCCTCCGCGCTCAACCGGTCGGTAACATATTCGCCTTTCGGCGCGTTCTGAAGACCAGGCGCATTGCCATGAGGCGGGTAGTAACCGCGAGGCGGACCGCCCGAATGGGTCCCGCCGACATTGAAGTCGAAGCCATACGGCAACGGGTCATCGCTCAAGTGCCACTTGCCCATCGTGCCGGTGACATATCCCGCTTGTTGCAGTTGATGGGCCCACGTTCGGATTTTTGGATCAAGCGTCTTAACGCCGGGGATATGTTCGAGCCTGCGATGTTTCGCGTTGCCGCGAGGGCTCGTGCCAACGTTGTAGATCTGATGGCGGGGCGTGTACTGGCCCGATAGCAAGCAGGCTCGCGCCGGAGCGCAGTTCGCGGCGCACGAGTACGCGTCCGAAAACACGATCCCCTGGGAAGCCATTTTGTCGAGGTGGGGCGTCTCGTAGAAATCGGAGCCCATGTAGCTCGTGTCTCGCCAGCCAAAATCATCCAGGAAGATGAACAGGATGTTGGGCTTGTCCGCGGAGGCGGCGGATCGCGGCGCCAACGTGAGGATGGCCAAAAGAAGCAGAAGGGTCTGCCAGCGTCTTTCTCTCATTGGTTCGTTCTCGTAGATGATTCGGCCGGGCCGTTGGTCAAGGTGTCGTCATGGAAGGTCTATAGTCTACACCGGCGTCGGAAGGCCCGCGTCCCACGACGCAAAATCGGCCCACAGCTTGGTCCTTACTCGCCGCGTCCCCTAACGCAGCGACCCCTAACGCAGCGTCCAGCCGCCGTCGATAGTGAT
>CAZWOU010000125.1:13112-21340 GCA_964635375.1 uncultured Pirellulaceae bacterium | reverse complement strand
CTCGCTTGAAACTCAACTCACTCTACCCAAAAATCAAATCTTGACCCTGCACTAGAACCGCAAAAACTCACTCTCGTTGCAACTGGTAGTTTGATCTCTCGGCTCAGCCGTTCGATCAGGTTGCTTCTCGGTGGCCGACGACGATGTCTTCGGCGTAGAGGGGGCCGAGATTCTGCGGGAGGTGGATCTGGCCTCGCTTGCCAGGGCACGCCGGCGAAGCGAGCCTTACGGGCCTGATTCAGGCAGAGACACGCTCGCGCCAAGTACCGTACGGTTCCCGCTCGGTAGAACGCAAAACATCCTAGTATTGGGGATCGTGCTGTTGAGCTTGCTACCAGTTGTCGTACTTCCGTTTGCAGTGTTCTTTCTAAGGTCTCGCCGAAGGCACACCATTGGATTGCGAAACGGGAAAACACACAGTTCAGCACGGCACGTTTTCCCCGTCGTGGGACCTAAGAAGATGCCATTGGAAAGTCGGAACATTCTCCGATAGCAATTTCCTGAAGGCTGCATGTCTTGCCCGGATACTCGGCCGCGTCACTGGAGGCGATTGCCGGGCCATAGTCCTTTTGGTCCCACGAGACAATCGTCGGATAGGCAACTTGATCGCAATAGGTCTCAGCGATCCTTCCTATGAACTTTGGAACGCATCATTGGAAATCAGCGGTACCAAGAAGTTTTCTTTTCGGTCTTGATGCAACTGCCAATCCGTATTTTTCTGTGGACTTGATTCTGTACTCGCGACGCGCAAAGTACTCGCGAGTCCGCAAGATCCGCTGAACGAACAGAGTCGGTCGCTACGGGTTCCGTAGACGATTTTTCTGGCCGGGCCGCCGCATGCTAGCGGCGGCAGCACACCCTTGGTCGACCCGGCTTTCTATTGACGCTAGCGGGTGCTTTTGGTACTCGAACGGTTTGATTATCGCCATCTTCAACCCGCGCCGGGCGCGTGTCACCCAGGAAGCCAACTCATGGCCACAGTAGCAACCGCTAAAAAGACGTTTTATGTCGAAGTGCTCAAGCCATCGCACTACGACGATAATGGCTATGTGATTCAGTGGGTCCGGGCGCTCATACCGTCCAATTCACTAGCGTGCGTATTGGCTCTGGCAGAAGACGCGAAGAAGCGGCAAACGCTGGGCGAGGACGTTGAAATCGTCGTCGCCGCCTATGACGAATGCCACACCGTGATTCCCACCAAGAAGATTATCAACCGTATCCAACGCGGCGGCGGCCATGGCCTGATCATGCTGACGGGCGTACAGAGCAATCAGTTCCCGCGGGCAGTGGATCTGGGGCGAGAATTCCGCGAGGCGGGCATCGCAGTTGCGATCGGCGGATTTCATGTCAGCGGATGTCTCTCGATGTTGCCCGAGCTGCCGCAGGACCTCCAGGACGCCAAGGATTTGGGCATCACGCTGTTCGCTGGTGAAGTGGAAAACAATCGACTCGACCAGCTGTTTTCTGACGCCTATCACGATCGACTCGAGCCGGTTTACAACTACCTGCAGGATCTGCCGGACCTGGAAGGGCAAGTGACTCCGCTTCTTCCTATCGGGATCGCCAAGAAGTACTTCAACTTCACGGCCTTCGATGTCGGGCGAGGCTGCCCGTTTCGCTGTAGTTTTTGCACGATTATCAACGTGCAAGGGCGCAGGTCGCGTCACCGCGATGCCGACGATGTGGAGGCCTTGGTCCGCGCCAACGCGAAGCACGGAGTGAAGCGGTTCTTCATCACCGACGACAACATGGCAAGAAACAAGAACTGGGAATCCATCTTCGATCGCCTGATCAAGCTGCGAGAAGAAGGGATCCGTCTCAAGCTGTTTATTCAGGTCGACACCCAGAGCCACAAGATTCCCAACTTCATCGAGAAGGCCGCGCAGGCGGGTTGCAATCGTGTGTTCATCGGGATGGAGAGCGTCAGCCCTGAGAATCTCAAGGCGGCGAAAAAGTACCAGAACAATATTCAAGAGTATCGAAAGATGCTCCAGAAGTGGCGAAACAATGGCGTGATCACCCACGCTGGCTACATTCTCGGTTTTCCTGATGATACGCCTGAGTCAATCGCGCGCGATATCAAGGTGCTGCAACATGATATCCCGATCGACATTCTCGAGTTCTTTGTGATGACTCCCTTGCCGGGCTCGGAAGACCACCAGACGCTGACGGCCGCCGGAGCATCGATGGATCCCGACATGAACATCTACGACACCGAGCATGTCACGGTGGATCACCCTCGCATGAGCAGGCAGCAGTGGCGCGACATCTACGCCAAGGCGTGGGATCTCTACTACACGCCGGAGCATATCGAGACGTTGCTTCGGCGGGCGGAGGCGGCGGGCGGTCCGGGAACAATGAAGATGTCCCATGCCGTGTTGTTGTATCACGGCTTGGGCCGGTTTGAGCGAGTTCACCCGCTGCAGTGCGGCGTGATGCGGCGAAAAATCCGCGCGACGCGCCGGCCCTCGTTCGCCAAGCCGAATCCACTGTGGTTTCTGGCCAGCCGCGCCTGGGAGACCGCGTCGACCTGGTTATCGATCGGCTTATATTTCCTCGAACTGAGCCGCGTCGCCAAGCGGATCAAGGCGGACCCCTCGGCGAAAGAGTATATGGATTTCGCCTTGACGCCGGTCGAGGAGACCGCGCACGAAGACGCCATCCCGTGCGAGACCGAAGATTCCACGCCCGCGGTGATTCCGATCACTCCTCCTCTGAAGAACCCGGCCCAGGTTCAGTCGTCTGACGTCAAGCGGGGTGCGTAATTTGTGGCGGAGCGTTGTCGCCCACCAACTGGGGAGTGAACGCAACGCGGCAGCAAATGGGGACGCCCGCAATTCCGCCGCTGGTAGTGAACCAGTCAAACTGAGCAAACTTCGGCTGGGCGTTCGTGCCCACATTGCGGTAGATTCGAAGCCGCCCTGCCTGACATTGCCCGACCAGCAGATCGTTCTTGCCGTCTTCGTCAAAGTCGCCGACGAAGGGCGCCGCGAAGCCTTCAACATCGATTGGCGCACCGCCCGCGGTAACGAGCACCGGCGGGGCGAGGTCGGCGGCCCGACTCGCGCCCGGCTCGTCCGCCACAACCACTGCGGAAGTGGCGGCCATCGCAGCCCCGAATGCCAACGCCAAATAGAGTGTTCTCCTCTTTGAGTCCTCCGTTTCGAGCGAACCTCGGCCAGCGGCTACTATTTTGCCATCTTTGAACTCAAATTGCCATCAGGATGTGGCAACAGACACGAAACCGCAACTCTCCCTAAAAGATCGAGGGCTCCAATCTACTTACTTGATGTAACGAGAAGTCCCTTTTCGTGAACGCATATTGAGTTTCGGCGAGTTGTTTCTTTGCGCTTTGCTCCACGAACATTCCGCTGCTAGAATCAACCGGTATTCAAACTCGTCGTTCGCGGCTGCGTCACCGATTTCGGACTAGCGCAACTGAAGGGGCTGGCCAAGTTGAGTTTTCCGTCTGTAAACAACACTCGGGTCACCGACAGCGAATTGCCGCAACTTCACGGGATTTCCAACCTGAGTTATCTCGATTTAGACAGCACAGACGTCTCCCGCGCGGGAGTCGAGGGGCTGAGAATGGCCTTGCCAAACTGCGAGATGAACTCTCCCTGGCATTAAGGTTCGTCGTCATGCGAACTGGCGAAAACTAACGTTTGCCTTGGTCCACTCGCAGCATTCGATTCCACCTGAACCCGGAACCGGGGTATTATTTTCGCAGGCAGCCTTTCGCCGCGACCCGGCTTGAAGGTCTTGGCCCGTGCTAACGCGTTCGTTCTACCTTTCTTTCATCGCTGAGAATCATGATCTGGCTAAGTCGCATTCTGTTGCTCATTGTGTTTTCACTCTATTGGGGCGGACTCACTTTCTACACTGGTTTCGCCCTGCGAATCGCACACGATGTGCTCAATGATCCAATGGATGCCGGGATCATCACGCAGCGAGCGACCGCGGTGCTGCAGGTCTTGGGTGTGATTACTGTCGTCTTGATGGCGTGCAATTGCGCTGTTGTCGTCAGGCAATCGCCGAAGTATGGATACGTGCTCATTGGATGTGCGACACTACTAGGTTGTTCGTTGATCGGACTCTTTGTAGTCCATGGACAGCTAGACGCGGTCATCGACGTGGGAGCTGCTGAAGTCCTCGATCGCCCTGTCTTCGACACTGGGCATCAGCGCTACAATCAACTGACAACAATTCAGTGGCTGGCTTCCTTGGCTTACCTTCCCATCACGGTATTTGCTTGGCGGTCCATTGACGCTGGCCCGGAGCGCAAGCCGAACTCTTGAATCGGACGCGCGCGTTTTCTCGGAGTTTGCTGGTGCATTCCTGGAAAGGCTCCGCCACCTGCCGGGCCACAACAGCGCCCGCGAAAGACAACGCGACGATCACCTTTGAACATCTCCACGTCTCGGCAGTTTGCGGGGCGATGGCGCCGATGCATGTCCTCGCTTGCCTCTTCTGTTTCCATCTCGACCTATGCTTGTAGATGTTGACGAGCAATCGTCAGCCGCGATTTTGGGAGCGATAATTCTGGTTGTGAGGATTCCATGAGTAAAAGACCCTACCGAGAGGGCGATGAGCCAGTCCCTGGATACCAACTCGATGAGTTTCTTGGGCGAGGCGGGTTTGGAGAGGTGTGGAAAGCTCGAGGACCTGGCGGCGTCAATCTGGCCGTGAAGATCATTCGCGGACTCGATCGAAAAAAAGGCGGCAAGGAGCTCGAGGCGCTGAAACTGCTCAAGGACATTCGGCACCCGAATATTGTGCCTCTGACCGGGTTTTGGCTCAAAACAGCCGACGGCTTGCTCGTCAATAAAGAAAGTTCCGCCAACAACAGCCTAGCCGACGATGGTACGGCATCGCTCTCAGGTGATTTTGCTTCAGGTGTGCTCACAAGCGAACATCCGGCGTTAGCTGTCGCCGAACCCGCAATTGAGGACGCGGAAGAATTGATCATCGCCATGGGGTTGGCGGAACAGAGTCTTCAAGATCTGCTGGAGCAAAGTCACCGCCAAGGCGAGGCCGGCATCGACTTCGCTGAACTGCTCACGTATATGGAAGACGCTTCCCGAGCGATAGATCTGCTCAACACGAAACACAACATTCAGCATTGTGATATCAAGCCCCAGAACATTCTCGTGCAGAGCGGCGCGGTGCAAGTGGCCGACTTTGGCCTTGCTACATCGATCGGCGACGCTCGCGAACAATCGATGGTCTCTGCGACCATCGCATACGCCGCGCCAGAAGTGCTGTTTGGGCAAGGACCGGGCCCCGCGACGGATCAATACTCGTTGGCGGTCACCTATTACGAACTTCGCACTGGAGCATTGCCGTTCGATTGCGGGCGAATCAGTGATGTGATCGACGCCAAACAGCATGGAAAGATCGACTTGGCTCGCCTGGCTGCAGACGAACGCGCAGTCATTGCAAAGGCAACCGGCCCCGCGGTAGATCGGTATCCGAGTGCGGGGGAAATGGTTCAGGCATTGCAGCAATGCAGCTCCGACCAGACGTCGGCTTTGGAAACCACGGCGTACGATGTCGATGATTTCTCGTCAACTTCACCCACCGACGCTCCGTCGACAGGCCTCGCGACCGGAAGACGGCGTTTGGCGATTGGTTTGCTTGTCGGCGCCGGCGCAGCAGTGTTGTTTACCGCGATGGCATTCCTCGCACAGAGTATCCACACATCCGCGAAGCAAACGGCCGAAGCAGGGCGACACACGGCCGAGGCAGCGAAGCACACGGCCGCCGCTGGCCAACAAACAGCGGAAGCAGCAGATCATACCGCGGAAGCAGCGAAGCAGACGGCCACCGCTGGTCAACAAACAGCATCAGCAGCCAAGCATACAGCGGAAGCGGCGAAGCAGACGGCCGCCGCCGGTCGACTAACGGCGGAAGCGGCAAAGCACTCGGCCGAAGCTGGCCAACAGACCGCTGAGGCAGCGAAACACACAGCAGTCGCTGGTCAACGGACGGCGGAAGCGGCGAAGCAGACGGCCGCAGCTGGCCAACACACAGCCGAAGCGGCAAGACAAACAGCCGAAGCGGCGAAACAGTCGGCCGCGGCTACGGGGCGGATTGCCATCGCTACGGACCGGACAGCCGAGAACACGAAACGGATTGCGGACGAGGCGAGGCAAACCACAGATAACACCAGAACCATCGCTGAAACGACAGAGCGAATCTCGGTGTCGCTTGAGGCAATCCGAAGAGACCTGGCCAAGGCGACAAGACACGACGGCATCATCGACACGCCGAGTATCCCCAGCGACTTTTATCATAATGCTCGCCAGTACGAGCTGCGCGGCGACTATCCAAACGCCCGACGCGCCTACGTCCGCTTCTTCGGATTTGACCTCGAGGTTCTTGACCCGCACCAGCGGTACCAACGTATGCTAATGATTCAGCAGGGCAGGGCGGCAACTCACAGAGAATACGCGGGAATGGAACAAACGGCGGAGAGTCTGGTCGTTCCGTTCATGACTGTGCTTTCGAAGCCGGACGAAGTTCGCCTCAAGAGCTTGTCGAGTTTTGTCGAGTCACACCCAACGTTTGCGCCTGCCGTGTGGGAACTAAGTCGTGAATACTCGAAGGCTCGCTTAGGCGTTCAAAGTCTGGCCGACAAGGGCCAGGAGAAGCAGTTGCTCGACTCGTTCATGCAACTCAGCGATGGCGGCCATTTGCTTCGGTACTTCCTCGATCAGACAGTGCCGATTGGAATGATTAGCGATGCAAAGACACGGCTGGCGGCGCTACGGCAATTCGATCCAGAGGTCTTGAACAACCCCATCCGCCTTAACGGGCTGATGTCCAATTCGGGTTGGACGATTAATCTCGCGTTGGCCGAAGCTTCGCAGGAAATCGAATTTCGTCGCCAAGGCGAAACCGATTATGAGAGCACCGGGCACATGAACTACGTCGACTCGCGGACAGGCAACAATATGCCCAAACCGTTCTTCCAACTCCCGCTGCGCGAGCCGGCCGGCGCCTTCGAGGTGAAATACAAAGACATTCGCGGCAATTGGCAAGGACCGTTCAAAGTCCCCTTCGACCCGCAGTCAGAACGGGTCCGCTGGGGCAAGAGCATCCTGGAGCAACTGACGAACAACTGGATCACGTTTCGTGAATTCAGGGGCGAGTCGCTGGCGTACTTCTCGCACTTGTTAAGTTACCGCTACGCGATTCAAGAGGTGCGATACAGCATCGGGAGCGAGAATCTCGACCAGGTATTTCCCCTTCCGCCGATCGATCCTTCGAACCCCTCAAGCACGCCGTCTGACGCTCAGCTTTACCTGACCCTGCCCGAATCCACAACGTTCATCACAGTTCAGATCACCTATGAGGACGGAACGAAATCAAAAGTGGTTCGATTTGATCGGCCAACGGCCTCAAGATAGACAACGGCGGACTTCGTTAAGAAGGCGCCTGCGTACCGGCATTGGCCGCCGCAGTCGATCTTTACCAGTTCGAGGCGATGCGCGGCGATTCGCACCCCCATTCGTCAGCGGGCCTAGAACGCGGCCAATCCTTCGGTCCGATCCGCTGCGATATTGAATGTCCCCGTTAGTCGAGTCAGCGCGAACACATGAAGGACCTTGGGTTGCAAACCACAGATGACCAGCTTTCCTTCGTTTGCGGTGAGTCGCTCTTGCAGTTCAATCAGCCGCCCAAGCATCATGCTGGCGATGATTGTGACGCCGGAGAAATCCAGCAATACGTCCCGTTCGGCTATTCGATTCCACTCGCTGGTCAACAAGTTGATGATCGACGGTGAGCTGAGACTCTCGGAGAGCAATTTCGCCACACAAACTTTGCCAATCGGTTCCACCTGCAAATGGCGAAATCCAGTAGTCGTCATCAATCTGTCACCTCATAGTCGTGCCGTAACTGATGTGGCCACGCGCGCCCTTGAGGGAATATAGGACGTGTCCCCTGACCCAGCAACCGAGATCAGGGGAAATCCCTGATCCCCAATTCTGAGCCCGATGAGCCAGCCTTGCAGTAGACTTTTTGGCGTCGCCAACGCTACTTGTCAGATCTTGGCTTGAATTGGATCAGGGAACCGTTCTGGGAAGCGTTGGGTCCGGCGGTTTTGAATTCACCGACGGGCGCCAACGCATCAATGACTCTTCGCTCGAGCCATCGCTATCGCCCGCCTCGTCCCCCTGCGCCTTGCGGGCCGCGTCGAGCTTGCAGTCCTCCCTGCCCCTGTG
>CAZWOU010000125.1:0-13102 GCA_964635375.1 uncultured Pirellulaceae bacterium | reverse complement strand
GCCAGCGCGCTGTCCGCCAGCGCGCTGTCCGCCAGCACCCTGTCCGCCGGCGGCGTTCATCCTCTGCTGCATAGCCATCAATGCCATCGCCAGTTCGCGTTGGTTCAGCGCCCGGTCTCCGTCCTGGTCAAATTGCTGAATCAACATGGCGGCAAGCTGCGCTGGCCCCTGTCCGTTGCCGCCCTGTCCGTTGCCGCCCTGTCCGTTGCCGCCCTGTCCGTTGCCGGCTTGAGCGGCGCCGCCTCGGCCACCACCTTGACCGCCGCGCCCCCCTCCGCCTCCGCGCCCGCCGTTTCGCGGCGGCGGGGCGCCGCGACCGATCGCGGTTAACAGTGGCACAACAGCGATTCCCATGAAGCCGGTCGAAACGCCGGCCAGCAGCGTGGTCAGGAATCCCCGGCGTTGGGCGGGTGACGGGTTCTCTTCCAGGAGAGTCTTTTCTTTCATCATTGGTGCTCCAAGTTCGAATGTGTGCTGAAACGGGCAACATCTCCCCGTTCGTCGAACTCCGCGAGTAGTTCCTGACTACATACTATCATGCCAAGTTCACACGCCACTTGGCAAGTTCTTGGCAGTCTCTCTCCGACGCCACGTTCGACCGAAATCGTTGACCGGGCGCTGCGACGCAAATGCCGCGAGCTGTTGGGTATATACTGGAGCTCTCCGTATTCGGACCGAGCGCCGTGGTTGGGAGGTGGGATGAAATCTCAAGGGACAATCGCCTGCACGCTTACGCTAGGTTGTCTATTTTGGACAGCCGGTTTCGCGCTCGGCGCTGACCCTGTCGACTTTCAGCGCGATGTAGCTCCGATCCTTCAGCGGCGGTGTGTGAACTGCCACAATGACCGGAAACCTCGGGGCGAGCTGTCTCTTCAGTCCGCCGAGACAGCAGGCAAGGGCGGCGAGAGCGGACCGGTCATCGAGCCCGGAGATGCCGCCTCAAGCTACCTCTTGGAACTTCTGCTTCCGACCGATGGCAAGGCCGAGATGCCGAAAGATCGCGCACCGCTTGCCGCGAGTGAGATCGACACTATCCGCCGTTGGATTGCGGGTGGCGCGGTTTGGCCCACTGACGTTGTGATCAAGCCCCTTGTGTTATGGTCGCTGAAGCCGATCGTTCGACCCGCAGTTCCATCGGGCGATGTGGGGACGGACGCCTTTCCGATACGAAACCCGGTCGACGCCTTTATTGCTCATAGGCACCGTGAAGCAGGGTTGAAAGCGGCGCGGCCGGCGGATCGTCGCACGCTGATTCGGCGTTTGTATTTGGACATCACCGGACTCCCGCCAACGCCAGCGGCCATTGAGGCCTTTGTTGCTGACCCCGCAGCAAACGCCTACGAACAGCTCGTCGATGAGTTGTTGCGCTCTGCACATTTCGGCGAACGCTGGGGACGCTACTGGTTGGACCTCGCGCGGTATGCCGACAGCGAAGGCTACCTGGGAGACGCCTTGAGACCGCACGCGTGGGTTTATCGCGAGTGGGTCATTGACGCGATTAACCGCGACCTGCCATTCGATCAGTTTACGATAGAGCAACTGGCCGGCGACTTGCTTGATAAGCCCACTCTCGAGCAAAGGGTTGCGACCGGATTCCATCGAAACACCTTACGAAACACAGAGGCCGGTGTTGATCTGGAGTTGTACCGCACTCAGGAAATCGTGGACCGAGTTAACACTACCGGAATGGTCTGGCTGGGCCTGACGCTCGGTTGCGCTGAGTGCCACGATCACAAGCACGACCCAGTCAGTCAGACCGAGTTCTACCAGCTCTACGCGTTCTTCAATAACGCCAACGAGACGGGCGTGCCCGCGACCAGGCCATGGGAGGTCGCCAAGTACGAAGAACGCATGCAGGGCTGGCGGTCGCTGTGGAATGAGCTGGCCGCCGAACTGCAGAAGTTCGAAATAGCAGACGTAACTGATGAACAGAGGAAGGCTATTTCCAAGTCGCTGCTAGGCGGCAACAAGCCGTTTGATTGGAAGACGATTATCGTCTCTTACCGTGTGCAGCAGGCCGGTTGGGTGGAGCTGAAGGCCAAGGTTGACGACCACTTGAAGATCAAGCCGGCGGCGCCGACCACGAGAGCGCGCGCGTTTGCCGAACGCACAAAGGATCGCCGTGAAACCCATGTGCACATCCGCGGCGTATACACTCGGCATGGAGATAAAGTCGGGCCCGGCACGCCAGGCGTTATGCCTCTGCTCGCCGCGCGTCGAGCAGAGCCCGACCGGCTGGATTTGGCCCGGTGGATGTTTCATCAAGACAATCCGCTGACTGGACGCGTTGCGGCGAATCGGATCTGGCAGCATTTATTTGGCCAGGGACTGGTGCCGACACCGAACGACTTTGGCAACCAGGGAGCGACGCCCACCCACCCGCAACTGCTCGACTGGTTGGCGACTGAATACCGCCGATTGGGCTGGAGTCGCAAGGCGATGATTCGGCTGATTGTCAACTCGTCAGCGTACCGGCTTTCGTCGGCTGCCAACGCGGTGCAGTCCCAGACGCAAGTAGGCAACCAGTTGTTGTGGCGCCAAAACAGCTATCGAATCAGTGCGGAAATCGTTCGCGACCTGCATCTGACTGCCAGTGGATTGCTGGACCGGACAATCGGGCGCCGCGGAATCCGGCCGCCGCTGCCAGCATTCGTCACCGAGGTGGGACGTAGCGTCAAGTGGCCTGTCAGCCAGGGCAGCGAACGGTATCGCCGGGGCATGTACATTGTCTTCAAAAGGACGGTGCCGTACCCAATGCTAATGACCTTTGACGCTCCCGATTCCACCACCTCCTGCAGTCGCCGCGATCGAACCAATACGCCGCTGCAAGCGCTGACGATGTTGAACGATCCCGTATTCTACGAATGTGCCCAGACGCTTGGACGACAGGTTTACGAACAGCACCCGAATGACCTTTCGGCGGCAATTGGCGACATTTTCCTGCGATGTCTCGGCAGGCAACCAACGGAGCGGGAGATCAGCGTGCTCACAGCGACGCACGCAGACATCCTACGTCTGAAGGAAGGCGAGCGACCGCAGGCGAACCAAGACGCGCAGGCGAACCAAAACGAAGACCCATTAGTCGCCGCGATGATCTCCCTGACTAGGGTCGTGATGAATCTGGACGAGTTTATTACGCGAGATTGAAATGGGCCCACACGACTCACACCAACACGAACCTGATGTTGCAGCCTTGAATCGGCGACGATTCTTTGCTTCGGGCGCCGGTGGTCTCGGCGCGCTGGCATTGGCGTCGCAACTGCAGGAAAGTGGAGCACTTGCCGCCGATGTTCCGCCTAAGCTCGCGCACTTCGCACCGAAAGCCAAACGTTGCGTCTACCTCTTTATGGAGGGCGGGCCGAGTCAGATGGACCTTTTCGACCCGAAACCAAAACTGAACGAACTCGATGGCCAACCGATGCCCGAGTCGCTTCTTCAAGAGATCAAGTTCGCATTTATTCAGAAGGAAAGTGCGAGGCTGATGGGAAGTCCGCGGACGTTCCGCAAGCATGGCGAGTGCGGCATGGAGTTGTCGGACCTGTTGCCCCATCTCAGCAGCTGTGTGGACGACATTGCTCTGGTTCGCTCTATGCACGGCGAGCAATTCAATCACTTGCCAGGCCAACTGATGATGCTCTCCGGGTCCGCCTTGCAGGGTCGCCCAACGCTCGGCTCGTGGCTGAACTATGGACTCGGCAGCGAGTCCCAGGATCTTCCGAGTTACGTTGTTCTCGCCACGCTGGGGCGAGGTCTTCCAGGAGGTGCGTCGAGCTGGTCGAGCGGCTTCCTGCCATCGCAGTACTCGGGCACGATCTTTCGCAATCAGGGAAGCCCCGTTTTGAATTTGGCGAATCCTCGCGGCATTTCGCACGATGTTCAGGCGCGAAGCTTGCAGGCCATCAACGCTCTGAATCGGATCCGCTTCGACAAAGTAGAAAACCCGGAAGTTGCCAGCCGCATGAAGGCCTACGAGCTCGCCTTCCGGATGCAACAGACCGCGCCGGAGCTACTCGACCTGTCCGGGGAAACAAAGGCGACGCTCGATGAATACGGCGTCACTCGCGAAGATGTGGCGGACAAGTCCGGGTTCCTTGGATCCTATGCGAGGAATTGCCTTCTCGCTCGGCGGATGATCGAACGTGGAATTCGTTTCGTGACGCTCTTCCTCTCCACGTGGGATCATCACAGTAATCTGGACAGCAGCCTGAAACGCTACACAAACATTTCCGACCAACCCGTTGCCGCGTTGTTGAAAGATCTCAAACGTCGCGGGCTGTTGGAGGAAACGCTTGTCGTATGGGGCGGCGAATTCGGCCGCACGCCCTTGGGGGAAAATCGAGCCAATTTCAAGAAGGTTACGGGGCGGGACCATCACCCGTATTCGTTTAGCATGTGGCTCGCCGGCGGCGGCGTCAAAGGCGGCCAGATCATCGGCGAGACCGACGAGATCGGCTGGGGGGTCGCCAAAGACCCCGTCCATGTGCACGACCTGCACGCGACGATCCTGCATTTGTTCGGCCTCGACCACAAACGTCTGACCTACCGATTCCAGGGTCGCGACTTCCGACTCACCGACCTGGCTGGCAACGTCGTCAAGCAGCTCGTTGGCGCCGACGCTTGAGCCGCACCGGATTGCATTCGCGAGTGCAAGTCGTTACCAGCCAGCTTCAGGGTGACGATCGCAGTGGCGGATGCCTGAACGTGAACTCAACCCGCAGTCGGTGGCGTCGCGCCCCACGGTTCGACCTGCCTCAGCTTCTTAGATGCCAGCTCGCGGTAGCAGTCTGGAAGATCGAGGGTGGCTAAGACATCGGGCAGGAGTGTTGACAAAGGCCAGTTGTAATGTTCGCTCTCAGCAATCTCCGCATACGAATTCAGAGAGTTCTTCAGCGTGACCTGACTGACTGAATCGGAGAGAACGGCGGCGAAGGTTGCCGCCAGCGCTCCCCACTGGCGGCCGACGAGATGAATGTCGGTATGTCCCAAAGACTCCATCCAGTCGAGCACGCGGAGCACGTCGAACGCCTTCTGCCCAAGGTACGGGCGGTCGAGCATCAGGCTGTGGATGGCGTAGAAGTAGTCATTGCCGTACGAGCTATGAAACGAGCCTGGGTTACACGTATCCGGAGCCGACTCGCCAACCCCGCGGACGTCGCAGGCAAAGACTGGCGATTCAGGCTCCGCTTTCATGAGTTCGCGAATCACCGGTTCGGTTCGCAATTCCTCATCGGCCGACAGATGCGAGATGTACAGTATCGCTCGCTTGCCGACCCGAGGCGGCCGCGAGTACCAGCGCTCATTGCTCAAGCGATAGACGATCGCGTGAATGCCAGGTTCCGTGTCAACCGTGTAGCCCATGGCGTACTTCGTCGGGTAATCGCGAGAGCCGAGATAACGCCAGTTTCGATAGTCTGGGACGTCAGGCGAACTCTTCGGTAACTTCAAGGTCTCGACAATTGCCCGTTGCAGCGCCTTGCCGCGAAGGTGTTTTCGAGCGGCCGACAGCCTCTTCGCCTTCTGCCGAGTGAAACTAAACACCGTTCGAGTTTCCGGGAGAGCTGCAACTTGTCCTCGGGGCGTACACCACAAGGTCTCGTCCTTCTCTACCGTGATGGCCGGCTCCGCGGTGAAGTCAAGTTTGCCGGCGAATTGCAGGGCGCCGTCGAGTTGCCGGCCGTTTGCATCGGCCGTCTTGCCCGTAGCCCGATGGAACCACGAGTACATCGCTTCTCGATTCTCTTGCGAGTAGCCGTGGCCCGTGGGGCCAACGAACAAAGCGACGTTATCCTCTGCGTCCATAAGTTTGTAGAGTCGCCGCAACCGCTGGTAAGTCTCCTCCGCGCCCCGCACGTCAAAGTAATCTCGTTCCTTGGCCAGGATGATAACCGGCTTGGGAGCCATGGCCGCAAGGAAGTCGGCGTGATCTAGGTCGAGAGCTAGCGCGCGCGGAGGACATTGCTCGGTGTCCTGCGGCAGTTCGTTCTCCATGTTACGACGAAGCGTCGTGACGAAACAACTGGGAGCGCCCATGGACCATCGCGGCTCGACGCCGCACAGCCAGGTCGTCATCGTGCCGCCGCCGGAATTGCCAGTGACGCCAACACGTTGCTTATCGACTTCAGGCCGAGTTAGCAGATAATCGAGCGCACGGATGCCATCCCAGGCTCGCCACATTCCGAAAAACTCTCCAACCAGGAATTGTTGATTGCCCGCATGTAGGTGTTCGCGAGTTCCCACGCCAATCCTCGGTGACAAGTCGTCTTTGACGTAGTGGAGTCGATCACCTTGGCCGATCTGATCGAAAATCAAACAAACGTAGCCCAGCCGAGCCAGGCCCTGAGCGAACGACTGATAGACTCCCGCCGCCTTCCCGTTGCTCGAGTGGCCGCACGTTCCGACGACCGCAGGCAGCGGTCCCTGCGGTTCTTTGGGAATGTACATGTTCGCCGTGACGGGAAAACCCGGGCGGCTGTCGAAGATCACGTTTTCGATACGATAGCCGTCACGTTGGACGACGCTGGTCACGCGCGGATTGAGTGGCGTCCGTTCCGGCTCCGGCCCAAACGATTTGCGAATGCGCTCGCGCGCCGAAAGCACATACGCGTGCGCGTCCGCTTTCGTGGCGACGGCGCCCAATGCGTTTACGTGACGCCTCCCCGACTCGCGAACCTCACGCACAAAGAACTCATGAACCATACGGGGAAAACGGTTGAGAGGCTCGCGTTCTTGGGCTGTAACGGCGTTTGGAGAGTTCAGCCAGGCGATGACCGGCATTGCCGCAACGTGGGTTCCCAGGGATTGCAAAGCCCTACGCCGAGACACCTCGCGACTTTGTCGAGGACCTCTTGAATCACGATGAACTGTCATGAAAATCTCCGCAGTAGGACTGAGCTTCTTATTCCAAGTATGTGAAATGGTACACTGTCTGTCCCACTTTGCGAGAACAACTTCCCCTCTCTGCCCAAGAGAATGCAGCCCAACGAAATGTGTCCATCCATGCAATTGCACAAATTGAAACGCCTTTTCCTGGCATTACTGATCCTAGCAGCGACTATGTTGGCGCCGACCTATTGTAGAGCGGCTGACGGTCCGCCGGCGATCGATCCGCTAGTGCGAGTCGTCGATTTGAATGTAGGCGAATCGGCGGAGGTAACGTTGTGCGATGGGGCTCGCGTTTCGGTGAAGTTGCTCGGTCTGAAGGAAACCCGCGACAAAGTCTGCTTCGCCGTGCGCCAGGTTGTCGTCACAGTCGAAGTGAACGGACAACGCGGAGAGTTAGTATCGGCGACGTATCACCTGCCCCAGACTCTTGGCAAGGTGCAAGTCGATTGCTCGGTTACCAAAGGCTACAACGAGAATGGCAACCCTGGTTTCTGGGGTCTGGACAAAGACGCGAGACTGCGGCTCTGGCCGGCGAGTTCGCCTCTCGTCAGACCAGGAACGTTCACCTACCCGGTCAAGCAAAAGTGGTTCGCCACCGACACACAGATGGCGAACGACCCAGTCTACGTGGACGGCGGAGAACGCGCCGGCAAACGAAGGATTTACTATCACTCTGGATTGGACATCGGCGGCAGCGAAGGACTGGTTCCCGTGGTCGCCGCCAGCGACGCCCTGGTGGTTTCCGTGGGCGAAACAGTACTCAAGGGGCACGAAAAGGATACGCCGGTTGGCCCGCGCTATGACGTCGTTTACCTGCTGGATGGGCGGGGTTGGTACTATCGCTACAGCCACCTGAAAGAAATCGACAAGACGATCGTTCCTGGGCGAATCATCTCGCAGGGCGATCGCATTGGCCTGTTGGGCAAGGAAGGCGGAAGCGGAGGCTGGTCGCATTTGCACTTCGAGATCAAGAGTCGCCAACCGTCCGGCAAATGGGGAACGCAAGAAGGTTACGCCTTTCTGTGGGAAGCTTATCGACGCCAGTACAAGCCGCCGCTGATCGCAGTGGCCCGTCCGCATCACGTGATCTTCACAGGCGAAAGCGTCAAACTTGACGGCTCCCGATCGTGGAGCGAGTCAGGGAAGGTCAATCGCTATGACTGGCGTCTCGGAGACGACTCGTCCGCCACGACGGCGCAAGTCCAAAGAACGTATCGCAAGCCGGGACGCTACAGCGAAGTGCTGCGCGTCACGGATCGTTCAGGAAACATCGCTTACGATTTCGCCGTCGTGGTTGTCGTGGACCGTCAACATCCACAGCGGCCCATACCGTCCATTCATCCTAATTATTATCCAACACGCGGCATTCGGCCTGGCGACGACGTCACGTTCAAGGTCCGCGCGTTCAACGTGAGCGGCGGCAAGGAGACCTGGGATTTCGGAGACGGATCCCCGACAATCGAAGTCCAATCCGATGGCAACGCCGTTAAGCTCGCCCCGAATGGCTACGCCGCAACAATCCACCGCTACCAACGACCGGGTGATTATGTCGCGCGCGTCACGAGGACGAACGAGCATGGAGTCTCGGCCATCGGCCACCTGCACGTTCACGTGACGTCCGCAGCAAAATAGCCCGCAGCATAATAGCCGAGGTCGCAGAAAGCCTAACTGCCAGAAGCGAGACGCTCTCTATCCCGGAAGTTTGCGTTTCCCCAGCTTAACGATTCCTCAACAAACGACCCAGAGCGAGCTCTTTGCTCGGTGAGGCGGTGAAAAGCATGGAACGCTATCAAAGAGAGATGGGCATCACCATTGACTAGGACCGGCCTTAACGCTCCGATTTCCGCTGCAGGACTCCCAACACCGTTTTCGATTCGACGCGAATAAGACTGGACCGCCATTGTCCGAACGCTTGCCGTTAGATGTCAGCCTGCTCGCTTTGCTCGTCGATGCGGCAACCCAGTGTGACGAAAGCGACATACCCGAAGACAACGGTGAATTCGTCTATACACGACGTGTGATCCGCGGCCAGAACCTGGATAGAACCGGCCTGGCGGCTCGGCAAATTCAATTGCTCAAGCTGCTCTCCGAACCGCAATCGCTCGCAGGGTTAGCAGAGCGAACAGGTTGGGAGCCGTTGGAAGTGCGGCGAGTTTTGTTTGGCATGTCGCTGGCTGATTTGGTTGGGCGTCAGACGAGAACGCAAACACACACCGTACTCGCTCTCGAGCCAGATCCCGAATCCGCGCGGCAGTTGCGAGAGCTTCTTACCGGCGCCGAGAGTTCACTTACGGCCAAAGTCGTCCGCGACCGACTGGCGCTTCAACTAGTGCTTCGGCGCACTACGCCCGACCTGGTGATCTTCGCAGGCGACACGAAGGAATCGGCGAAGTTCATCGCGGAACTGCAGCGAGCCGACAGCAATCGTATCGCCGACATTCGATGGATCGCGATTGGCGAAAGCAAAGGCGGTTGCACATCCGACGCCACGATTGCGCGAGCCGATGTGGCTGAGGATTTGATCGAGACGATCTCCATGGTTCTTGAGCAAAGCGGACAGAAACCACACGAACCGGCTGAAGCACTTTCACTGGGGGCGAACTGATGGCGCAACCGTTGCAACTAGACGAAACCCAAGGGGCGGATGGCAAAGTTCGCATCGTCGCCACACGCGGCAGTCGCGAGCCAGTTGTCTATGACCTGACTCCCAATTCGACGATTGTCGTGGGAAACAGTCAGACTTGCGGAATTCTGGTCGATGAGCCCGAGGTTGGGCCGATTCAGTGCATGATCGCACTACACTCAAACGAGCCCGAGTTGCAACCGTGGCCGACCGCGACCGGCACCATGCTAAATGGCAGCGAAGTGACAAGTCGAACGCCGCTCAACAACGGTGACCTGATCGAAGTTGGCAATTGCGTCTTGAAAGTTGAGTGCGGAAAAAGCAAGCGCGCGAACTCGGAGACCGCCAACGGCGATGCCGGGGCGTTTGACCCACCGGCAGCGACCGGGACGGGTCTCGGCGGAGATGACTCGACGCAACTCAACCGGCACGAGTGGGAGTCGCAAGCGGCTGAACCATTGACTGACCCAGGACAAGCGCCGGTCGCGGCATCTTCCGAAAGCGAGGAGGGCGCGTGGGGCCAAACGGAACATGACATCGAGCCCACCGATTGCGAACAGAATCCAACCGCGGTGTCGCAATCAAGTCGCGACGAGCCGTGCCCGGCGAAGGCCGAGGCGCAAGCGGGTCCGCGTTCCTTTGGCCGCTCGGAGCCCATGTTCAAATGGGACGAAGATGCCGAAGACGACGAGACCGTGTCCATTCTGAAAGTGGAGATCGTCGAACTTCAATCCGAATTGGCGGAACGCGATGCGCAGCTGGAAGCGTTTCTGGCCGCAGAATCAAGCGACGCGTTCGCCCCTCGCGATGACATGGGCGGAGCCGAATCCCTGATCGGCCGCATTGATGAGCTGCTGCTCGAGCTTCAAGAAAGTGATGAACGAGCGTCGTTGATGGAGACGATGTTGTCGGCAAGCGAAACTGCGAACCGAGCGGAGAAGGAAGAACGCAGGCAGTTGGAATCCTGGGTCGGCGACATAGAGCAGCGAATCAGTGAAAACGACGGAGTTCGCGAAGCAGAGTTCGGGTTGCTGCAAAACCGGCTTGAGCAGATGCAAGAGGAGCGGGACAAAGCCGAGTTGCAACTAGCGGCATCGGCCCGATCCAGCAGCGCTGGGCAAGAGCATCAGAACCTACTGGCGCGGTTGCGTGAAGAGAACGCAGGCCTTCAGCAGCAGGTGGCCGACCTGGACTCACAGCGGAAGTCGCTGGACGACCGACTCAATTCCGTTGAGGTCCGCAATGCCGAGGAAGCTCAGAAGGTGGTCGTCGATCAAGCGATCCGGGAGGAGCGAGCAAAGATCGCGACTTCGCAAGCGGAATTGGCGCGTGAGCGCTCTCAATTGGCTAGCAAGCTGGCCGACATCGAGCGTGACTCCGAGAAGGACGGAGACACCGTCAAAGTCGACGACCGCGTACTGGCTTTGCGCGAACACTTGAATGAGATTCACCAGCAGGAAGGCGGCCGCCGACGGCTTACCACCGACACCGATGAGGGCGGTGGCTTGATGTCGCGAATCGTCGGATTGTGGAACAAACTAGATTGAGAAGCTCGCTAAAAAGGGTTGACCCGCGACCAGGACCCGAGAAACAAGACGCCATGGACCAGCCAGTTCAAGCACGTGACGAACGCAACCGCCAATTGGTGCGGATCATTGAACAAATGCAGGAATTTATCGAAGAGCAATTGTCGCGTTGGGACTCCGTAGTCGATTCCGCAGAGGAAACAATTTCGATGCATGCGCAAGCGAGTCGCCTGTTGAAGCAAGCAAGATCAGAGAGGGCGAACTGGGACAGGGAGCACGGCGAACGAATTGCCAAGCTGCAGGCCGAAAGTGAGCTGCTCGAGCAAGCTTGGAAGCGAATCGAAACGGAAGACCGTCGCCTGGCTGCCAAGGATGCAATTGCCGCGAACGCGCATAACTCGGCGGCGTCGCTGCACACGCCTAACAGGTCGCCTGCAGCGCCGCAGGCTGCTGAGTCGTCCAAAGAGGATCAAGACCTTGACGCGACACAAGATCGACTCGTGGCCGTCCAGGAGTTTGTCAAGCTGAGTGTCGAAATAGCAAACCATGCAAAGCGAACCCGTTAAAGAACAGTTTCGCTCCCCGCGTTGAGAACAGCACGAACACGGAGAAGACGACCAATGGCAATCCTCGAGCTTTTGCGGCAGGCGACGGCGTCGATGTGGCCAACGAGCGAACCTATTGATGAGGAGCAGGAAGACAAGGTGCGCCTCGCTGCGGATGAACCTCGCACGGACCTGCGCTACTGTGTTGAGCTGGATAAGCAGTGCGAAGAGGCGGTCAGCGTCGGGCAGTTGTCCGCGCTTTGGAAGTCGCTTGAGCGTGACATGGCACTGACTCCTGCTGGCGAAGTCTGCTTGGCAATCTCTTCGCCAGTTCGCCGCGAAGGCCGATTCGAGTTTGCCTCGAGCGTTTCCAATCCCCTTCAGGTCGAACCGTTTTACGTGGATCGATGTGCGGTCACGAATGCCGAGTACTGGGCGTTTGTCGAGTCTGGCGCCTATGCAAATGTCGACATCTGGCCGCCGGAGATCTTGCCCTTTGTATTGCAGTGCATTGACCGCACGGGTTTGCCGGGACCGAAATATTGGGAAGAGGGTCGACCGCTATCACAGCTGATGAATCACCCGGTTGTCGGCATCTCTTGGTGCGAGGCGACGGCCTATGCCAAGTGGGTTGGCAAGCGGCTATTGACGCCCGCCGAGTGGCAACGTTCGGGAACGTGGCCGGCTGGAGAAGGGCCGGAGTCGCGTTACCCATGGGGCAACACATTCCGCCGTGATCGCGTTCATATTCGAACCGCAAACCACGCAGAGACGGCGCCAGTCAACGACTACGTTCAAGGTTGCACGCCGAATGGCGTTTACCAACTGATCGGCAACACATGGGAATGGCTCGCGAATGAGTTTCACTTCGATAGCGGCTCCGAGTCGCTGGTAATCGCATTTGATCAGCCGATGGCCGAAATTCGCGGCGCCGCCTTTGACACGTACTTTGAAACTCAAGCGACATGCCAGTTCCGCACGGGGAAGGCCAAGCTTGCTCGAGTCAACAATGTTGGCTTTCGCTGCGGAGTAAGCGTTTCACAATTGCAGCAACCACCGACAGCGTTCGACTTGCTGGACGAGGATCTCGCTGACTCTTAGCCCTTCAAACCGCCTGTCATCCGCAGACGTAGAATCACACGCAGAGACCTACCATGCATACCTACACAGCAGCCGACCGAAAGCAAGCTGATGCACCGCCCTTGTCGCTGTTTTGCATTTGCTGCGGCGAACTGATCGACGGCGACGATGCGAACTGCAGCGCCTGTTACGCACCTCGCGAGTTGTCCGACGACCAGGGTGACGGCCAAGCGAAGTTCATCTCCGTTCTCGGCGCTAGCGGATCCGGCAAGACAGTCTACTTGAGCATCCTGATCGACATTTTGAGCAACGGTGACTCCGGCCTTCAGGCGATGCCCAAGCATTCATTCTCAGTTGCGTCTCAGACTCGTACGTTGGCGGCTTTACAGGATCGTTGCTTTCCAGAAAAGACGCCCTCCGAATCGGATCGCTGGAATTGGGTGCAG